>DYSC01000066.1 GCA_020726365.1 Porphyromonas sp.
TGCTTGACGGGGTGTTTTGCGTTCGGGGTGTTGCGTTTAAGTCCTATGATGTTACTTTCTTCAGCACCACAATTCTATTCGTTTCGTTTGTAATTTCAGCAATTAAATCAAAATTTCCTTTCGTAATTATTCCATTTAGTCCGCCATTTCGCTGAAAGTTTTTAAAGTTACGATAATGACTTCTGCCGGCTATAAATTCGACAATTTCGGTAACGAGACCCGAAAAGGAACGTGGTTGAGGTGTGTGGTAGTCGCCAATAATAACGGCATCGGCCACCCGAAACATCGATTCTAACAGTGGTAGTCGGTCGTGCTCATCTATTTCGTGCACCACGTAAGTAATGGTGGCGTAATCAAAACGAGACGACCCCTTTGGGTCAAGTTGATCCAAAGGGGTGTGCACAAATTGTATTGATTTTAAATTACTTAACTGTAAATTTTCGTTAGCCTTATCAATATTTCGTTTCGATAAATCGATGCCGGTAACCGATTTACATTTGTCGGCAAGCACAAAAGGTAGATAGCCTGTTCCGCATCCCACATCGAGTACTGAGCTTCGTTCGGCAATTAATTGTTTTATCTGCTCAAAGAGTTTGGTTTGATTAGGTGCAACTATTTTATCGTAAAAAGCCCCATCATACCAGTGGTTTTTATTGCGGAATGTAGCGTTCATTATTGAAATTATTTCTTTGTCCGTAAATATTCCGATGCACTTAAAGATGCTATCGTGCCTTCGGCAACCGATGTAGTTACTTGTCGGTAACGTTTGGCTATGCAATCGCCGGCAGCAAAAACGCCTTCGATATTTGTTTTCATTGCTGCATCTACAATAAATTCCATTCTGTCGTTCGTGGTTATTATACCATCAAATGCTTCGGTATTCGGTTTGTATCCAACAAAAACAAAAACACCATCAACATCCATTTCGGTGATTTCGTGCGTACGCAAGTTTTCAATTTTTACTTTTTCAAGTTTATCCGAGCCAATGTATTCGCGTAATTCCGACTCCATGATAAAGGAGATTTTCGGATTTTTTTTAGCCTCTTCCACGGCATGTGCAAAAGCTTGAAATTCGTTGAACTGATGTACAATGGTTACTTTCGATGCAAAGTTAGTGAGCGTAACAGCTTCTTCCAAAGCCGAATTTCCACCACCAACCACTATAATTTCTTTGTCGTGAAAGAAATCACCATCGCAGGTTGCACAATACGAAATACCACGTCCTTCAAATTCTTTTTCGCCCGGAATATCGAGCGAACGCGGACGACCACCGGGTGTGAGAATCACCGATTTAGCTTTGAATACCCGCTCATCTTCTAAAACTACCGTTTTAATATTACCATCTAAATGATATTCAACAATTTTGATATTCGTTTTGATGGTACAGCCAAAATCTTTTGCCTGTTTTTTCATGATGTTTGCCAGCTCATATCCTGGAGTTGTTTCCACACCCGGATAGTTAGCAATTTCATTGGTAAGCACCATTTGCCCGCCAATTACACCTTCGTTCAGAATAAGCGTATCTAACTTTCCGCGCGAAGCATAAATGCCTGCTGTAAGTCCGCCTGCGCCTGCGCCTAAAATCATTACATCATATATTTTTTCCATAACTTATTGAATCTACTTAATTTTTAAAACGCAACAAGAGAAATATATTTTTCAAAAAAAATATACTTCTCTTGTTACCAACTAATTTTATTATACAAAATAGGTATCAAAAATTTCAGTAATTTGCTTTCTACTCTGAATACTTGTTGTTGCTTTTACGGTTTCTCCATTTTTGTAGTACATGGTAAATGGTATTCCCATAAAACCTCTACATTCTGGGGCTTGTCTAATTTGATTTGCTTCAGGAGTGTCGAATCCCATGGTGTAAAATTTAATGTTTTCGCGCTCTTCTTCTAACTCCTCCATAATGTCGTAAACAGGAATACACATAGGTCCCATACGGCCACAACATACCATTACATTTTCGTTTTCGCTGATAATTTTGTTTAGTTCTGCTGCCGTTTCAATTTCTTGAACAGCTGTTCTTAATAGTTTCATACTCTTTAATTTTTATATTGTTGTTAAAAAAATTCATTAAAAAACGCTGAATTTAAAATTCATAAAACGTAATATATCCTCTATTTCGAGCGATACTTTTTCAATCAATGTTTCGGTTTCTCCACCAAATAGTTTTCCCATTACTGCACCATTCGAAGTGGCTACATACACTTGACCATCCGTTTTTTCGTATACAGCAAATGCTTTTGGCATCATAGCACCAATCGTTTTCCGGCTATCATCCATTAACATTTCCGAAGCATATTTACCACTGCAATATTTAATAATACTGTATTTGCCAATGGGTTTACCCCCATGTTTGATAACTTCATCATTCATATCGTAAACCGTAACCACATGCCATTCTTTTGCCAAATTAATCCGGTTGACGATGGTCGATACCGTCTTTTCGTAATCGTACGGACTTTTCATTTCTTTTGTCATCATCTTGCCTACTGATAAGTTTAAAGTTATGGCAGTGATAATAACTCCTATTAATAACCCAAAAATGCTAAATACAATAGCTGTAAATTTTGTTTTCATATCTATTTTTTTTTATGAATTAATCTTCTTTGATGCAAACTTCACCTTTTTTTATATTAATAGCTGTAAACCATGCAACTACAGCTATAGCTACCATAGAAACCCCAAGCATTAAAAAGGCAATATATTTAAAAATAACTTCGTTAGTTATCTGAAATGCAACTATAGTAGCAATGGTTGTGGCTGCAAGCGGGAATGTAAATGCCCACCACGACATAAAGAACTTGATTTTATAAAAGCTACGAAACATTACTGCCAAAAGCATAATAAAGAAATACGTTATGAGGAGCATAAAAATGGAGAAACCGTCCCAGCTTTGCGCTAATCGCATATACGAAATAAAACCTACAGCCGGTGGCGCCAACAAAATAAAGAAAGTTGGAATAAATTTTTCGGGCAATTGAGCATGAAATACTGCTCTGTAAAGAAAAATAGTAAACAATATTATCCAAAAGAAAAAGCCAACCGAAAAATAAAAGTACGAAATAATTTGTGGGGCATACTCAACCCCAACAATGGGTATCAATATATTGCCAACAACAGGTATAAACCAAGCCGGATTGAAGTGGTGAATTTCAAAATTATGCTGAACCCAAAAACTAATGGTTTTAAACAGAAATATGGTGTGCAATACTGTACCCATCCACCAGAAAGTAATTGACAATAGTGGATAATAGGTGTAAAACGCTATGGAAAGTAGTAATAACGAGATACTTATCGCCGAAAAAAAGTTAACTCTAATCCGATGTTTAAAATCAGTTATAACTTCGTCGGGGTAAAATGCAAACTTTAGTCCGTACATAATTACTAATAAAACGAAAATCGAAAGAGCTGCAAATATCGATACGTCGTAAAATACTTTGGGCAACCACTGCATGTGATAAAACTTACCAAAAGCAATGGATAATCCAGTAAGACCCATAACAACTGAAAACGAAGTTATAGGGAAAAATTGAATTTTTTGTTTCATTTGTTTCTAATTTTTGTTTAACTGGTTTATTGTAAATGAGTAACTCGCAAATCACTTCATTGCTTTCAATAAAAAATCTTTGCTTTTTACCCCCACAAACCGATCTACCTCTTTTCCATCTTTAAATAAAATGAGTGTAGGAATGTTCCGCACATTAAAGCGCTGTGCCATTGACTGATAAATTTGAATATTGATTTTTCCAACTAATTTGCCATCGGGTAAGTCGTTGGACAAATCGTTAAGAATTGGAGCCATCATACGGCAAGGAGCACACCATTCCGCCCAAAAATCAACTAAAACGAGCTTCCCTTTGGTTTTCTGATTGAAATTTTTGTCGGTCAATGTGATAATTTTATCACTATCAGCAACTTTGGGTGTGTTCTTCATTTTAATGCGAGCATAAATGTTTAATAAAACAATAGCTCCAAAAACTGCCGCAATAATTATTAAGAAAATTTGCATACTGTCATTTTTTTTAAACACCTAATATTTTGGCATTTACTTTAAATTTGGCATCGATTTTAATTTTGTAGGTGCGAGTATTTACTTCATCAGTTTTAGTTTTTACTCTTAATTCTATGCTATCTTTTAGAATGAAGCGTTTTAAATCAGAGTTTGACAGTTCTAAAGTAACAGAAGATTGAGCAGGAACAGGATTGAGCCATGCAATCTTTTCCTCTTCCTCTCCTTCGGCTTTAATGTAAATTTCTATAGATTCTAAAAGGCTAAAATCCTCACCGGCAGGGTCTATTACTGTCATTGTCAACGAAGATAAAGAAATTTCTTGAATTAAATCTTTATTCGTATTATTCGTGTCAAAAGTACTTTTGGTATTAAGTGAAATTGGTGGAGTAGGTACATCAAAAGGAGTGTTGATTGGAACTGTTGATTTAATTTCTATCGTTTCGGAAACTGGGATGTTGAACACAGTTAGTTTATCAAGGACATCACAACCCGATAACATGATAACTACTAAAAAGACGATACTAATTTTTTTCATTTTTTTTTAAATTTAAATTGTTTATATTTTAGCCCTCTCCTCAAGGAGAGGGCTAAGGTTTTACCTCCGCATCATCATGTGCATTAGTCCTCCACCGTTTTTCACGTTCATAAAGCCCATTTGCTGTAGCATACGTACACCGTAAGCCGAACGCGCTCCTGAAGCACAATAGAGTGTTATGTCGCGATCTTTGCTACCCAGTTCATCAATACGCATTTGCAATTCGTCGAGGTCGATATTGATAGCACCGGGATAAGCACCACTTTGAAATTCGTACGAAGTTCGCGTATCGACTACCAGCGGTTCATCAGAAACGGCTTTCGCATTTTGATTACTTTGAGCTGACTTAGAACGCGCCCACTGCATCATGCTGTTCAAACCTCCACCATTTTTCACATTTTTATAACCCATTTGCATCAACATTCGTTGTGCATAAGCCGAACGTGCTCCAGTGGCGCAATATACAACAATTTCGCGATTCGCATTTCGTCCGAGCTCTTCGTAACGATGCATAAATTCATCTAAAGGAATATTAATGGCATCGGGTACAGCTCCTTCATCAAATTCCTCGGGAGTACGTACATCTACAATCAGCGTGCTATTTTCATCAACTTTTTGTTTAGCTTGTTTGCCTTCTTCTTTTTCGTTCTTCTTTTCGCCTTCTATCGATTTTTCTTCGATGGGTAAAAGCTCAATTTTCAGATTTTTAAATCCAACGGCTCGTACTTGGCGTTGCAATGATTCATGTCCGCCTGAAATATTGGTAACATCGTCAAAACCTGCTCCAATCAATGTACGCAAAGCTTGGTGACCTTTTTTACCTGTTTCGTCGTACACAATTACGGGTCGATTAGTAGGAATTGAAGCCAATTTTTCGGGTAAAATTTCCAATGGGATATGCATTGCTCCCGATATGTGTGTTTTTTCGTAAGCAAATATATCACGCACGTCGATACAAATAGGATTTTTGCCCTCTAAAAAGTCATCGATTTCCGATACGGTTACCGATGGGCTAAAACCGGTCATTTTATTTTCGGCTGCAAATGCTGCCATATTTATGGCATCGTTAGCAGTGCCTAAAGGTGGCGAATATGCAAAATCTACATCTGCCATGTCGCTCACAGTGAGTTTGGTTGCAGCGGCGGTTGCAATTACATCCAATCGGCGGTCGGCGCCTTCGTAACCCGCTGTTTGACCACCCAGAATAACACCAGTGACTTTATCGTAAATAAGCATTACAGAAACTTGCTCTGAACCCGGATAATATGATGTGTGATGTTCTTTGTGAACCACAATGGCATCGGCATCAATGCCCAACGCACGCGCTTGTTTCAACGACAATCCGGTTGTTCCTGCTACTGCTTCGAACACACGTACAATTGATGTTCCGATAGAACCTTTGTAAGGGTGTTTTCCACCCAGTGCATTTTCGGCAGCAATTCGTCCCTGACGGTTAGCCGGTCCGGCTAACGGAATACGTACTTTTTTGCCATTTACGCGGTGTTCAATTTCCACCATATCGCCTGCGCCATAAATATCAGCATCCGAAGTTTGCATAAATTCGTTCACCAACAAACCTCCGGCTTCGCCCATTTCGAGACCGGCTTCTATTGCCAATTGTAAAGTAGGACGCACACCTATCGAAAGTAAAACCATATCGGCATCCAAAGTTTTGCCATTAGCTAATTTTACACTGCGTGTTCCAATTTCGGTAACTCCTGTACCTGTGTGAATTCCAACACCATACGAAAGCATTTCAGCTTCGATAAAACCGGCTGTTTCAGCTTCCATAATAGCCATCACGTGCGGCATCATTTCCACTACATTTACCTTTAAACCTCTTTTAGTAAGAGCTTCCACCATTTCGAGTCCGATAAATCCACCACCAACAACTACGGCTGTTTTAGGTTTCTTTTCGTCCATAAACGAAGCTATTTTGTCCATGTCTTCCAATGTCCAGAGAGTGAAAACATGACCGTGATCGGCACCTGGTAATGTCGGTTTTATGGGTCGTCCTCCTTGTGCCAAAATCAGCTTGTCGTATTCAAAAGTCATTAATTCTCCACTACGGGTATCACGGGCTTTCAGTGTATGTGCTTCCCTATCGAGAATAGTTGCAATAGTATGCGTATAAACATCCACATTATATTGCTCCTTAAAACTTTCGGGACTTTGCAAAATCAGTTTTGAGCGACTTTTGATATCTCCGCCAATATAATATGGTAATCCGCAGTTAGCAAACGAAATATCCGGACCAGCTTCGAGCATGGTTATTTGTGCATCGGGCGAAATTCGACGGACTTTTGCTGCGGCAGTAGCACCTGCTGCCACACCTCCTACAATTACAATCTTTTCCATTTCTTATTTTTGTTTTTTTTATTTTTTTGTTTGACGTTGCAAAGGTAATACAAGTATTTTAAATTACAATAATATCACTAATAAATTACAATAATATCACTATTAATTTTCTCTATATAGCATATTATTAGTGTTTTTCTGTTATAATTAGTGAGGGTTAAGATTAGTAAGGGACAAGCGGTATCCCTACCGCTTGTCCCTTACTATATTTAATTGTTTATTTCAAAAACTCCTGATACGGATTGTGTTTATGCTCCCTATCTTTTACTATTAGGGTAGTAGTTGGTACTTTCGATTTCGTATTGAACATAATATCGTGCCCCACACAAAGCCCGAATGAGATATTAAGTTCCGTATTTTGTTGTGCTAAAAAATCGGCTTGTCCGGCAGGATTGCAAGCAGAACCTTTAATAGCTTCGTCGTTGAAAAATTCTGAAGCTTTTATTTTCTGATATTTGCAATCAACGGTATGCACTTCAAATTTATCCGACAATCGCTCTTTTAATTTCATTGCCTCTTTGGTCATTCCTACACAATGGGCAATGCCAATGCGTCTAATTCCACTTTTTTCAGCAAACAGTTTTAGTTCAGCCACTCTATTTTTGCCCATAAGCAGCGAATCTTCTGCTGATCGCATTAGTTGCATGTCAGTGTCGGAATATAAGTTTCTGGTGTTGTCCATTTTTTTCTTTTTAAAATTTAAAAATTAGTTAGGGTTAAGCGGCTTCCCGACCGCCTGATAATAAACCATCAAGCGAGAAGGAAGGTGCTTGCCCATAACTACATCTCTTTCGAAATGGTTATAGCTGCAATTGTTCCATCGGCTACAGCTGTGGTTATTTGTCGGTATTTTTTACTGATAATATCGCCGACGGCATAAATGTCGGGCAAGTTGGTTTGCATATCTTCGTTGGTTTTAATATAGCTCCATTTGTCCATTTCTGGCAAAGTTTTGCCTAAAACTGAAATGTTTGATTTAAAACCTATAAATACAAAAACGCCATCAGCAGCTAATTCTTTCTTTTCTTTGGTTTTCAAATCTTCAAGAATTGTAATCATTTTATCATCACGCTTCTCGAAGCTACGTGGTTCGTGTTCGTACATAACCGTGATTTTGTCATTTGCCTGCAATTGCTCAATAGCTGTCTGATTGGCAGTAAGTTTGTCGAACTGATGAATCATAGTTATTTTGCTGGCAAATTTGCTAATAAACAAGGCTTCTTCTACCGCTGAATTTCCGCCACCAATTACGGTAACTTCTTTATCCACAAAATACTTAGCATCGCAAGTGGCACAATACGAAATTCCTTTACCTTTGAATTCCATTTCGCCCGGCGCATTCATCGTGTTAGGAGTGGTTCCGGTAGCTATAATAATTTTTTTGGCTTTGATGGTTTCCAGTTCATCAATCACAATTTCTTTTTTTGCCAAATCTACCGAAGTAATATCTACCGCTACTTTAAAATCGATACCCGTATGTTTTGCCTGTTCGCTCATGTAGTGTGCCAACATAAAACCAGGTTGTGGTTGCTCAAATCCGGGATAGTTCGAAACCTGATGTGTAATACCCATGTAACCTCCGGGAAGTGCAGGGTCAATCAGCACTGTATTTATTTTTGCCTGACCGAGGTAAATTCCTGCAGTTAAGCCCGCAGGGCCACCGCCCAAAATTGCCACATCGTATTCCGAAACAGTTTTTTTCTGATTGGCTTTAATAGCTGTAACTTCTTCTGGAGTAAGCATTTTGTCCAATCGTTCAACTATTTCCGATTTTTTAATACCACCACTGATAGTGTCTAATATTTTTTGACCATTATCAAAAAATACTAATGTTGGCGAACCACTTACACCAAGTTGTGTTGCTAACTCTTTGTTTTGCTGACGGAAAATCTTTACACATTTAATCTTCTCGCCATACAATTCGGCCATAGCTTCGAACTTTGGTGCCAACGCTTCACAAGGTGGACATTCGGTTGAATAAAAATCAACTACTACCTTACCACCATTTAGAACTTCTTGCTGAAAATCAGCTGCATTAATCTCTTTCATAAAGGACTCCCTAAGTCCCTCCACAGGAGGGACTTGTAATTAGTTTTGTTAATATCTAAATTTATTATAAATGTTCATATATTCATCTTTAAATGAGCATAAACTCCGAAATCGCACTCTTTAAGTCCCCCTGTGGGGGATTTAGGGGGCAAGGTAATACGCCGCTCCCAGACTCAATAAATCCTTCACCGGACGACAATCAGGATTATTAGGATGTCCAAATTTGTTTTTCGCTACCGAAGCACAACCACCACCGCACGCCAATGCCACATCGCAGGTTTTGCATTGTTCGATAGTTGTAATGTCGCGGTTTTGCCAGCTTTCGATGGCTTCTTCGTTTTTAGTAATGGTGGGATAAAAAGTTCCCAGCTCGTCGCCTTTATTCCCAACTGTTGCCGTACATGAGTAAATAGTTCCTGTAAAATCGAAAGCCCACTCGGTTTTACAAGCCGGACACGAATCGAACAAAGGAGTTGGTAGAGCCTCATTTTCGGAAATATATTTGGCAATTGAAAATGCAGGTTTGTAAAATTCAGCAATATACGGATGCACTTTAAGCAATTCGTATAAATGTTGGTACAAAGTGGCGCGGTCGTAAAGCTTTTCGGGCGTAGAGTTGCAAAAATGCAGTTCGTAATTTCGTCCGAGCTGTGTTTTAAAATAAGGCGATTTAGTCCAACCCAGATCAATAGCAAAACGCGAAAGTCCAGCCAGATTTGGTAAATTCTCTTTATCAACTACCATACGTAGATTAATGTCGAGACCGGCTGCTAAACAAGCATCTATTCCTTCCACAATTTTATCAAAAGTACCTTGTTTGCCCTTCAAGTAGCGGCGTGCGTCATGAACTTCCTGTGTCCCATCCAATGTAACTTGTATTTCGCGAATGCGGGCTGTTTTGAGTAAATCAACATAACTTGCTAATGTATAGCCATTTGTAACAAATGCCAAATCCAAGTTTGCTTCGTTGGCTCGGGCAATAAAATGCGTCAACATAGCACGTTGATTATCACCAGGCAAAAGCGGCTCTCCTCCAAAAACAGTAATGTATTTTCGACGACCAGCAAATTCTATTTTTATATAATTAAAAAAAGCATCCACCACATCGTTATTCAGTACTTTTTGCACCGGATTATAACCCTCCTGATAGCAATACGAACAGGCAAAGTTGCACGAGTAATTGGGTACAAAAAACAACTGAGTTTCATCCTCTTCACGCTTTTCTAAAAAATCCATATAAGCCAATTTAAAAGCCTTTTTCTCCTTTGCATCTTCCATCAAATATCCTCGCTGTGCAAAATCGCCTGATAAATCGAGTTTGGCATGAAGCATTTTAAGCTCATCGGCGCTGATTATGTCGGCTGATTCATGCAATGGATTTACAATAAAAAATTCATCCGAATCAGTTACCTGAACAACAATATTATGCTTCGATAAAACTTTTGGTGCGAATGCCGAATTTTGTTGATTTGAACCTGTATTAATCATTTTATTCTTTTTATTATTAAAAAAAACCTAACCTCCGAAAAGAAATGAATTCCAATTCAGAGGTTAGGGGTGTAACTTTAGTCGTGACAACCAGCTACGATGTTCGAAACTTTAGCGCAACATTGTGCTACTTTAGCTTCTGATTTTGTGTTGCATGCGCAACTTTTTTTCACTACACTTTTCATAAAAAATTTATTTTAGTTGGTGAATATACGACTTACTAAATAAGCCTTTTTTTTGAACAACAATAGAAACATGAATAAAAATATATTCTACTGTTTCTATTGTGGTTTATTCTTATTTTCTTCCTTCTATCGTCCAGCTTGCTACTTCGGCTTGCCCTTTAGCGTAAGGTGCCGATTCTTCGTAAACCAGTAAGTTTTTAAATCCGGCTGTTTCGAGCGCTGTAAGGTATTCTTCTTTGGTAACTGCACCTGCCCAGCACTCAGCTATTGCCACCGGGTCGTTGCGGTATTCATCGGCTATGGGACTTGTGGCATAAATATCGCTCACAATAAATCGCCCTTCGGGTTTCAGAATTCGAAAAATTTCATTCCAAACAGCTTGTTTATTAGAGGCGTGGTTGATGGTGCAATTAGAAATGACCAAATTTACACTATCGTTTTGTAAAGGTAAGTTTTCTAATTCAGCTTTCAAAATTTCAGCATTTTCAACCTCAAATTTTCCCAAATTCGCTTTTGCTTTCGCAATCATACCTTCCGAAATATCAATTCCATACACGTAACCCTCCTCTCCAACTTCTTCGGCCAACCGAATAACATCGTTTCCACGTCCACTACCTAAATCCACACAAATCTCTCCTAATTGTGGTTTAGCGTGATTAATTGCTCCGCCACACGAAAGGCAACAACTTGTTTCGCTCAGTTGTGTGTAACGTTCATTAATAGCACCACTTGCCCCTCCCGATTGTGTCGGGTTAAATTGCGGGGAATTTGAGTTACTATTGTTCTGTATATTTTCTTGCATAAAATTTATTTATAATTAGTAAGTACAATTTTTTCTTACTCCCCTTTAGGAGTTGTGGATCATTCACGCTGCAAAGTTAAAACAATATTTTTAAATTACAATAATATCACTAATAAATTATTTTGTTATCACTAAAAATATATTTATCTTTGCCGCCGAATTAAAACACTTAAATTTAAAATCAACTGATTATCATGTTATTTAAAGAAGATATTTCGTCGGAATATGCACAGGAACTTTTCGACGATACTACAAAAGCATTAAAATTTATTGCAGATATTAAATGGAAAGATGGTTTTATTTGTCGGAATTGCGGACATACCAATTATTGCGAAGGAAAAACGCCTTCGTCGAGGCGGTGTACCCGTTGCAAAAAGGAAGAATCTGCAACAGCAAATACCATTTTCCACAATATAAAATTTCCTATCAATAAGGCTTTTTACATTGCCTACAATGTGTGCGTACTCGGCAACGATTTTTCGTCGTATAATTATGCCGACCAACTGGAATTAAACCAAATGACCTGTTGGAAGTTCCGTAAACGCATTCAGGATTGCATTGTTGGCATTGGGAAAGTAAAAAAATTAAAGATAGAAACAATATTACTGTCGAATGCAAAAATGATAAATAGTAAAATTA
>DYSC01000067.1 GCA_020726365.1 Porphyromonas sp.
AAACTCAAATATGTGGATACTTTTTGCTTTCGTTTCGGCATTGTTGCTTGGTGTGTACGATGTTTTTAAAAAAACATCTTTGCAAGGCAATGCAGTAATTCCTGTTTTGCAAACATCAATACTTATTTCAGCCATTATCCTTACTCCCTTTTTGTTACTATCATGGTTTTATCCCGGCTTTGAGAATAGCATCTTTTATGTTCC
Source organism: Porphyromonas sp. (assembly GCA_020726365.1). GTDB lineage: Bacteria > Bacteroidota > Bacteroidia > Bacteroidales > Paludibacteraceae > Paludibacter. The sequence goes on from DYSC01000067.1 coordinate 205, forward strand.
ATCGGTTGATTTTGCAACACACCTACAACTCGTACTGAAGGCTGTTATCGTACTTACATCCTGGCTTTTTGCCTATTTTGCCATAAAACATTTACCCATTACCATAGCTTCGCCCATTAAAGCCACGCAGCCGGTTTGGGTGGTAGTAGGGGGAGTACTCATTTTTAGCGAGCAACTTACGTTTTACCAGAGTATAGGCGTAGGAATTACATTATTATCGTTTTTAATGTTTTCCTTTGCAGGTAAAAAAGAAGGCTATTCCATTAGAGGCGGAAACAAATGGATGTGGTTTATTATACTTGCAACACTCACCGGAGCCATAAGCGGACTGTACGACAAATACCTGTTGCGACATATCAATCACATGTCAGTATTAGTTTATTACACCTATTACCAAACCTTTATTATGGCTGTCATCACTTGGTTTTTGTGGTATCCTACGCGTCAGAAAACTACTCCATTTCAGTTTCGCTGGTCTATTCCACTTATTGCATTATTTCTGATGTCGGCAGACTTCACTTATTTTTACGCGCTTACTTTCGAAGATTCATTAATATCGATTGTAGGAACAATCCGACGATCAGGAGTGATAGTTCCTTTCCTATATGGAGCTTTTGTGCTACACGATAAAAACTTAAAATATAAAATTATCGACTTAATTGGAGTAATTATAGGTATGATTTTTCTGTTTTTAGGTTCAAAATAAGGACAAAATAAGTTTGTATGTGATTGAAATTCAAATAATTAAGCACTTAACAATCAATCAAATAAAACTAAATTAAAAAATCAATCAAAATAATTTGATTATTAGCAGAAAAGTTTGTATTTTTGCAAGCCGAAAAAGAAGCATAAAAATAATAAATAAAATAAAGATATGAAAAGCGGAATTCACCCAGAAAGCTATCGCACAGTTGTTTTCAAAGATATGTCGAATGGCGATACTTTTTTCTCACGTTCAACCGTAAACACTAAAGAAACTATTGAAATTGAAGGCGTAACCTACCCTATCGTTAAGTTAGAAATTTCAAGTTCGTCGCACCCATTTTACACAGGTAAATCGAAATTGGTGGATACTGCAGGACGCGTTGATAAATTTATGAATCGTTATGCAAAACGCATGGAAACTAAAAAATAATCTTTAGTTCTGGCAAGATATTTAGAAAGCCCTGAAGAAATTTTCTTCAGGGCTTTCTGTTTTTATTACCTTACTCCTGTCCACTCAATTAGGAAATAAGATTTTAGTCAGCGATAAATCACATCATCAAAACTTTATCTACACTTTTGAAAACGAAAAAAGAAGAAACATCTACCTGTTTCTTCTTTTTTGTTGAGAGCGGAAGACGGGACTCAAACCCGCGACCCTCAGCTTGGAAGGCTAATGCTCTATCAACTGAGCTACTTCCGCGAAATAATGCATAATTTAAAATGCATAATTAATTGTGAATTATGAATTATCAATTATGAATTGATTTTTGTGGGCAGTGAAGGATTCGAACCTCCGAAGTCGAAAGACAGCTGAGTTACAGTCAGCCCCAGTTGGCCACTTTGGTAACTACCCATTTTTTTCTAAAGCGGTGCAAAGATAGGTATTTTAAACGAAACTACCAAACGATATTTGCCATTTTTATGGCTGTAACTGCTGCCTCTGTCCCTTTATTGCCGTGTATGCCGCCTGCCCTATCGAGCGACTGCTGTAAAGTGTTCGTAGTGAGCACTCCAAAAATCACCGGGCAACAATCCGAACTCGCATTTAATTTTGCTACACCATAAGTTACACCCTGACAAACATAATCGAAATGGGGTGTATCACCCTGAATAACGCAACCCAAGGTAATTACAGCAGCATATTTCGGTTGAGTAGCTAATTTTTGAGCTGCATAAGTCAATTCGAAGGCTCCGGGAACGTGCACCACTTTAATATTTTCCGGCTTTACACCATGTTGAATCAAGGTATCGTAAGCACCATCAAGCAATGCATAAGTAATATTTGAATTCCAATCGGCCACTGCAATTGCATATTGCTGATTTGAGAGCACTTCGGACGATGGTATTAAGTTTACATCATAATCCGATAAGTTTTTATATTTCGTTGCCATTTATTAGTTTGTTAATCAGTTGATTTGTTAATTAGTTTTATTCTAATAAAAAAGCCGCATCGTTTTCAGAAGCAGCTTTTATAAATATTATTTTCGAGCTAAACACTCTTTATTTCTGTACTCGTGCAATGTATTTTTCAATATCCGATGCTTCCGAAGAACGTGGGTATTCATCTTTGATGGTGGTGTACATTTCGAGCGCTTTCTCAGGTTTTCCAAGAGCTTCGTAAGTAATTCCTGCTTTTTTAAGATAAACAGAGCTCAATACCTCATTTTTTTTATCAGCTGCTTTTATAAAATAATCAACAGCCTCTTCTTTGTCCCCAAGTTCGATATTAGCATCGCCAATTAAACCAATTACCGAAACAGAAAAATAATTGTCCTCACCATCGAATTTCGACAAATATTTTATGGCATTATCGTACTGACCTAATTTATAATAACAGATACCGCTATATGCTGCGGCCAAATTACCAGAACGAGTAATGCTGTATTCCGATACAATTTCTTTAAAACCAATAAAATCACCTTTTCCTTCGAGTGCCACTTTAAACGAATCAACCGCAAATAAAGCCTGCCCTTTTGCCATTTCGTTTTCTGCCTCACGCTCGCGTGGCTGAATATAAAAGTTTTTTGCGGCCAGAACCGACAAGACTAAAAGAACTAAAACACCTACAACCAACAATAATTGCTTTTGATATTTCTCGATAAATGCTTCCGATTTACTTAATACTTGCTCCACTTGTTGCAATTCGTCCGGCTTGTTTTCTTCAATTTTTGACATAAATACTTGTATAAATTATTGTTTTTTTAGTTTTAAATTTTTGCGGAACAAAAGTAGGATTTTTTTTTCTTAAACCGAAATTTTTGTGTTAGTTTTTTGATTATACATTTTCATTTGAGTTACTTGAGGCAATAAAAAAAATCAAATACATAATTTAACAACAAAAAAAAGCCTCTAAATAAACGATTTAGAGGCTTTGTATCTAATAAAAAAAATTAGCAAAGTCTATTTCGATTTTTCTTTTGTTTTAGTCGTATTTATTTTCAAAAAAGTATACAACGGACAAAAATTAATAAGACTCGTAACCGTTAAAACCAATGCAGATATCAAGGCAATTATCCCGAATGTATCCGTTAAAATTTCGAAATAGAACAATAGAATTAATACTATTGCCAGCAGTAGACGAATTAATTTGTCTGTAGAACCAATATTTGCTTTCATAATGACTATTTTTTTAATGTTTATGATTACAACAACATTCGATTACGAATTGTTTATCTCAGTTTCAATCTTCACCAAAAGCAGAGCAGCTTTTCGAGCTGTTCCAGGTTCACCAAGCTTTGCTTTTATGTCTTCGTAATCGGTAAGCATTCGGGCTTTATAGGCTTTATCGTTGAGTAACATATCAATTTCAGTTTGAACATTTTTGACAGTAAATTTGTGTGCAATTAATTCTTTTACGGTTTCACGTTCCGAAATAAGATTGACAAGCGAAATGTATTTTATTTTTAGCACCACATTTTTTGCCCAATAGGCCAATCGGCCAAACATTACATAATAAACTACTACTTGCGGAGTGCCTATCAAAGCTGTTTCGAGTGTTGCTGTACCCGAATTGACCACTGCTGCCGATGCGTGATGTACCAATTCGTATGTTTGACCAAAAATAACCGGCACTCGATTCGATTTTAATATTTCGGCATAAAAATCGGCGTCAATGCCGGGAGCTCTGGCAACAACTACCTGATAACCATCGAATTGCATTGCAGCCTTTAACATACGTGGCAGACAAGCAGCTATTTCCTGTTTGCGACTTCCTGCCAAAAGTGCTAACATGGGTTTGGGCGTTAGGTTATTTTTGGTGCAAAATGCTTCGAACGATTGATTTTGGAGTGGGCGATTAGCAATTGAATCCACTGTTGGGTTGCCTACATATTCAACCTGATACTTATGTCGTTCGTAAAATTCGGTTTCGAACGGAAAAATAGTGTAAACCCTGTCGATGTATTTTTTAATATCTTTTATGCGATATTCTTTCCATGCCCATATTTTGGGAGGAATATAGTAATGTATTGGTAGTTTTGATGTTGTTTTTACATGCTTTGCAATGCGGAGATTAAATCCGGGATAATCAATCAGTATTAATTTGTCCGGTTTAAAATCATCAATTGCTGCTTTGCAAAGTTCGATATTGGCCAAAATAGTTTTCAGATTTTTAAATACAGCCCAAAAACCCATAAAAGCCATGTCGCGGTAATGTTTAATCATTGTACCGCCCACAGCTTGCATCAAATCTCCACCCAAAAAGCAAAATTTAGCTTTGTGGTCGACTTTTAAAATTTCCCGCATCAGATTCGAAGCATGTAAATCGCCCGAAGCTTCGCCGGCTATCAGAAAGTAGCGCATTTTTTTTCTGCAAAGTTATAATTTTTCTTTTATAAATATTTAAATGCATCATCTATTTTGCAAATCGCAGAAAGTTTGTATATTTGCACGCAATAATTTTGAAAGACGTAAAAGTTATTTCTCTCTGAAATTCAATCATTTAAAATAGAAATTACATGTCATTTATTGCAGAAAGAGTTCAACTTGAAGGCTTAACCTTCGATGATGTACTACTTATTCCAGCCTATTCGGAAGTACTTCCAAACAATGTTCAACTAACAACCCGTTTTTCGCGTCGCATCGAATTGAAAATTCCGGTGGCTTCAGCAGCTATGGATACAGTTACCGAGGCAAAATTAGCCATTGCTATTGCCCGCGAAGGTGGAATTGGTGTTATTCATAAAAACATGAACATAATAGAACAAGCCAAGCAGGTAAGTATTGTAAAGCGTGCCGAAAACGGAATGATTTCCAATCCGGTAACTATCCGCCCTACGGCAACTGTGGGTGATGCACTGGCAATGATGTCCGAATATAAAATTGGTGGTATTCCTGTAGTTGATGAAAATTTTTATTTGGTTGGTATTGTTACAAACCGCGATTTACGTTTCCAACGCAATATGGCAACGAGAATTGACAGCATAATGACCAAGGAAAACCTCATAACCACAAGTCGTTCAACCGATTTAGAAGCTGCTGCCGACATTTTGCAACAATATAAAATCGAAAAACTACCCGTAGTTGACAAAGACAATAAATTGGTTGGATTATTAACTTATAAAGACATTACCAAAGCAAAAGATAAACCAATGGCGTCGAAAGACGAACATGGCCGACTACGTGTAGCCGCCGGTGTAGGTGTTACAGCTGATGTATTCGATCGTGTGGAAGCCTTAGTGGAAGCCGGTGTAGATGCCATTGTAATCGATACGGCGCACGGACATTCGAAAGGCGTAGTTGAAGTGCTTCGCGAAACCAAAAAACGTTATCCGAATATTGACATTATTGTTGGTAATATTGCCACTGGCGAAGCTGCCAAAATGCTGGTTGATGCAGGTGCCGATGCTGTAAAAGTAGGAATTGGTCCTGGTTCAATTTGTACAACTCGCATAATTGCCGGTGTGGGCGTTCCGCAACTTTCGGCTATTTACGAAGTGGCAAAAGCACTCAAGGGCACTGATGTACCAATTATTGCCGATGGAGGGATTCGTTATTCGGGTGATATTGTGAAAGCCCTTGCAGCAGGAGCATATACCATTATGGCTGGTTCGTTATTGGCTGGTGTGGAAGAGTCGCCAGGTGAAACAATTATTTTTAACGGACGTAAATTCAAATCGTATCGCGGCATGGGTTCGCTCGAAGCTATGGAAAAAGGCTCGAAAGACCGTTATTTCCAGGATGGCGAGGCTGACATGAAAAAGCTTGTTCCCGAAGGAATAGCCGCTCGCGTACCTTTTAAAGGAACACTTTACGAAGTTGTTTTCCAACTAATTGGTGGATTACGTGCCGGAATGGGCTATTGCGGAGCTGCAACTATTTTCGATTTACACAAAGCGCGCTTTACCCGCATTACCAATGCCGGAGTTGCTGAAAGTCATCCACACGATGTGTCGATTACGAGCGAGGCGCCCAATTATAGCAGAGGAGAATAAAAAAAACTTAAAAATTGCACTTAAAATTCGGTGTAATATAACATAATTGTATTTTTGAACGTTACTATTTTTCGATGTGATTTTTATCGATTTACAAATTTTAAATACGTATGAGACAAATCTTTTTTTCAGTTGCCATTTTATTTTCGGGTGTAAATGCATTGTTTGCTAATGACCCTATGTTGATGAAAATTAACGGAAAACCCGTTTTAAAATCAGAGTTTGAATATATTTATAACAAAAACAATTCGAATAATTCGCTCGACAAAAAAACGCTCGACGAATATGTTGATTTGTTTGTGAACTTCAAGCTAAAAGTGGAAGAAGCCAAAGCACAAGGTATTGATACCACCAAATCGTTTATCAATGAACTTTCGGGCTACCGCTCGCAGCTTACAAAGCCTTATTTAACCGATGCTAAAGTAGATGAATCGGTATTGCAGGAAGCTTACAACCGCACGAAAGAGGATGTGGAAGTGAGTCACATATTAATCCGTGTACAGCAAAATGCAAGTCCGACTGATACATTGGCTGCATGGAATAAGATTACGGCTATTGCAAAACGACTTGAAAAAGAAGACTTTGCCAAAGTAGCAAAAGAAGTTTCGGAAGACGAATCGGCAAAAGATAACAACGGTAATATTGGATGGATTACAGCGTTCCGTACCGTATATCCATTCGAAACGATGGCTTACAACACCAAACAGGGAACTATTTCGAAACCGGTACGCACAGCTTTTGGATACCATATTGTAAAAGTACACAACCGCCGCGAAACATTGGGCGAAATACTTGTAGCTCACATTATGCGTTTTACAGAACAGGGAAATGAAGAAAAAAACAAAGCGGCAAAAATATCCATCGACTCCATTTACGAACGTGTAAAAGTGGGTGATGATTTTGGAAAATTAGCAAACGATAAATCGGAAGACAGAGGTTCGGCTACTAAAAACGGGGAACTTTCATGGTTTGGTTCGGGTCGTATGATTCCTGAATTCGAAAGTGCAGCTTTTGCACTAAAAAATACTGGCGACGTAAGCGAACCTATCAAATCTTCGTACGGTTGGCATATTATTAAATTATTAGACCGCCGTGGTGTAGCAAGTTTCGAAAACATGAAAGAAGACTTGCAAACCAAAGTTAAACGCGATGAACGTGCTAATTTAGGTCAAAAATCGTTTGTGGCTAAATTAAAATCGGACTACAATTATAATGTTGTGGCCGCATCGGTAAAAGAATTTTCCGATTTGCTTGCGAATAAAACGCTTACCGATTCAGTTTTTCAATTAGAATCGGCAAAATTGGCAAAACCAATTGTAAGTTTTGCAGGTAAAACGCTCACACAAACTGATTTTGCTAAGTTCCTGAAGGCTAATTCGTATACTGACAAAGTTGCTGCTTCGGATATTATTGAAGAAAAACTAACTGCTTTTGCCGAAAAGGAAATATTGTCCTATGAAGATAGTCAGTTGGAAAATAAATACGACGATTTCCGTTTCTTAATGCAGGAATACCACGATGGAATTTTGCTTTTCGAAGTGAGCAACAACGAAGTTTGGGAAAAAGCATCGAAAGATACCGAAGGATTGGCGAAGTATTTTGCTGCGCATAAAGCCGATTATAACTGGGAAAAACCGCATTACAAAGGGCGTGTAATTTATTGTAAAGATAAAAACACACTGAAAATGGCAAAAGCAATTGTAAAAAAATCACATACCGATTCGATTGATAAATACCTGCGTACCCGATTGAACGACAGCATACAATATGTGAAAATTGAAAAAAATTTATATGTACAGGGTGATAACAAACAAGTGGACAAGGTGGTATTCAAATCGAAAGCCGAAGTTGAACCCGATAAAGATTATCCTTTTGTATTTGTTTCAGGCAAATTGTTGAAAACATTACCTGAAGATTATACCGATGTACGTGGATTAGTAACAGCTGATTATCAGGAATATCTTGAAAAAGAATGGATTGCATCGCTTCGTCAGAAATATCCGGTTGAGATAGATAAAAAAGTATTGGAGACGGTGAAACAGAATTAAGAAAAGTCGACAGACGACTGACAACAAATAAGAAAATGGCCTTTCGTAAAGATTGGCTATTTTTTTTATCTTTGCAGCCTTAAAAACAAAATTGAAATTTTGACTCTTTCCGATTTGCAACAACGGTTTGCTCAACATCCGCAGGTAAGTGCACTTACTCGTTGGGCCGATTCCGCTGAATTAAACCTGAAAATTTCGGGTTTGAGCGGCTCTTCACGTTCGTTAGTAGCCGCTTCGCTATTTTGGCTCCGACCTCACAGTCAGTTTATAATCATGAACGATGCGGATGAAGCGGGTTATCTGTACAACGATATAAAACAGATACTTTCGGCCGATGAGGTGTATTATTTTCCGTCGTCGTACAAAAAAGCCATAAAGCTATCGCAACTCGATACTTCGAACGACATTTTACGCACAGAAGTCCTCAACCGACTGAGCAACAACACAATGCCCTGCATGGTAATTACATACCCTGAAGCGTTAATGCAAAAAGTGGTATCTGCTTCGACTATTCGAACCAATACGCTCCGTTTGAAAACAGGAGAAAATCTAAGTATTGATTTTCTAATCGAAGTACTTACAGAATATGGATTTGCTCGGGTAGATTTTGTTTACGAACCCGGACAGTATTCGGTACGAGGAAGTATTGTCGATATTTTTTCGTTTTCGTTCGAAATGCCTTATCGATGCGATTTTTTTGGCGATGAGGTAGAATCAATCCGTGTATTTGATATCGAAACACAGCTTTCGAAAGAAAAACGCGCTGAAGTGGAAATTATTCCGGATTTGAATCTGAATAAAAAATTGACTCAGGTATCTATTTTAGAATTTATACCCGACGATACATGGTTGACTTTCAGCACAGCTTCGTTTGTACGCGAACGCATTAACATCTTATACGATGAGGCGTTGGTAAAAGCCAACGAAGGAGCAAACTCTACGCCCGACCTGCACAAAAACCGAATTACCGGCGATGAATTTTTGCAGCAGGCTATGGATTTCCGAAAAATAGAGTGGAACGTAAGTTCATATTTCAAAACAAAGACAGAAATTAATTTCAACACCTCACCACAACCTATTTTTCATAAAAATTTCGACCTTGTAGCCAACAATTTAAAACAGGGTATTGCAGATGGTTACGAACTTTTTATACTGAGCGACAGTGTAAAACAAACCGACCGCATCAAATCTATTTTCGACGACCGAGGCGATAGTATAGCGTTTCAACCCATAAAAAACACCTTGCACGAGGGCTTTATCGACCACGATTTATCATTGTTTTACTATACCGACCATCAGATTTTCGACCGTTTTCATAAATATCAATTGCGCACTGACCGCACCCGCTTGGGTAAAGTGGTGCTTACGCTCAAAGAGCTAAATCAATTCCGCATTGGCGATTACATGGTGCATGTCGATCATGGCGTGGGAACTTTTGGAGGTTTGGTACGCACCAATATGAATGGCAAAATGCAGGAAATGGTGAAACTAATTTACAAAGATGATGATATTATTTTTGTAAGTATTCATTCGTTACACCGCATTTCGAAATACAAAGGAAAAGAAGGTGAAGCACCACGCATAAACAAACTTGGTACAGGCGCTTGGGAACGGTTAAAAGAGCGTACCAAATCGAAGGTTAAAGACATTGCGCGCGAGCTGATTAAACTGTATGCCAAACGAAAAGCCGAACAAGGATTTCAGTATTCGCCCGATAGTTATTTGCAACAGGAATTGGAGGCATCCTTTATTTACGAAGATACCCCCGATCAGGTAAAAGCTACGGCTGATGTTAAAAAAGACATGGAATCGTTGTTACCCATGGACCGTTTGGTGTGTGGCGATGTTGGTTTCGGCAAAACGGAAGTGGCTATGCGTGCGGCTTTCAAAGCTGCAACCGACAGCAAGCAAGTGGCTGTACTTGTGCCAACTACCGTACTCGCACTACAACATTATAACTCATTCAAAAAACGCTTTAAAGATTTTCCGGTAACGGTAGATTACCTTAGTCGCGCCCGCACTGCCAATCAAACCAAAGAAGTATTGCAACGGTTGGAAGAAGGTAAAGTTGACATACTGATTGGAACGCATAAAATTGTTGGTAAGCAAATAAAATTCAGGGATTTAGGTCTGCTAATTATCGACGAGGAACAAAAGTTCGGCGTTTCGGTCAAAGAAAAATTAAAGGAGATGAAGGTGAATGTGGATACGCTGACGATGACTGCTACGCCCATTCCACGTACCCTACAGTTTTCGTTGATGGGCGCTCGCGATTTGTCGATTATCAACACTCCCCCACCCAATCGTTATCCGGTACAAACCGAAATTCATTTGTTCGACGAAGATGTAATTCGCGAAGCTATACAATTGGAAATGAACCGGAACGGACAAGTTTTCTTTGTAAATAATCGTATCCAAAACATTTATCATATTGAATCTTTGATAAAAAAACTTGTTCCGGGTTGCCGTGTGGCTGTGGGGCACGGACAAATGCCACCCGATAAATTAGAGCAAATTATTGTCGATTTTATTGATTATGAATACGATGTATTGGTAACAACAACCATTATCGAATCGGGCATCGATATTTCGAATGTAAACACGATCATTATTAATAGTGCACATAATTTCGGATTGAGCGATTTGCATCAGTTGCGTGGACGTGTAGGCCGAAGCAATCGCAAAGCATTTTGCTATTTACTTGCTCCCGAATTAAGTTTGCTAACTCCCGAAGCACGACGAAGGTTACAAGCGTTAGAAACTTTTGCCGAGCTTGGCAGCGGTTTCAATATTGCCATGCAGGATTTAGATATTCGTGGTGCTGGGAATATGCTTGGAGCAGAGCAAAGTGGTTTTATTGCTGATTTGGGATACGAAACCTATCAGAAAATATTGAACGAAGCTGTTCACGAACTGAAAGACGAAGAGTTCTCTGAACTGTATGCCGATGAAATTGCAGCAGAAAACAACAGCTCGGTATATGTAACCGATTGTCAGATTGATTCGGACATGGAATTAATGTTTTCGCAGGAATATATCGAAAACACGTCGGAACGTATTGCTCTTTATCGTGAGCTGGATAGCATTACCAACGAAGTTGATTTACAGGAGTTTGAACAGCGATTGGTAGACCGATTCGGGAAAATTCCGGAACAGGGACTAAGTTTAATGCTTGTTGTTCGGTTGCGTTGGTTAGCCATGCAATATGGCATGGAAAAACTCACTTTGAAAAACGAAAAACTCATTGCATACCTCGTTTCTAATCCAAAATCAAACTATTATCAATCGGATAATTTCGGAAAAATACTACATTATATGACCGTTCATCCCCGCCAATGTCAGTTGCGCGATCAAAACGGTCGTCACTCGGTGGTATTTAATAATGTACGCACCATCGAACAGGCAATGCAGCTGTTTCAGAGCTTTTGAATTCTTATTTTTACATCGTAATTATCAATAAATCAAGACTATAAACACCAATGTAAAAATAAGGAGGTTTTTTCCTCCTTATTTTTACAAAATGTAATAAATAAGCGATATTTTGAAATATTAAAGGGCTTATTTTTACAATCCAATTTTTTGCCTTTTTTCTTTCAATGTATTATACCCAACAATGTAGGCATAAACGGAAGTAGGTATAAATTGAAGCCGAACACTTCGCATTT
>DYSC01000068.1 GCA_020726365.1 Porphyromonas sp.
CAAATATGTTCAACTCTAAAAATAGTAAATGTGGCAATACTAATTTTTAACCTTAAAAGCATTTGTATTAAAAAAAATACTATATTTGCACCTCGTTTGAAAAAATTGAACTAATTAAGATTAAATAATAAATTAAAATTTCCATGCAAAACAAAGGATTAATCAGGATTTTTGCCGTAGCACTCACTTTGGTGAGTTTGTTTTACCTGTCCTTTACTGTTGTTACAAGTACCTATGACAAAAAAGCGAAAGAATATGCAGCAGGGGACAAAACAAAAGAATATCAATACCTTGATTCTGTCGCAAATGAAAAAATTTGGTTAGGTTATACTCTAAAAGAGTGTCGCGAAAAAGAAATTAACTTAGGTCTCGACTTAAAAGGTGGTATGAACGTAACCCTCGAAGTTTCGGTTTCCGACATTATCCGTTCACTTTCGGGCTATAACACGTCGCCAAACTTTACAAAAGCATTGCAATTAGCTACCGAACGCCAAAAAACAAACAGTCAGGTACAATACTTAGACTTATTTGTGCAGGCTTACAAGGAGTTAGACCCTAATGCCAAACTTTCGACTGTATTTAGCACATTTGAATTAAAGGAAAAAATTTCGTTAAACACACCCAATGATGATGTAATTAAAGTACTCGAGTCGGAAATTGATGGTGCTATCAGCAATTCATTCAATGTATTACGTACCCGCATCGACCGTTTTGGTGTAGTTCAACCAAACATTCAACGCGACAATAATAATACAGGTCGTATCCTAATAGAACTTCCGGGCATCAAAGAGCCCGAACGCGTTCGTAAATTGCTTCAGGGTTCTGCCAATTTGGAATTTTGGGAAACGTACGAGTTATCCGAAATTTACAGTAACCTCGCTGATGCCAATAAAATTTTAGCAACTATCGGAAGGGCTACTGCAGTAGTCGATACTACCGCTCAGGCTGCACAACCGGCTGCCGCTGCACCAAAAGCCGTTACCGCTGCCGACAGTTTGAAAGCTGCCTTAGCTAAAAAGCCAGTAGCGAAGACAGATTCGGCTAAAATGAACGAAGAGCTCAAAAAAGAAAATCCATTATTTGCACGTCTGCAACCAAACATTCAGAATGGCCAGATTGGACGTGGACCAGTTGTTGGTATGGCACACAGCAAAGATACTGCTCAAATCAATAACTATTTATCCACCAAACAAGTAAAAGAAATATTGCCACGCGATCTGCAAATGCGCTGGACAGTAAAAGCTATTGACGAAGGCGGTGAAATTTTCCAATTAATTGCCATTAAAGTTGCCAGCCGTGATGGTCGCGCACCACTCGAAGGCGATGTAATTACCGATGCTCGTGCCGACTTTAGTCAAACTTCGGCTTATGCCAACGTAAGCATGACCATGGATCAGGAAGGCTCAAAAACATGGGCTCGCATGACCAAAGACAATATTGGTAAATCAATTGCGATTTCGTTAGATGGCTATATCTATTCATTCCCAACAGTTAACACCGAAATATCGGGTGGTAGTTCACAAATTACCGGAAACTTTACCGTAGAAGAAGCGAAAGACTTAGCAAATACCTTAAATTCAGGAAAAATGCCTGCACCCGCACGTATTGTTCAGGAAGATATTGTAGGTCCATCGCTTGGTCAAGAAGCTATTAACAGCGGTTTTATTTCGTTTGTAATTGCATTCCTGCTTGTACTAATTTACATGGTGGTTTACTATGGTAAAGTTCCCGGACTTATTGCCGACGTTACATTATTTGTAAACGTATTCTTCCTGATTGGTATTTTAGCATCGTTCTCAGCAGTACTTACACTTCCCGGTATTGCGGGTATTGTGCTTACACTTGGTATGGCTGTGGATGGTAACGTTATTATCTACGAACGTATTAAAGAAGAGCTACGCGGTGGCAAAACCATGGCTAAAGCTATAAAAGATGGATATAGTAACGCTATTTCGGCTATTGTCGATGGACAGGTTACGACCTTGATTACAGGTATTGTTTTAGCAGTTTTTGGATCAGGTCCAATTAAAGGTTTTGCTAATACATTGATTATCGGTATCGTTACTTCATTTATTACTGCAGTGTTTCTTACCCGTTTGATGCTCGAAATGTACGCTGCAAAAGAAAAAGCCAAAGAGCTGCCATTCTCAACCAAACTAACCGAAAAATGGTGGTTAAATGCAAAACTAAACTTCCTTGGTGGTCGCAAAGTAGCTTATATTATCTCAGGAAGTTTAATCGTGATCAGCTTAATTTCATTTGCTACAAATGGTTTAAACTTAGGAGTTGACTTTAGTGGTGGACGTAATTATGTAGTTCGTTTTGACAATACTATTAGAACTGACGAAGTTCGTGGTTTATTGGCCAAGTCATTCGACGGAACTGGTGTTCAGGTAATTACAATTGGTTCTGACAATCAGGTTCGTATTTCAACTAAATTTAAAATAGACGACAATTCGGAAACTATCGACAACGAAATTGAAGGAAGATTGTATAATGGTTTGAAACCACTATTAAAGAACACAGTTACAAAAGACGATTTTGTATCGAATTACATTCAAAGTTCGCAAAAAGTAGGACCAACCATTGCAGATGATATTAAAACAGCTGCTATATGGGCAATATTCTTTGCCATTCTTGCCATCGGCTTGTATATCTTCGTTCGATTCCGCGAATTTGGATATGCTATGGGTGCTACCACCGCTCTTGTACACGATGCTTTGATAACAATAGGTTTATTCTCGTTGGGGTACAAATTTATGCCCTTCTCGATGGAGATTGACCAGTCGTTTATTGCAGCTATACTAACAGTTGTTGGTTATTCGGTGAACGATACAGTTATTATCTTCGACCGTATCCGCGAAAATGTAAATCTATATCCAAAGCGCGATCGTATGCAATCGATGAATGATGCTATCAATTCAACCTTGGGACGTACATTCAGTACTTCGATGACGACATTAGTGGTATTATTCACCATCTTTATTTTTGGGGGTGAAACTATCCGCGGATTTATTTTCGCAATGTTGTTCGGTATCTTAATCGGTACTTATTCTTCGGTATTTGTGGCTTCGCCAATTACGTACGAATTCTACAAACGCAAACAGAAAAAAGCGGAATTAAAAGCTGCCACCGAAGTGAAGAAATAATTTTTTCGATCGTTTTATAAAAGCTAAAAGCCCTGTCAATAAAAAAAATGGCAGGGCTTTTAATAATATTATTTACATATACCATAATATTATCAGAATAAATGAAAAATCTTTTTAAAAAAAGTAGGCTAATTTGAAATTTCTTTTTAAATTTGCAAACTCAAATAAAACTGCTTTAGAGCAATAATAAAAAAACAGATAAACAATTAATTAACAATATTTTCAGCATGAATACAATCATCAAAATTTTACTTGTGGCCTCTATTTTACTTCTTACGTATTTGACTATAATGAGTATTGTAACACCAATACAATTCGATGCCGAAAAGGAAAGTCGTGAAAAAGTAATTATTGAAAGATTAGTAGACATTCGTAAAGCCGAAGTTGAATACCGCGACCAGAAAGGTATGTACACCGACAAATTTGAAGATTTGATTAAATTTTTAAAGGCTGCTAAGAAAAAAACGGTATTGAAAGAGGGTTCGCTTACAGAAAAACAACTCGAAGCAGGACTTACTGAAGCTCAGGCTGCAAAAATAGTTCGCAGTGGCAACAGACAGGAAATTATTGCTAACGGACTTGAAAACTTCCGTCGTGATACAGCTTACGTTGATATGATTGAAGCTATATTTCCTGAAAAATATACTGTAGAAACAATTGAACAGATTGCTATAATTCCGTTTACCGAAAATCAAAAGTTTGATTTGAAAGTAGATAACAATTACACAAATACCAACGGCATTAAAATACCGCTATTTGAAGTTTCGGCACCTTACGAAGTATATTTGAAAGATTTGAACCGTCAAGAAGTATTGAACAAGATTGATGTCCAGACTAAACTTTCAAAATTCCCTGGTTTAATGGTAGGTTCGATTGTAGAGCCTAACAATAACGCAGGAAACTGGGAATAAATTTCAACAACCACTAATTGGTTGGCTAATTCGAAAATTCATTTTCCATAAATGCACAATATGGATAGTACGTCCTACACGCCATATAAGTTATCCATCCGGCTTCAATCGGATGGATTTTCTTTATCTGTTTACGACAGTGAATTAGCAATACTTACGTCGAAGAGTGGTGAAATTAATTTGCTAAAAATCAACGAAGAAGAATTAGTACAGGAATTCAAACACTTATTTGAAACGGATATCAACTGTGACAACGTTGAACTTATTTTAGATAACGAATTTTATACTATTATTCCCGATTTTTTCGGCGATGTCGACATTTTTGTTGCATTAATGAGGTTTCAACATCCTGAATTTGAGAGTAATAATAGTGTTATTTACAGTAAACAATTTGTAAATTTAAAAACGAATCTTATTTTTAGCTGTCCGCTAAAGCTAAAAAATGCCATAAACAAAACCTTTACAAAAGTAACTATTCTGCATGCCGCTGTTGAATTATTGGACAGAGCAAACAACAATGGCATATTTGTGGCGCTGGGTAGCACTAAAATTGATTTGGCTGTAGTTTCTGAGAACAAACTGCAACTTCTGAACTCCTACACTTTCAGCAGTAATGAAGATATTTTGTACCATTTGTTGAATATAATGTACACGCTAAAACTGCAAGCCGAAATGCGGGAGTTAAAAATATTCACGCATCAAAACAGGCCTGAACTACAAAATTTATTAGTTAAACATATTCCGAACACAACTATTATCCAATTAAAAAATTAAACAGTGAGAATCATTAGCGGTCTTTACAAAGGCAGACGAATAAGCACCCCCACGAATATAAAAGCACGTCCCACAACGGATTTCGCCAAGGAAGGATTGTTTAATTTATTGAATAATCGGATAGATTTTGAAGACATTGACGTGCTGGATTTATTTGCAGGTACGGGTAGCATTGGTATCGAATTCGTATCGCGTGGCTGCCGCAGCGTAACGGCTATCGAAAATTTTAAAACACAATGTGATTTTATTCAAAAGGTATGTGCTGAATTAAAAATCAGCAATTTACATTTACTAAAAATGGACGCATTTAAGTTTATTGGTTCCTCAAATTTACAATTCGACTTTATTTTTGCCGACCCACCTTACGAATTAAGTATTTTGGAACAAATTCCCGACCTTATTTTTAAAAACGAACTTCTTAAAATAGATGGCTTATTTGTATTGGAACATTCGTCGAAAAACAATTTAAAACAGCATCCACATTTTCTCGATCACAGGGCTTACGGGAATGTAAATTTCAGCTTTTTTGGCTTCCCACCCGAAATTGCTGATTAATAGTGAATTTGGTTCGCTTATTGCGTATCTGTACTCACCCTTTAATTTGGGGATTTTAAATTAATTTTAGAACTAAAAATACTATCTTTGTCAGTCATTTCCGAATATACTGACAAAAGTTACACAAAGCAAAACACGAAACGCAAAACACGAAATAATAAATAAATATGGGATTTAACGACATTCTAAAAAAACTTTTTGGCAATAAAGCACAACGCGACTTAAAAGAGATTGAACCACACGTTGAAAAAATTAAGATTGCCTACGAAAAAATAAAAAACCTCAGCAATGACGAGTTACGTGCTAAAACAGAGGAGATAAAACTTTTTATTCAGAATTATGTAGCTGCTGAACGCAATCGGATTGCAGAGTTGAAAGCATCGATTGAGGAAACAGAAATTAATCTGCGCGAAAAAACATACAACGAAATTGACAAACTCGAAAAGGAAATAACCGAGAAACTCGAAAAAGCCTTAGAGGAGGTAATGCCAGATGCTTTTGCTACTGTAAAAGATACTGCCCGCCGCCTCACCGAAAACGCCGAAGTGGTTGTTACAGCTACTGATTTCGACCGCAATTTGGCTGCCAAATACGATTTTGTGAATATTGTGGGCGACAAAGCACACTACAAAAACGAGTGGACTGCCGGTGGTAACCTTGTGAAATGGGAAATGGTGCATTACGATGTGCAACTTTTTGGTGGTACAGTACTTCACAAAGGCAAAATTGCCGAAATGGGAACGGGTGAAGGTAAAACATTGGTGGCAACGCTACCTGTTTTCCTTAACGCACTGACACGAAACGGTGTACACGTAGTAACGGTAAATGATTACCTCTCGAAACGTGACTCCGAATGGATGGGACCGTTATACATGTTCCACGGATTGAGTGTGGATTGTATCGACCGCCACCGTCCGAACTCCGACGAACGTCGCGCTGCTTACATGGCCGATATAACTTTTGGTACCAATAACGAATTTGGTTTCGACTACCTGCGCGACAATATGGCAACAAGCCCATCGGATTTAGTACAGCGCAAACACAACTATGCCATTGTGGATGAGGTTGACTCGGTATTGATTGACGATGCACGTACGCCACTTATCATTTCGGGACCTGTACCCAAAGGCGACGACCAATTGTTCGAAGAACTTCGACCTAAAGTGGAACGCCTTGTAAACACACAAAAAACATTGGCTGCCAAATATTTAGCCGATGCCCGTAAGTTAATGGCTTCGGCCGACAAAAAAGAACAGGAAGAAGGTGCTTTGGCGCTATTCCGTTCGTACAAAGGTATGCCCAACAACAAACCGCTGATTAAATACCTCAGTGAGCAAGGCATTAAAGCACAATTGCTGAAAACGGAAGAATTCTACATGCAGGAGAATAACCGAAATATGCATATTGCTACCGACCCGCTTTATTTTGTGATTGATGAAAAAAACAAATCCATTGAGCTTACCGATAAAGGTATTGATTTGATAACGGATAGTTCGGAAGATACAAAATTCTTCGTGTTACCTGATGTTGGTAGCGAAATTGCTGAAATTGAAAAAGATAAATCACTTACAGCCGAAGACAAACAAAACCGCAAAGATGATTTAAATCAGAATTACGCTATAAAATCGGAACGCGTACACACCATTAATCAATTACTGAAAGCCTATACGCTTTTCGAAAAAGATGTGGAATATGTGGTTATCGAAAACAAAGTAAAAATTGTGGATGAGCAAACCGGACGTATTATGGAAGGTCGCCGCTATTCCGACGGATTGCATCAGGCTATAGAGGCAAAAGAAAAAGTAACGGTAGAGGCTGCTACACAAACATTTGCAACAATTACCTTGCAAAATTACTTCCGTATGTATCACAAACTGTCGGGTATGACTGGTACCGCCGAAACGGAAGCAGGTGAACTTTGGGACATTTACAAATTGGATGTGGTGGTAATTCCTACCAACCGCCCCATCGCCCGTAACGATATGGAAGACCGCGTTTACAAAACCAAACGCGAAAAATATATTGCTGTAATTGAAGAAATTGACCGCCTTGTACAGGATGGTCGTCCAGTATTGGTGGGTACAACTTCGGTGGAAATTTCGGAATTATTAAGCCGTATGCTTAATGGTCGGAAAATTAAACACAACGTACTGAATGCCAAGTTACACCAACGCGAAGCGGATATTGTATCCGAAGCAGGTAGAACAGGCACCGTAACTATTGCTACCAATATGGCAGGTCGTGGTACCGACATTAAACTTACACCCGAGGTGAAAGCCGCAGGTGGTTTGGCAATTATTGGTACTGAGCGTCACGAAAGCCGCCGTGTCGACCGTCAGTTGCGTGGTCGTGCCGGTCGTCAGGGTGATCCGGGTTCGTCGATATTTTATGTTTGTTTGGAAGATGATTTAATGCGTCTGTTCGGTTCGGAACGTATTTCGGGCATTATGGACAAACTCGGATTCGAAGAAGGCGAAATGATCGAGCACTCGATGATTTCGAAATCGATAGAACGCGCACAGAAAAAAGTAGAAGAAAACAACTTTGGAATACGTAAACGTTTACTCGAATACGACGACGTAATGAATTCGCAACGCGAAGTTGTGTATAGCAAACGCCGCCATGCCTTGATGGGCGAACGTATTGGCGTAGACATTACCAATATGATTTACGATGTAGCCGAAACCGTTGTTGAAAGTGCGAAACAAAGCAACGATTACGAACTGCTTCAGGAAGAGCTACTTAAAACATACTCAATGGAAGCACCCTTCGACAATACTGTGTTTAGTTCCACCCGTTCAGGCGAGTTGGTACATCAGCTTGGCGAAGCTGCAATGGCTACCTTCAAACGCAAAATGGACAAATTAGCTGCCGTAGCCTATCCGGTTATCAAGCAGGTTTACCATGACCGCGGACAGCAATACGAAAATATTTTGGTTCCGGTTACGGATGGAAAACGTGTATTTAACATTACAGCCCATTTAGAAACGGCTTACAAAAACGAAGCAAAAGAAGTTGTTACCGCTTTCGAAAAACAAACATTACTCTATGTAATTGATGATGAATGGAAAGAACACCTTCGTCAGTTGGACGAACTTCGCCAGTCGGTACAAAATGCAAGCTACGAACAAAAAGACCCGCTTTTGATTTACAAATTAGAATCCTATGGTTTATTCAAAGAAATGATAGATTCTATGAATCGGAAAGTGCTATCGATACTCATGCGTGGACAAATTCCGGTACGCGAACCCGAACAAGTACGCGAAGCCCGCCCTATACAACGCATGGATTTAAGCCGTATGCGCACACAAAAAGATGAAGTTGGAAGCAGAGGCTCAGCACCGCAAGACCCTACAAAACAGGATACCCGCGAAGTACAAAAAACACAACCTATCGTTGTTGAGAAAAAAGTTGGTCGCAACGACCCTTGTCCTTGTGGAAGTGGGAAGAAATATAAAAATTGCCACGGAGCTAATTGATGTGCCAATGTGATGATGTGGAGATTTGGTGATGTGGAAATAAAGATTTAATAAACAATACTAACTTTTACTCTCCGTCAGCTGACGGATTGGGGGCGAATTTTATGAATATAAATGCTATCGTTTGGAATGTCGATCCTGAGCTTTTTAGTTTAGGTCCCATACATGTACGTTGGTACGGATTGCTTTGGGCTTTAGGTATATGGCTGGCATTGGTTGTAGTACAAAAACTGTTTAAAAACGAAAAACTTTCCGAAGCATGGTTGGATAAACTGTTTATGTACACAGTTATCGGAACCATAGTGGGTGCACGTTTGGGGCATTGTTTTTTCTACGAATGGAAGCCTTTAGACGAACCTGTAACATTTTTGGGAATCACATTCACGTATGGCAATTATTACCTTTCGCATCCTTGGGAATTGCTGTATGTTTGGCGTGGTGGTTTGGCAAGTCATGGTGGCGCTATTGGAATAATAATAGCCTTGTATCTTTTCAATAAAAAAGTGTCGCACAAAGGTTTTATTTGGGGCATGGACCGCTTGGTAATAGGCGCAGCACTAACAGGTGCCGCTATCCGATTGGGTAACTTGATGAATTCTGAAATTTATGGAAGTGCAACCGACCTACCTTGGGGATTTATTTTTGTGCGCGATGGTCAAACAGTGCCTATGCACCCTACCCAAATTTACGAAATGCTTTACTGCCTAATTACTTTTGCCGTAGTTTGGTGGATGTATTGGAAAAAACAAGCTTACAGGCAAACCGGTCTTATTTACGGTGTATTTCTGATAGGAATTTTTGGCTCCCGCTTTTTGTTAGAATTTATCAAACTCGACCAGGAAGCCTTCGAATCGGGTATGTTGCTCAATATGGGACAGATACTTAGCGTTCCGTTTATAGTTTGGGGCGTTTGGCTCATTTATAACAGCCGTAAAATAACAAAAGCATAAAAATGTGCAGTTATTGCATATTTATAAAAAACTGCTATCTTTGCCCGCAAAAAATTATTTTACAAATTAAACGCATTTATCAACATGAAAAAACTAACGTATATTATTATGGCTGCATTAGTGCTGACAGGATGTGCAAAGAACGATAATCCGTTTTTTGCAGCTTACGAAAACGAATATGGCGCTCCGCCATTCGACAAAATCAAAACGGAGCATTATATGCCTGCTTTTGAGGAAGGTATCAAACAACAGCAAGCTGAATTTGATGCTATTGCCGATAACAAAGAAGAGCCAACTTTCGCTAATACTATCGAAGCGCTCGATTACAGCGGTGAATTATTAGGTAAAGTATCATCGGTATTTTTCAACCTGTATTCGTCGAACAGCAACGACGACATGGAAAAAATTGCCACAGAGGTTTCGCCAAAACTTTCGGAACATAGCGACAATTTATATTTGAACGATAAAGTTTTTGTCAAAATAAAAGCACTTTACGACAAACGTGCAAGTTTGGGTCTTACTGCCGAACAAAACCGATTGCTCGAAACTTATTACAAAAAGTTTATTCGCAGTGGCGCTGCACTCAATCCGGATCAAAAAGAAAAACTCCGTGTTATCAACAAAGAACTCGGATTGGCCGAATTGGCATTTGGACAAAATGTATTGGCCGAAACCAATGCATATCAAAAAGTTATCGACAAAGAAGCCGACCTTGCCGGATTGCCCGAAGGTGTTCGTCAGGCTGCTGCCGAAGCTGCTAAGGAAGCAAAAATGGAAGGTAAATGGCTTTTCACCACTCAAAAAGCGAGCTTTATTCCTGTGCTTCAGTACAGCGAAAACCGCGAATTGCGCAAAGAATTGCTCTTGGCTTATTCGAAACGTGCCGACAACGACAACAAAAACGACAACAAAGCTAATATCAATAAAATTATCAAATTACGCATTCAGAAAGCACAATTATTAAGTTACGAAACGCCTGCCGATTTTATTTTGGACAATACCATGGCCAAAACTCCCAAAGCGGTTTACGATTTTCTGGCTACCGTTTGGAATCCTGCTGTAGCACGCGCCAAAGAAGAAGCTGCTGAATTGCAAAAATTGATGGATGCCGATGGTAAAGGTGAAAAACTCGAAGCGTGGGATTGGTGGTATTATGCCGAAAAACTTCGTCAGAAAAAATTCAACCTCAACGAAGAAGAACTTCGCCCCTACTTTAAGCTCGAAAACGTGCGCAAAGGTGCATTCGATTTAGCCGGCAAACTGTATGGCTTGAAATTTAAAAAATTAGAAAACATGCCCGTTTACCATCCTGCCGTAGAAGTCTTTGAAGTTACTAATGCCGATGGATCTCTTGTTGGTGTGCTTTACACCGATTATTTTCCACGAGCCAGTAAACGTGCCGGAGCATGGATGAACAATTACACCGAACAATACATTAAAAACGGAAAAAACTTCCGTCCGATTATTGCGAATACCGGTAACTTTACCAAGCCAACAGCCGACAAGCCTTCACTGTTAAACATGGACGAAGTAGAAACAATGTTTCACGAATTCGGTCATGCCTTGCATGGTTTATTAAGCCAAACAACCTATTTAAGCCAATCGGGTACCAATGTTCGCCGCGATTTTGTAGAACTGCCATCGCAGATTATGGAAAACTGGTGTTTTGAGCCACAGGTAATGAAAACCTACGCCCTGCATTACAAAACAGGCGAAGTAATGTCCGATGCTTTGATTGAAAAAATTCAGAAAGTAGGCACATTTAATCAGGGCTTTACCATGACCGAATTACTTTCGGCGGCATTGCTCGATATGGATTATCACACGCGTAAAGACACTGCCGATTTCGATGTAAATGCATTCGAAAAAGCATCGCTCGACCGCATAGGCATGATTCCTGAAATCATTGTACGTTACCGTAGCACCTATTTCAATCACGTAATGGGTGGAGGTTATTCTGCCGGATATTACAGTTACACATGGGCAGAAGTATTGGATGCTGATGCCTATCAGTCGTTTGTTGAAACCGGCGATATTTACAACACCGAACGAGCTACTGCATTCCGTAAACACGTATTGGAAAAAGGTGATTCCGAAGACCCAATGACGCTTTACCGCACCTTCCGTGGCAAAGACCCTAATCCGGATGCATTGCTCAAAAAAAGAGGTTTGAAATAATTAGATAAAGGATTCGGGCGTGCCCCTACGG
>DYSC01000211.1 GCA_020726365.1 Porphyromonas sp.
CAACGCCCCAACCACAAGCCTTTAGCTTAGGGTCTATTAATTCTGCTCTTGTTTCAGCTTCGTTCATAATTCTTCATTTTTTATAGTGCAGTTTATAGTGCAGTTTATAGTGCAAAATATCATGCGGTTTATAGTATGCTTATTCGTGAAGTTTATCGTGCAGGTCTTTAGAAAGCATATAAAAACCAGCTTTTTTACTTCCTGAATAAACAATCAAATTTGATTCAATTAATAGTTTTAAGTTTTCTTTTACTGTTCGTTCCGAAACATTAAAATGATTCACAAGGTCATTAACTTTTGTTTTTTGATTTACTGCAATATAGTTAACGATTTCAACCAACCTTGTTTTGACAGTTGAAGTGATTTCTGTATTTACAGCATCATTTACAGCATCATTTACAGCATCATTTACAGCATCATCAGTTTTTGCAGTAACCGTAACACCAGAAAATACTACAGTAGTATATCCATGATTACTATTCCATTTTGGACTTACATATCCTTTGTTCTCACAATCTTCAATCATTAGTACAGTTCCTCTGCCAATCTTTTCAATCATTTGTCGTAAGAAACAGATATGTGCAATGTCAGGGTTGCGAGGAACAGATAAATGACTCTTGGATAAATCGTTAGGTGAATACCCGCCAAATAATGAACCCGAATTTATAATCTCTAAATGCGTTGGATAAAAAGCAATGTGGACGGTTCCTGAAACAGAGGAAAATTCCCGATGGATTAATGCGTTCATCAAACCTTCTCTTAATGCAAATTTTGGATAGCTTACATCTTCACGTAACCATTTTTTATCTGAAAATTTGCTTTGTGTTGCAATGTTCACTTCAAAAAACTGCAATAAATCTTCAATATTTCTAAAAAGATTACCCTCAAATACTTTGTCGTAGCTGTAACTGTCAGAGGTTTTACCTTCCTTAAAAACAGTTAATCGCACACGACATTGAGGCAAATACCTAGTAGGTTCTTTGGCAAATAAAACCACCGCAGCATTGGTTAAATGTCCATCCCTGTAAAGACCGTAATAGGTTAAGAACTCCTCAATTTCTTTTTCAGAGAACAGTTTTCCCCGTCCAAATTTGGTAAGGTCTTGTATGGTTTTACGAATTTCCAATTCGTCTAAGTCGTCAATTTCAATACCCAAGGCAGGTTGACGTTCCCAATGTAATTCTGTTTTTTGGCGCTCGGTAATTAAGCCTGATATTTCCGATGCAGTTGCCTTAACTGTGTGGCTTCCACGTCTAAAATATATTTCCCCATTGAAAATATAAGGAGGCTTGGAGCCATTCCAAACCTTTATCGATAAAATTTCTTTTGAGCCAATCTTTTCAATAGATACAGTAACAGGGGCTTCAGGAATAATTACACTAAATAAATATTGTTTTAACTCCGATTCATATTTTTCGGCATTATCAATTCCAATAATCTTACCATCATCTTGTACGCCAATCAGTAATGTGCCGCCTTCGGCATTAAGGAAAGCACACAATGTTTTAGCAATTTCTTCTTTACGAACAACTTCTTTAAATTCAAGCTGTCCGCTTTCGCCCTGCTTTATCAGGTTTTTTATAAGTTGTTCGTTTTTCATTGTTCTAATTCTATTAATCGTTTTTTGTGGTCTTTAAACTGTTGTTCAATAAAAAACAACAATTCTCCCGGATTTGTAAATGATTGAACCCAATTGTACCGAACATCATTATACATATCCACCACCTTAATACTATCTAAAACGGAATTCTTCTTTAATTCAAAATCGGTTCTATGTTTTTCTTCATCAAACAGATATGGTTCAAATAGCTTTCTTAAATATTCAATTTTCTCATGTGCTACAAACCATCTCGGCTTTCCTATTCTTACGGCTTCTTTAAACTCTTTATGCGTAATTCCTGAACCATATCGAGGAAAGATAATCCCTAAAAATAAATCACAATCGTTTACGGCTTGCAAACAAGCTCCTTCCGGATTGTCAATAAACTGAACAGGAACGTAAACACTACCTTCTTTTGACATAATTACATCATAACCAAACTGCTGACGCAAAACTGCTGCAATTTGTTCCAGTATATCCTGACTGCCATATACCGTGGACGAAATCATTATTTTTAGTTTACGTTTTTTTGCCATAATCACGTTAATTCAACTTTTTCAGTTTTCAATTC
>DYSC01000212.1 GCA_020726365.1 Porphyromonas sp.
TTTTTTCAGTGCTGATATTTGACTTTTGCATAATTTTGATTTTTTAAAAACAGACCTGTTTGTTCCGGGCAGGTCTGTTTGAGGTTTGGTTTTGATTATTGGTATTGAATATGACTTACAATGAGTTCAAATTCGGTTTCGATTTTGAGGTCGTTTTGTTTCACGTCCAAATTATCGCTTTTGAACTGACAGTTGCGGACGCGGTGCGTGGTTATTTTACCGCCTTGCACCGGCACGAACAACACAATAATGTCGAAGGGTGCAATGTCTTGTAACAGTCCTGTAGGCGATGCGGCTCGGATACTCTCAACCGCATTGCGCAATAAGGTGATGCTGCACTTGGATTCGATGTTGCCGTAACCGCGACCGATGGGGGTTTGCCCCGCGCCGTAAATGTTCTCTATCGTTTGGTCTTGTCCGTAGTTTATTGCGGTGATTCCCGTTTCCGGAAATCCGGCAATATTTACAACTAAATTTGCCCAGCCCGGCTCCACGCCGTTTATCAGGGGTGCGTATCTTATTCCGTTCATTTTTATACCTGTGTTGCGTAACTGAGTTTTACATTAATTCTTCGCATCACACCTACGGCAACTTGTTTTACCACAATTTCGACCGTTGATGTGCTCAATACGTTTTGGTTCGGGTCCACTTCCACTTTATAGCCGCTCAGCTCGCCTGCCTTTTCCATGTCTTCGAGTTGCCGTCCGGCAAGGGTTTCGATAAAGGCGACCGTATCGGCACGCAGTTTACCGGTTTCGGCATCCACATAAAGCGGTGCGCCGAGGTATGGCGTGAGGTAGGTGCGTATGCCGCGCTCCACTTTGTCCATGGTGCGCACGGCTTCAATCTTTGAAAATTCAGATGTTGGTAAAGCCAGAGTATGACTGTCGTTCATATAACTGCCTGCGATACCGGGATAGGTGCGGAAATACAGATAACCATAAGCATCAATCACGTCTAATTCTGATTTTGAAAATGAACTCAACGGAATATTCATTATACCGGGATAAGCGATATTTGTATTAAATTTTTGCACCCAAGCGATGCTCTCGTGCACTGCGGCTTTTGAAATCAGTCCTAATACGGCACCTGCATTGCCAATAAATACAGAATTATTGTCATAGGATAGGTCATACCCGGCAACTATGGATATACGTTCAGCACCGGTTTGCCTAAAATCGTCAGGAGCGTTAAAATCAATACCCCATGTTCTATTCACCCCAAGAACAATTGACATTGGCATTGCATTGTCTGCTAATACATTTGCCTCGACCATACATTCGTTAATAACCTCATTTACGTCATGCCTTGTTCGCACAACAACAGCAGTTTGTCTAATTCGACCTTTCGCAAACTGAGCAAGCTCGGTAATTGCTGACGCGATGAAATTGTCCGTATTGTCTATGTTTGCTTGAATCACATACAATTCTGCGTTTGGTGAACGTTTGAAGAACTCATTCACAACGTAACTGATAAATAAATCATTAAATGTGTCAGTGTTCGAGACAAGTTTTGGAGATAGACTAAAAGAAGGAGTGTCTGGCGGGGTGTATCCATAAAGGAACACAATACCACTCACATGGTCTTCGTTCGGGAGCGAACGCGGCACGCTGCCGCTCGTTCGCACAAATGTTAAATTTTGTCCCATGGTTACATGCTTAATCGGGTGATAACTTCGGTGTAGCCGTACAATTCGCTTTGTTTGGCGGCAATTTCGCTGTTTTTCTTGGCGATAAAGCTGTCGAGTTGGCGTGTAAGCAAGTCTAACTCGCTTTGTGCTTTTGCTTTTTTAGCGTCGTAGCTTTCTATGGCGATTTGTAGTTCTGTTTTCGGTTCCATATTATTCTGCTTTTAATTTGGTGATTACTTCGTCTATTTCGGCAACCAATGCCGTTTTGTCTGCAATTTCCTGCGTGTAAGCCGTAATTTGCATGTTGATGTATTCGGTTTTTGCCGTTACGGCTTCCAAACCTGTTTTACACTCGCCCACGCCGGCAATTTCGGTTTGCAGCTTTGCTTTTTTTGCCTCGTAGCTTTCAATTGCTTTTTGAAGCTCTGTTTTTTGAATTGTCATGTTATTCTTATTTTGATAATTTTTCAATGTTTCCGTTCAAGGTTCGGAACGATACCTCGCAGTCGGTAATGGCTA
>DYSC01000213.1 GCA_020726365.1 Porphyromonas sp.
TGCTTCCAACTGATTTATGAGTGGATTAGCATACATTTCGAGCATTTTACGCATAATAAAATCGTCGTCGCGATTGTCGATAGTGATTTTTTGGGTTTGTTTTTCCAAATAACGCTCAAAATCGAGTTTTTCAATCAGTGTGTATTCATTTTCGAATTGCCCTTTTCCGTCCAAAATATCGTAAGCAATTTTATTGATATTAAAAATGGCATAGCCTGTATATATCTGTTTATCAATCAATTGAGCAACTGCCGAATACAATTCTGCTTTGTTATGAATCTTTGTTCCCAAGTCAACAATGGTATCGTTTATACAACCATTGATGGTGTAAACTACTTTTCCTTTGTAACCCATAACACCGGTTTGCATATTCAAAAGGTCGTCCTGAGGCGCTTTTTTGTATTCGTGATTATCGCGTTTTTGCTGAAATTCTTTCGCTTTCAGATAATCGCAAGGGTCGTACTCGTACGAAATACTTAAAGGACAAATATTTAATGCTGCTAAATTTTCGGCAACAGAGGCTTTTCCACCCATATTAAGCATTTTAAGCAGGCTTTCCTGCGTGCGGTCGTTGGCATCTTTGGCTCGACCTTCGCGCTGTGCCAACCATATCGATTGTTGCTTTTCGTTAATGGTATGCGCCATATAAGCCGAAAGCAATTGCGAACTTTCGAGTACCTGACGAGGACTTAAACCACGTTTCACAATAAAACTTTTGTTTACGCGCACCAAATCCTCTATCCAAGGAAAAACCAAGAGATTATCGCCAATTGCAATTTCTACGGTATCTATGCCTTTATCTACTAATTGAACGCACAAAAAAGCAGAATCGAGAATAATATCACGGTGATTTGATATGTATAAATAGGGTTTCGATGGGTCTATATTTTCAAACCCTTTTAGTTCGAGACCTTTCGTAAGGTTAGCTTCAATGTCTTTCAGAAACGGAACTACCATATTTTTCTGAAATTCTATATTCGTTTTATACGACGTAAGTCGCTGTTTGATAGCTTCTTTCGGGAGCAAAGGATACACCGTGCTCAATACTTTCATAAACTGTTTTTCATTACTCAATCGCTCCAGCGCCGCTGGTATTTCGTCGTTGTTGTAACAACGGATGTCATCAAAGTTCATATCTTTTTATTTTTTGTTAGTTGCTTTGCGTTATTTGGCTTCGCCGATATTTATTGTTATTTGCCTACGGCGTTATTTATTGTTTTTCTTGACTTCAGACTTTTGACTTATTCTCATTTCTAAAAAAGAAAACTCAGATAAATATAAATGACCGGAGCGGCAAGTAGCATGCTATCGAACCGGTCGAGCATGCCGCCATGTCCTGGAATTACATTTCCTGAATCTTTTATATGTACGGTGCGTTTCAGCAGCGATTCGATTAGGTCGCCAAAAGTACCGAATGCCACCACTATTTCGGAAAAAACGAGCCATTGTAGCAACGAAATTTCGGATATAAATAATGAAAAAACATAGCCTGAGGCTAAGGCTGCCAAAGCACCTCCAAAGAAACCTTCCCACGATTTTTTAGGCGAAATGCGTTCAAACAAGCGATGTTTGCCAAAGGTAATACCAAAAAGATAGGCGCCTGTATCGTTTACCCAAATAGTTACAAATACGGCTATTAAAATCAATGGCTTATAGGTGGCTTCATCAACAAAAACAATAAAATTGAGCAACGAAAAAGGCAATGCGATAAATACCTGACCGAGTACAAAATGCGCCCAATTGTGAATAGGATTGGGCTTACGCAGGTAAAGTTCGGAAATAAGTACCAACACTACAAAAAGTCCGTAAACCGAAAAAATGGGGTAACGAATAGTATCCGAAGCGTGAAGAAATGAAGAGGAAAAAAGTAAAACAGCACCTATAATGCCAAAAAACGGATTTACATTAACATCGGCTTGCGAATTGGTAAGTTTATGAAACTCGCGCACAGCCAATGCAGTAATAACCAGAAATATACCCAAAAAAGTGTATGAATGCAGCAAAATAGAGCCTATTACCAACACTACAAAAACAAATCCGCTAAGCGTACGCATTAAAAAGTTGTTCATATTGTATTCAAGGTATGTTTATTTGTTCTAATTGCAAAGATACAATTTTTTTAGTTATAT
>DYSC01000214.1 GCA_020726365.1 Porphyromonas sp.
ATTGAATGCAATGACTTCGTCCCAGAAACAGCGACTTTGTTCACCTACTATTGTTGATAAATCATAATCAATAAAAGGAGCAATGAGGAGTGTTGTGATATTACCCATTTGGGAAGGAATTGGAAAATCTAATTTCTGCCAGACACCCGCTGTGGTATAATTAGCAGTTACAAAATAATTTGATGTGCCATCCTGTAATTCCAAACGAACCGTACCTGTTACATTTTTGTAAACCAATAGCGATATGGTATTATAATCGCTTACATTTATATTTAATCCACTAAGTCCTCCTCCCGACCATTGATCACTATTTGTGCTAATCCAAATTGCGAAGGATTTTGCTGAGGGATTACCTCCTTTGGGATGCCAATCCACATTTTCGACTGCTGTAGAACCTGACTGCCACCAACCTAAACCAGTATCTTCGCCGTTGCTGATCACTTGTTGCGAAAACATGGTCATAAATACCAGATTTGAAACTAAGAGTAAAATTGTCTTTTTCATAAAATTGAATTTTTAAGTGTTGTTAAATTGAATATGATTGATTATTTTACAGAATTTTGTTGATTGTAAAGTCTGAAACTTTAATTGTTCCGTTATCGGAGAATATTGTCCACGGATTCTGATCCATTTTATAAATCCTATTTGTAAACGCAACATTATCATTTATATATAAAACACAAACTGATTTTTCAATGATAATTTTCACGTTAAATAATTTGTTGCCAGGAACTATTAATGGCGTAAAATTCAGTTCCTTGCTGTAAGAACCCGTAACAAAGTTAGATTCCTTGTTCAGAAACAAAGCAGGGATAGACCAGCGATTTGTTGACGTCAAATCAAAAGCAACGGAATAAATCTCCGACATGTTACCACCTGCTCCAAACGAAAATCCGAACTTGTTGGATTGAGTTGCATCAATTTTCATTGAGATTTTAATTGGCGTCGTATTCCTGTTAAACATGGCATAGCTTCTACCTGAAGTTGAAGTAATGTTGTAATTGCCATTGTCACCTGTAACGGTTCCTTTTGATTTTATTTTTTCAAAAATGATAGGCTTGCTGAATTTCTTATCAACAGCATCCGGAATTGAAGGATACACACGACCATCAGGTTGTTGTACAATTTTGTGCGTTACTAAAGTGCCGCCCCAGTCGAGTTCGTTTTTGCTGTTAACCTCCTGGCCAGTTGAACACCAACCTGAAATATAACGTGTACTTCCGTTTGTTGCTGTTTTTGCTGCGTACAGAAATAATCCATCAAACGTTTCGTGTTGTCCGTAAGTATCTCCACAAATTTTCCATGGACCATCAGGCGTGTCGGCTATACGATAGAATGTTTTGCGGTGCTCATCGCTGTTGATGCGTGAAAATACAAGATACCATTTGTCTCCCATTTTAAAAATATCGGGACATTCCAGAATTTGAGCGTCAGATTCAAAATCAGTTAGCGGAGAAATTAATGTCCAGCTTAATAAATCGGGTGAAGTATAGCGTACAAAAACACCTTTGCCATCTTTTATTGATGTAACCAACATTGTATAGCACGAGCGTGTGGAATCATAGTACACGCAAGGGTCTCTGAAATTATTCTTGTCATATCCATCGGGGGCTTGAAAAGTTGCAGTTGGAACTTTAGTAAAAGTTTTCATGTTTGTTGAAGTAGCCAGCATAATTTTCTCTGCTGGATACAAGTTTCCGTTATGTCCCGTGTAAAATCCGTATAGTTTTCCAGTTGCATCTTTGATAAAACTTCCAGTACCAAGCAATTGCTCCTGAGAACCCGAAGTCCCGCAGGGAATTGCTTCTGTAAATCCCAGAAAATTTGCATAATCACTCGTAGATGTGCTATAGATGGGGTGATCTGTTGGTGCACCATTGCGCCAGTTCTGAAGAAAGAAAACATAGAAAGTTTTATCCGCTTCATTGTAATAGGGCATTGGATCACCCACGAAGCCGCTTTGCGGTTTGTAGAATGTGGCATAGCTACCTGTTTCCTGAATAGTCCGAATAGTTGTTGTAGTGTCTATTGCAGATGTTTCGGAGGGAACAGGAGGATTGCCTCCATCACAACCGGTGCAGCATAAAAACAGGAACACTGCGGGAAGTAAAAATACTTTTCTTTTCAT
>DYSC01000069.1 GCA_020726365.1 Porphyromonas sp.
TTAATATCAATAATCTTAGTCTTTTATTAATTAAAAAAATGTAAACATGAAAAAAAACAAGACGAGAGTATTCGCAAGGAGAATACTTTTAATTTTAGGTTTTTGTTCTATTTTACTTCCTACTTTTGCTCAGTCAAAAGTAGTTCGAGGTAAAATTGTTGACGGTTCGAACGAACCTATCGTTGGTGCAACAGTAAAGGTTGAAGGTACAACAACCGGAACTATTACCGATTTTAATGGCGTTTATAGTTTAACTGTAAATCCTAAAAGTACTTTATCAATTTCCTATGTTGGTTTTAAAACCGGTCAGGAAGTAGTAGGTTCACGCACAGAAATCAATGTTACACTTATCGAAGACGCAAAAATGCTTCAGGAAACTGTTGTAATTGGCGAATTTGGTATCAAAAGGGTTGAACGCTCAGTTGGAGCAGCCGTTCAGAACATAAAAGGTTCTGACATTGCTGAATCGGGTCGTCAAAACTTTATCAATTCATTACAAGGACGCGTGGCTGGTGTTAACATCACAGCATCATCGGGCTCGCCTGGAGCTTCTTCTACAGTTGTATTCCGTGCACCAACTTCTATTTCGGGCAACAATAGTCCATTGTATGTTATTGATGGTGTACCCGTTAGTAATACTACATTCGACATGAACACTCAATATGCCGTAGGGATGACAGGTGCTCAAGGAATGCAAAATGACTTTACAAACCGTGGCTCGGATATTGACCCGAATAATATCGAAAGCATGACTGTATTAAAGGGTGCTGCTGCAGCAGCTCTTTATGGTTCGGATGCTTCGAATGGAGCTATTATTATTACAACAAAAAAAGGAAAATCAGGCAAAGCTAAAATTTCGTATAGTAACATGGTTAAATACGATGTTGTAAACCGATATCCTGAGATTCAGAAGATGTATGATCAGGGAAGTTATGGAACTACAAACTATTATAGTTTAAATAAATGGGGTGCGAAATATCCAGAAAACACTACTTTATATGACAATATTGCCAATTTATTTCAAACGGGCGTAAACGAACAACATAATCTTGTTTTTGATGCAGGTAATGACATTATGACTATTAGAGCATCGGCAAGTATTTTAGACCAAACAGGTGTTGTTCCAGTAGCTGCTTATAAACGTAAAAACTTAGCAATAGCCGGAACTATTAAATTAGCAAAATGGGCTAATTTAAGTGCTTCGATGCAATATGTAAACAGTATAAACAACAAACTCCCCAAAGGAGCTGGTGGTATACTCGATTTGGCAATGCGTTGGCCAATTACCGATAATATGCAGCAATTTTTGGCTACTGATGGAACTTCGATGAGATATCCGGACAAATATCAGGACATTGATGTACTTAATCCATACTTTGATATCTACCGGAATAAAAGACAAGATCAAACAGATCGTTTTATTTCAACAATGAATGTGTCAGTTACGCCATTTAAAGATTTTGAAATGAGAGCATTAGTTGGTTGGGATGTATCATCGAGTACTTATATAACTTCGTTAAATCCTCAATATACAACTTTAGCTATAAAAAATGGTACGTATGATCAATCCTCCGTTTTGGAGTCGAATCCTACATTGAATTTAATTGCCACTTATACAAAAAAATTGGATAAGTTCGATTTCTCTATTCAAGGAGGTTACAATCAATCGGAGAATGGAAATAGAACGCTTGCTGTACACGGTGAAAAATTCTACATACAGGATTTTCAGTCCATTAACAATTGCGATCCATTAACGCTTAAAAACTTACAATCAACACGTATTCGTAGAGTACAGGCTTTATTTGGTTCGTTTATGGCATCGTACAACAATATGGCATTCTTAACAATCCGTGGTCGTAACGATTGGTCGTCGACATTGCCAGTTGAAAATAGATCATATTTCTACCCTGCTGCCGACTTAAGTTTTATTGTTTCTGAACTCCCATTTATGAAAGAACATTCAAAAACATGGAGTTATGTAAAACTTAGAGGTTCTATGGCACAAGTAGGTAAAGATGCACCTCCATTGTCAATTATACCATCAGTTGCATTACAAGCCACAACCAATGCCGGATATGCTTATGGTTTTACCGGACCTAATAAGAGTTTAGTACCCGAAATTGACCAGGCTTGGGAAGTTGGTATCGAAGGTCGATTGTTCGACAATAGATTAAGTTTCGATATGGCTTATTATGATACACAATCTAAAGATCAGATCATAACGGGTTTCCGTATGTCTTATGCCACCGGATTTATTTTAAATAATCGTAATATGGGTTCGTTTAAAACAAATGGTTTTGAGTTTTTAGTAAATTACGATTTACTAAGAAGTAAAGATTGGTTGGTAAATATTGGCGTAAACGGAAGTAAAAACTTTAGTGAAGTGTTGTCGTTACCAACAGGTGTAACTGAATACTACAATTCATACACTTGGGTATCAGGAAATTTACGTAATGGTATTATGGTAGGTAGCCCAATTACAACTATCACCGGAAAAGACTATCTGCGAAATGCCAATGGTCAGATTTTAGTTGACCCTACAAGCGGTCTTCCTTTGACTAACACTAAATGGTCGGTGTTGGGCGACAGAGAACCTGATTTATCTTACGGTTTTATTGCTAAAGTTAATTATAAAAATCTTTCGTTGTCATGCTTGTTAAATGGCAAGATTGGAACTCAGGTAGTTAACGGAACAAAACGTATTTTGTTTGGTTATGGTGATAGTCAGGAATCGGTTGCACAACGTGAAATGGGAGCAGTTGTATTCGATGGAGTACTTAAAGATGGAAAAGAGGAAACAGCAAATCCAACTCCAAATAATATGGCCGTTCGTTTAGGCGATTTAAGTAGCGGTTTTGCCGGTGCTGATACTGATTGGATTGAAAAGAATATAAATTATATGAATTTATCGGAAGTAAGATTGTCTTATAATTTTGACAAACAACTTCTGAATAATATCTCTGGAAATTTAGTTTCAGCACTTACAGTTTATTTGGCTGGGAACGACTTGTTAATGCTAACTAATTATTCAGGTATCGATCCTATGGGAAATGCTAACTCATCAGTTTTAGGTGGTACAGGTGGTGTAGGTTTCGATATGTTAAGTATTGGAGCACCTCGCGGCTTCTCTTGTGGATTAAACATAACTTTTTAATTTTAATATAATATGAAAAAGAAAATATTATCAATAGTAATTTTTGCCACTGCTTTTTTTGCAGTGTCGTGCGACGATTATTTAGATGTAAATAAAAATACGGATACTCCGGATTGGGTAGAACCTAATTTAAGATTAGCACCAATCTTGTCAGGTTTTACATCAAATTACTGGGATTTACGCTTTATTGCTCCGATAAATCAGTATTTGAATGGAAGCGCAACTCTACCTGCTACTTACGGCGCACAAATGTTTTATGTACCTACCGGCGATTATGCCGAAACTTTTAAAATGGTTTACTGGATATGGGGGCAGAACCTGGAAGATATGATAAACGATGGAAAAAAAATGAATCAACCCTTGTATGCCGGTATAGGCTTAGCTTTAAAGGCTTACGGTTGGCATCAGATGACCTCAATACATGGGGAGTTACCTTGTAAACAATATTTGGATCCAGGTAGAACAGTTTTCGATTACGATAGTCAAGAATATATTCTTGCTATGTCGCGTCAGTGGGCTAAGGAAGCTATAACAATACTTAGTGCAAATGATGCAACTGTGTATCCTTCAACATTAGCCTCAAATGACTTAATGTATGGTGGAAATAAAGCAAAATGGTTGAAATTTGCTTATGGAGTGTTGGCAAAAAACTATATGACTATTTCAGGTAAAAACGTAGCTTATTTAGATTCTGCTATAAATGCTGCAGATCTCTCATTTACCAGTCAGGCTGAAGATGCAACGGTGGCTGTTGCCGGTGGATCTGTCTCATCTCAGATTAACTTCTTTGGGACTTTTAGAGGAAATCTTTCAACCATATTGAATCAATCCGATTATATGGTAGATTTGATGACTGGGAAAGTGAAACTTTATGACCCGAATACTGGTAACATTGTAAATACTGGCGGAGTAGATCAACTAATGGCAACACAATATATTACAGATACTACTACTCTTGATCCAAGAGCAATTTGCTACTTTGGTACAAAAGATACAATGCCAAACGATTTGAATAGTATTGATATAAAAACTTATAAATTTGTTGGAACTAAACCGGGTCAGTCAAGTCAGGTTACTTTGTTTGGCACAACTGCTGCTCCTACTGTCGCTACGTCGGGAACTGGTCGTTGGATTTTCAGAGATAATGCTCCATATATTATAATGACTTATGCCGAAGTACAGTTTATTAAAGCCGAAGCACAATATCGCAAAAATCTAAAACCCGATGCTTTAGCAACATTCAAAAAAGCTGTGGAAGGTAGTATTAAAACTACTGCGGCATATATTGTTCAAGGAACTGCTGTAAAAGGATCAAACGGAAAACAAAGCTCTGTAATGGGTGATAAAATAAGTGCAGCTAAGTTCAATACATTGGCTACAACTTATTTGAATAGTGCGTATGTTAATAATCTTGCATTGGCTGATTTTGAATTGGCACATGTAATGATGCAAAAATATGTAGCTCTTTATCCATGGGGTATAGACACTTGGAATGATTTACGTCGTTATCATTACGACTTGAAAGTTGGAACAAGCGGAATTCCTGAAACAGGAACTTCGTGGTCAACAACCAGATCTTTCCACAAAGCTGATACTGATGCAGGTCGTGTTTACAAAGGTTTTTATTTGCCTTCAGCCGATGTTACAAACAGAAGAGCTGTCTTTGTAAGTACAAATTTGGGTTCACCTTCGTATAGAGTACGGCCACGTTATAATTCGGAATACATGTGGAACCAAACTGCACTACAATCGTTGAAACCTATTTCAGGCTTAGACGCAAATTATAATACATCAATGGTATGGTTTTGCTTACCTCCACAATAACAACTATTAAATATTCAACAAAATGAAAAAAATAAATATCATAGTAATCGCTATTTTGGTTTTGGTCTTCCATTCGTGCCAAACCAACGAAATTATATTTCCATATAGCGCACTGGATACGAATACAAATTCTGAGGTACGCATATTAAATGTAATACCTGTTACAGGAAACAGCGACACATTATTGCTGAACGGTAAAAACTATTCATCAGTGTCAACGGTTTTGGGTAACTATTATCCCTACTCTGCACCTAAATATTTTGCCTCACCAATTGGTGCCACAAGTATTTCAATAAGATTTGTAGCAAAGACAACAGCTCCAGCAGTGGCTGCATTTAATTATGCTGGAAATATGACACTTGCAAAAGGGAAATGGTCGGCATTTATTTATGATAAAACTAAAGATCCTATTTTACTACAAGATGCTGATGTTGTACCAACTACCGATGCATGGAATGATACTGTTTGCTTTATAAAAGTAGCTAACTTCTTCCACAAAGCGGATGGTGTAACACCTTTTGGCAAAATTACATTGAAAGCGAAAAAGGATATTACCGGTGCAGCGTGGGAAACTGTAGCTACCGATATAGAATTTGGAACTCAAACTACAGCTTATTATCAATATAAGCTTAAAAATGTATTGAATAAAAAACCATGGACAGGTACTGAAGACAAGATTACTTTTGCTATTTTTGATAGTGCTGGGACTCAATATCAACAATTTACTTCAGCTACAACATCCGCTAAAGCTGCCCATTCAAGTACAAGCTGGAGTTTGGGTAAAGGACGTGCCTATGTAATTTATGTAAATGGTAAAGAAGGTACTACAAACAATACTGATCAATTTATCAGATTGGGTAACTATAATCCTTTATAATTGATAGTTGATTTGATTATTTAATTTAACTTCTGGAATTTCAAACTTTTATTATTTTACTTCAATTAAACTTTAAGTGATATAAATAATGGGATTATGAAATTTCAGAAGTTTTTTATATAAATATTTTTAAATGAGTAGATTAGCTTTAGTTTTTCATTTGTGTTTTTTACACGCATACACGTTTGGTCAACAAACAGAAGAGCTTATTGTTGGCACCGAACAAACAACCATATATCTTCCATTACTAAAAGGTAAAAGTGTAGCTGTATTAACTAATCAAACCGGACGTATTGGAAATGAGAGTATTGTTGATTTTTTAAAAACTAAAAACATAAATATTGTTACTATTCTCTCGCCCGAACATGGATTTCGTGGTACAGCCGATGCAGGTGAGAAAGTTTCAAATTCAATTGATGAAAAAACAGGAATTCAAATACATTCACTTTATGGTAAGAACACTAAAAAAACATTAGACTCAATAGTCCAAAAAATCGATGTTTTAATCTTTGATTTACAGGATGTTGGATTAAGATATTATACCTATTTATCAACTATGATACAAGCGATGAATGCCTGTTCGGTACACGGTGTTAAGTTAATTGTACTCGATCGTCCTAATCCAAATGGATTTTATGTAGATGGTCCGATTCTGGATATGAAATACAAATCAGACGTAGGAATTATTCCCGTCCCGGTTGTTCATGGCATGACATTAGGAGAATTAGCTCAAATGGCAAATGGTGAAAAATGGCTTGATAACGAAAAACAATGTGATATTACAATTATTCCCTGTAAAAATTATACACATACCACACTTTACAAATTACCTGTACCTCCTTCACCCAATTTACCAAATATGCGTTCGGTATATCTATATCCTTCGTTATGCTATTTCGAGGCAACACCAATAAGCGTTGGCAGAGGAACTACTGCTCCATTCCAACAATTTGGAAATCCGCAATTAAAAGGATATAGCTATACATTTACGCCTCAGAGTATTACAGGCGCTAAAAATCCTCCACTTTTAGGCAAATTATGTTATGGAGTGGATTTACAAAGAACCCCAACAAACTCAGTTATTTTTGAAAAAGGTTTAGACCTTACGTATGTAATTGAAACTTACCGAAATCTAAATATCGGTAATGCATTTTTCACTCCATTTTTCGAAAAACTTATAGGAGTTGATTATGTTAGAAAGATGATAGTAGATGGGAAAAATGCTGATGAAATAAAAATGTATTGGAAAAAAGACATTGAAACATTTAAAGAAAAAAGAAAAAAATATTTACTTTACAGCGAATAAAATAAATAACTAAGTAAGTGTAATAATATAATGTCGTATAATTCTATTTATCGCAGACTGCAACTCCCTCTCCTCAAGGAGATGGATGGGGTGAGGTAGAATTTGAAAATATAACATTATATATTACTTATTACTTAATTTATCAATTCCCAACTTCAGTGCAGCTAATCTTTATCCTTTTAACAGCGTTAAATAGCCGCATATTGTATTTACCGAAAATATAAAAAAACTTGCTGACAATCTTACCGGTGATGAAACGAATCCGCTAAAGATTATTCAAACTTTTTATAACTATATTTGTAACAATATTATATGGTCGGGGGCGCTCGAATATTCTATTGTAACTCAAATTCCTGAATATGTACTTGCTAACAAAAAAGGCGATTGCGGTATGCAAACAATGTTAATTATGTCGTTGGCGCGTTACAAAGGCATTCCTGTTCGTTGGCAAAGTGGATTTATGCTTCATCCCTGCAACGTAAATTTACACGATTGGTGCGAAGTGTATTACGAAGGCAGTGGTTGGGTTCCATTAGATATGTCGTTTCAGAAATTGCACAGCAGCAATGAAAAAATTGCAAACTTTTATCAAACAGGTATTGATGCATACCGATTGATTATAAATGATGAATTGAGCACTGGCTTTTCGCCTACAAAAAAATATCTGCGAAGTGAACCTTTTGATTTTCAACGCGGTGAGCTGGAATGGAAAGGCGGCAATATCTATTTTGGTAAATGGGATTATACAATTGATGTAAAAAATATCGAATAAAAAATGAAAAAACCTGGCATTTTAATATTGTTTCTTGTTAGTTTTGTAACTTTGTCGATTGCAATAAAACCAAAACAATCGCTTATTGACTCTATTGTAGACAAATGGATTCCAGACAAGCGAATAGCACGATGTGCTATAAACGTGAAACGCGAAAAAAGATTTTATGTGTTAAGTGGTGAAACCACTGAACTAACTGTAATTAAAGAAATTTACAAAACATTGAACATGCCTCAAAAAAAAATTATCGACCGCATAAAACTGCTACCTGATACAACTGAAACAAAAAAACAGTTGGGATTAACCCGCCCGAGCGTTATAAACATCCGTAAATATCCAAAGCATAGCGCCGAGTTGCTATCGCAAGCAGTTATGGGTACGCCAGTTCGGATTCTGAAAGACTCAAGTGGTCATTATTTAATTCAAACCCCCGATAAATACATTGGCTGGACTCCACATTCGGCAATCGAGCCCAAAACTATCGAAGAAATTGCAGAATGGAAACAATCCAACCGATTGATGTTCAATGATTTTAAAGGAATAATATATACTGATACAACTAAAACTGAAATTATTAGCGATATCACGCAAGGTGCATTAGTAATTCAAAAATCAAAAAACGATGTATGGACTGAGGTCTTATTACCAAATAACAAAACTGCATTTATT
The DNA here is from genome assembly GCA_020726365.1 of Porphyromonas sp. Classification (GTDB taxonomy): domain Bacteria; phylum Bacteroidota; class Bacteroidia; order Bacteroidales; family Paludibacteraceae; genus Paludibacter. The sequence continues at coordinate 8,603 of DYSC01000069.1, forward strand.
GAAAGTAGTCAGTTAATCGAGTTTAAATCGTGGGCAAAAAATGTAAAAGCCGAGCGGGCTAAACTGATTGAATTTGCACAAAAATTCATGGGTACTTCGTATTTGTGGGGTGGTACAAGTAGCTATATGCTCGATTGTAGTGGGTTTAGTAAATCGGTATATTATATGTTTGGATACATACTTTCACGTGATGCAAGTCAGCAATGCTTTGAAGGTGAAGCTATCAATATCGAATCAGGCTTCAGTAAATTACAACTGGGCGATTTGTTGTTTTTTGGCGATCGTTCCATATTCAAACCACGCATAACGCATGTAGGCATGTATATGGGCAACGGTAAATTTATACACGAATCGGAATGGGTGCGAATAAATAGCCTCAATCCCCAGGATGCCAATTATAGTGAATATTATAGCAACAGATTAATAACTGCCCGTAATATATTGACAGAAAAAGCGGAAGACCTCCGAATAATCAACAGTAAATTCTATTTTTAATACCCATATAAAGTATGAACCGACGAAGTTTTATAAAAAATAGTGGCTTAGTAGCAGGTGCCATAACGTTGGCATCTATACCCGAAAATAAGCTGTTTTCAAATCCCAAAAAATTCAACATGAAAGCAACACATAAATTGCAATTAAGTTTTGTGCCATACACACTTCAGCTCAAACATGCATTTACCCTTTCCACCAGCTCCCGAACAACAACACCCGTGGTGCTTGTAAAAATTGCTTATGATAATTACTGCGGCTATGGCGAAGCATCCATGCCTCCCTATCTGGGAGAGTCGCACGAGAGCGTTTTAAAACTTTTAAGCCAACTAAATTTAAGCCAATTCAACGACCCATTTTTGTCAGACGACATAATGGATTATGTGAATAACACCATGCCGGGCAATTATGCGGCAAAAGCAGCTGTGGATATTGCATTAAATGACTTAACAGGAAAAATAATAGGACTTCCATTGCATAAAATATGGGGACTCAATCCGGCAAAAACCCCTGTTACAAGCTTTACAATTGGAATTGATACACCCGAAGTAGTACGTCTGAAAGTAAAAGAAGCCGAACCTTATCAGCTTCTTAAAGTAAAATTAGGACGAAATACTGATCGTGAAATGATAGAAACGATACGCTCCGCAACACAAAAACCGATGTGTGTGGATATAAATCAGGGCTGGACAGACCGACAAAAAGCGCTTGATGAAATTTTCTGGCTCAAAGAAAAGGGTATTGTGTTTATCGAACAACCCATGCATAAAAACAATTATGATGATACTGCATGGCTCACACAACATAGTCCACTTCCCATTATTGCCGACGAAGCATTTCAAACAAACAGCGATGTGGCAAAACTAAAAGGAGTTTACAATGCCATTAATATTAAACTTATGAAATGTGGTGGTTTAACACCTGCCTTAAAAATAGCTCATGAAGTTCGAAACGCAGGTATGAAGGTAATGATAGGTTGTATGACCGAAACTTCGTGCGCTGTGTCGGCAGCAGCACAACTTTCGCCTTTGGTCGACTGGGCAGACCTTGATGGTAATCTATTGATTTCGAACGATCCATTCGATGGCATGAAGATAGTTGACGGTAAAATTACACTTCCAAATAAAGCAGGAATTGGAGTTGTTCCGCTAAAGCAAAAAACAGATATCGCTAAATTTTTAAAATGATATAAAAGTTAAAAAATCAGAGACAAATAGGCTAAAATCAGTAGCCCTTTAAAAAAATACTTCGTTATAAAACTAACTCCATATACGGAAAAGTTGGATTGTCAAAACCAGCTGACCTATAAAGTTTTTCTCCTGCTTGAGTAGTATGCAGAGCAAGTTTTGACACTCCTTTATTTCTGGCTTCAGCAATTAGTTTTTCTAAAATAATTGTTGAGATTCGTTGCTTTCGTGCTTCGGGTATTGTATACATATTTAATATATCGCCTTCGAGATATGTTGAAGAGTTAAAATCACCCGGTATTGTACGTAGCACTATGGCTCCATACGACAAGGGCTTGCCTTCCATTTCGGCAACAAAAGCAATAAAGCTATCATTATTTATACTATCTACGATATGTTTTTTGAGTTCTGACTGTAGTTTTACTATTTGTTCTGGCTTATGTTCCCCATACAATTCGGTTAAATATTGTATTCGGTGTAAAATCATTTCATCTACATCAATTTCCTGAACTCGTTTAATCACTAACTTTTGTAAATCGATTTTCATTTTTTAGCAGGATTATATTGGACGTGCAACCATAATGCCTGTTGCATCTATTCTGTTATTTATATATTCCGACAAAGTCCCTGTGGAAATGACCACTTTTTTCAACTTAGAACTGGCGTGCAAAATATGCAATTCCCCATTGTAATGGTACGCCAATACTACATGCGCTATATCCATTCCTTTAATATTCGTGGTAATACCAATTATATCTCCATCCTGTATCTTTGATTCGTATTTTGTAATATCAGCTTTGGGTATGTAACAACTTTTACGAGCTGAAATAGCTTTCTCAATTTGTTGGGTGTGAGGTAAGAAATCAGGATTCTCCTTCAAAATTTTGTAATCAGAAACATGTGTACTCATAAAATCTACATAATTATTGAAAGGAGTGGCAACTATTTCACAAGTAATATTTTTTACATTTTTTCGCATGTCGTTATCAAAAATCCAATCCGAAAAGTAGTGTAAGCGCGAATTGTAATCTATCAACGCTCCGTGTCGATACCTAATATTTGTGAGGTTTTTTTCGAAACTCTGGAAATTATTTTTTTCGCTTTTAATTGTCTGAGCCAACGCCAAACAATTTTCAGCAAAAGTAGTGCAGTCAAATTCGTTTAGATTTACTACAAGCTTCTCATTGTTATTTATTTCCAATGTTGAAGCTACATAAGGTTTATTCAAAAAACCAAGCCCTATTTTTAGCAGCAAGTCGGATGTGGTAAAATGCGAATTGGGTTTATAAACAGCAACTATAGAGTCAAAGACCTCTTTTTTGTTAATTTCATTTTGTGCAGATGCAGTAAAATTTAGCGATAGCAAAATAAAAAAGGCTATGAGTTTTTTCATAATTTTATTTTTTAAAGTATTGAGATAGTTTTAGCGATTTTTACTTTTCGTACATTTATCCACCAAATAAACAATGGACATATAAGGTATTCC
>DYSC01000070.1:0-1916 GCA_020726365.1 Porphyromonas sp.
TTGAATTTTATCTAAATGTAGTCAATAGATTGGAGTTAAATTAATTTATAAAATAGCTTAAACTATTGTGAACCATTTGGTTATAAAATTTATCCATATAAAATTTATTGAAATGTAAGTAATGCTAACTTACTGCTAATTTCTTCGCAAAGTGATTTGAGCTTTTTGAGTTCTTTTTTGGGAAGCAATTTGACTCGAATGGAAGCTATTGTACATTTGAAAGTACTGTAGTACTTAAAATATAAAATTCCGCTAATCAAATGTGTAACAAGTAAAAATGGAGTGTATAGTAATGTGACAGATAGCAAATTACAAATCAGAAACGATTGAGCAAGATAGAATATCGGAAATAGAATTAGTCCTAAAACAAATTGAATGGAACTGAAAAATCCCTCGAATTCTACTTTCATTAGTTTCCGAATCCATTCAGGCGCAAAAAAAGGTACCGCATTCAAAACAAAACCTACCAAAGCAAAAGGAAAGGAAATAGTTAACAGTAAGCTGTTAAAAAACAGGGTTTTGCCTGATTTTATTTGATTTACATTCCGATACTGAATGTGGTTTTTGTCTAAAGCCTTTTTGTATTTCAACGTGCTTTCCGAAAGTTCTTTCAGTAACTCGGGTTGTTCTTTTTCAATGTCACAAAGCCAATCGGCCAACTGTTTACGTGTTTCGTAGGCAGCAATTGTAGTAGGCTTTATTTTGTTTTTGTGTAAAATATTAAGATGAGAATAGTCGATTGTTGCAAGTATCGTATCGTAATTTAGCTCCGAATCGATATGTAACGTTAGTTTTTCTAATCGTTGTTTTAATTTTCCCTTAATTTCGTTGAGTGCTTTTGGCGGATTTTCATTGTATGCCTTATTGTAAGTAGATACATCTATTGGCTTTCCGATATTAATAATCAGGTGTTTACCAAATTTTACAATATCGCCATAATCGAATCCTACGGGTACAATTTGCAGTGGATGCTCCGTTTTGTTACGCTGCTGTACCGAGAAAGCTACACGAAAAATACCTTTTACCAACGGACGCACTTTATGTTCGAGCTCCTGATTTCCTTCGGGCATAATGCACAATGCCTGATTTGCTTCGAGTAGTTCCACACACTCTTCGAAAACGTCGTTGTTTTTACCCAAATTTTCGAACCCATCGCGAATGCGAAAAGCAGGCATAATTTTCGAAAATCGAAGAAACTGAGCCGCATATTTGTTTTTAAAAATATCGGAACGAGCTAAAAAAGATGTTGATTTTTGTTTTGGTGTGATAAGCACAACAGCCAAAGCATCCATTAATGCGTTGCGATGGTTAGGTGCAAATATATAACCGCCATTCGAAGGAATATTTTCTTTGCCCGTTACTATTATCTCATCATAATACAAGTACAAAACCTTAGTTATCAGGCTACGTACAATGCGGTACATAATTGGAATATCATATATTTTCGACATAATCCAATTCAAATTATTGATTTTTTCAACCAAAAATCTTTTTAAAGAATCCTTCCTTTTTCAGCGGATAGTCGCTTAAAAGTTGGGTGGGAGCGGGTTTCAGCGGATTACCCGAGGCTATCATTTGGTACATCACACCCCAGTCGGGCAAACCACCCAAATTGCGGTCGTCGATAAATACATCGGCTTTCAGTTTGCGGGGTTGTTCGTCGGTATCTTTTTCTTCGGGATAATTATTATTTACGGCATAAAATTCAAGTCCTTTGGATTTGCAAAATTCAACAGCCTCGTATAGTTCCTTTCCTTCTCGTACAGTCCAGAGTATAAGGCAAGCCTGAAAGTCTTTCTGAATTTTAAGAAGCGTATCGATGGCAAACGGAATTTCTTTTCCGATGCGAGGATATTCGTGAGTAACAATGGTTCCGTCGAAATCTACGGCTATGGTGAGCATAAGTTGTTAATTAT
>DYSC01000070.1:2016-11719 GCA_020726365.1 Porphyromonas sp.
ACTATAAACTAATTCCTAATTCAGCACTGATTTTTGCTTCGCTTGGTTTGCAAAAAAACAAAGCAATAGCTGCTATTCCGGCACTAAAAATCATAGATTGTGAGTTCATAATGTAAAAAAACAAAACACCTAATACAAGTCCCAACCCGATAATGGCAATGCGAATGGTTCCGGCTTTGCGATAATTTTCCAAGCGTTGATTTTCATCTTCCAATAGCGCCCATTTTTTTGTTAGTTTATTAAAATACCCCAATGTAAGCGGTACAGAGCCAATTATAAAAATAATAAGAAGTGTGTTGATAGTTGTTCCGGTTTGGCTGAGTGGATCAATAATAAATCCTGATTTTAAAATATAAAAACCCGATGTGGCAGCTGCAATGGCAGCAATATAAACGCTGTAATACGCTATAACTAATTGTCGAAGAGTTTGTTTCATTTTTGAGTTTGATTTTTATGTATCTGCCCCCTAACCCCCTAAAAGGGGAATATGTCTGGAGCATTGAGTTTTTATTTATACGAATTTGTAAATTCTATTCTGTTCAGTATGGAGCGACCTAGTGTAACCTCGTCGGTATATTCGAGCTCGCCACCTACCGATACACCACGTGCAATGGTGGTGATTTTCACGTTGTTCGCAGCTAATTTTCGGAAAATATAAAAATTGGTAGTGTCACCTTCCATGGTGGTACTTAGTGCTAATATAACTTCGCTAACTTCGTCTTTGTTCACTCTATTTACCAAACTTTCAATTTCGAGGTCGGCTGGTCCAATTCCATCCATGGGCGAAATAACGCCACCCAACACATGGTACAAACCGCGGTATTGCTGTGTATTTTCGATGCTCATCACATCTTTTACAGTTTCCACCACGCAAATTGTACGTCTGTCGCGCGACGGATTGCTGCAAATTCCACACACCGCTGTGTCGGAAATATTGTGGCATACAGTGCAATACACAATATCGCGCCGAAGTTGTATCATCGAATTTCCAAAACTCTCCACTTCGTTTTTTTCTTTTTTTAGCAAATGCAATACCAACCGAAGCGCAGTTTTGCGACCAATTCCGGGTAATTTGGCAAATTCATGGACAGCATTTTCGAGTAGTGCCGACGAAAAAAGAGCTTGGCTCATGAGTTTTTTTATTTCTTTAAATTAAAGTGCAAATTTACAAAAAATATTGCGAACATTCAATTTTAAAAATCAAGAACGGGGATTAAATGGTTTTTTGCTACCTTTGTCCACAAATTATCAGTATGTCGGGAATATTTATATTATTTATTATAGCCGTTTATTTTTCGTTATTGCTGCTTATTTCGTTTTTAGTAAGCAGAAAAAGCGTTGATAATGAGGCGTTTTTTTTGGGTAATCGCAAATCGCCCTGGTGGGTGGTTGCTATTGGTATGATTGGTTCGTCTATTTCGGGGGTGAGTTTTGTGTCGGTGCCCGGCATGGTACGTACCATCGATTTTACATATATGCAAACCGTATTCGGCTTCTTTTTCGGCTATTTAATTATTGTCAATGTGCTATTACCTTTGTATTACCGACTTCAACTCACATCTATTTATACCTATCTCGAACAGCGATTTGGCAAAAACGCTTACAAAACAGGCGCTTCGTTTTTTCTGCTTTCGAAAACTATTGGTGCAGCTGCTCGACTGTATGTGGTAACAGCCATTTTGCAAACCGTGGTGTTTGATGCTTGGAATGTGCCATTTGCGGTGACCGTTAGTGCCACTATTTTTTTAATATGGCTCTATACCTATCGGAGTGGAATAAAAACAATAGTGTGGACGGATACTTTGCAGGCAATAATTATGATAATAGCCATAATTTTGCTTGTAATACAGGTGGCTTCGCAGTTGAAAATTGAACATGGAACGCTTTTTACAGCATTAACAAATCACGAACATGCTCGTATTTTTGTGTTCGACGATTGGCATTCGAAGCAAAATTTTTTCAAGCAGTTTTTCAGCGGCATTTTTATTGCCATTGTAATGACAGGTTTGGATCAGGATATGATGCAAAAAAACCTTACCTGCCGGAATATTCAGGATGCAAAAAAAAATATGTATTGGTATGGAATGTCGTTCGTGCCCGTAAATTTGCTTTTTCTGACGATGGGACTTATGTTGCTAATGCTTGCGGCTCAAAATGGAATTGAATTACCCCAAAAATCAGACGAAATACTCACCATGTTTGCAACCACTTATCTGGGGCAATCGGTTCTTATTTTATTTATTGTGGGCATTGTAGCTGCTGCTTTTTCGAGTGCCGATTCGGCATTGGCTGCACTTACTACTTCGTTTTCAGTGGATATTTTGGGAGTTCAACATCAGGAGGCTGCCGTTGCCACGCGCAAACGTCAATGGATTCACATAGCCATTTCGTTACTTTTTGTACTTATAATACTTGCTTTCGAAGCCATTAACAATAAAAGTGTGATTGATGCCATTTATATTATTGCTTCGTACACGTATGGACCATTGCTTGGCATGTTTGCTTTTGGCTTATTTACAAAAATAAAAACGGAAGATAAATTCATACCTTATATTGCGTTTTTTTCACCTGTTTTTTGTTTTGGTTTAGATTATGTTTTTGGACAGTTATTTAATTATAAATTTGGCTACGAATTGCTGATGCTGAACGGCTTAATTACATTTGCAGGCTTGTGGTTTTTTCGGGGAAATAAGTATGTATAATTCACTTTTGAAAATTCAAGTTTTTAAACTAACTTTGCTGTCCCAATAAAAAAGCAATACTTCACGAATGTTTCGGATAAAAACCATTGATTCTTATGTGTTTAAAAGATTTATCACTTTATTTGTGATGACTTTTTTAATAAGCACTTTTATACTTTTAATGCAGTTTTTGTGGAAACATTTTGATGATTTAATAGGCAAAGGGATTGGATTTGGTGTTATAGCCGAATTTTTTGCGTATGCAATGGCTTCATTGGTTCCCATGGCACTGCCATTGGCTATTTTGCTAGCTTCACTTATGACTTTCGGGAATTTAGGCGAAAATTTTGAGCTTACCGCTATGAAATCGGCAGGTATCTCTCTTTTTCGAATTATTCGTCCACTTGTATTTTTTATAATCCTGATTTCTTTATCTGCTTTTTATTTTTCGAATAATGTTTTGCCCATTACGCAAACCAAACTCTGGACTTTAATTTACTCGTTGCGTCAAAAATCGCCTGAGTTGGATATTCCAGTAGGAGAGTTTTATTCAGGTATCAACGGCTATAACTTGTACGTTCGGGGTAAGGAAAAAGGGCTGCTCAAAGATTTGATGATTTACGATTTTTCGGCCGGTTTCGATAATGCAACAGTTATGCTTGCCGATTCGGGGCGAATAAAATTAAGTGAAGATAAGAAGTATCTAATGCTGTTATTGTTTGATGGTGAGAGTTTTGAGAATTTAAAAAGTCAGAGTTTTAGTACTAATCCTGGCAGTATACCTTATCGACGCGAAACTTTTGGTAAAAAAGAAATATTGATTGATTTTGATTCGGATTTTAACCGTTTCGATGAAAGTATATTACAAGACCAACACATAAGTAAAAATATTAATCATCTCTCCATTTCTATTGATTCTGCTTCGAAAGTGGTTGCTCATCGGCAAAACGAACAGGCTGTAGAAATGGTGCAACGACGCTATTTTGGACGCGAATCGGCTTGGAATCGTTCACTCGAAACCGGAGAAAATATACGTGTCGAAAACTATAATTCCGATAGCTTGTTTTATAAGTTGGATAAACCTCAAATGGAAATGGCGATGACAATGGCTTTGCAAAAAGCCAGCGAAATGAAGGGACAAATTGAGTTTAACAAGCTGAATCTTGGTGAGGCAACATTGTATGTAAGCCGCCACGAAATAGAATGGCATCGCAAATTTACACTTTCGTTTGCTTGTCTGATATTTTTCTTTATCGGAGCACCACTTGGCGCTATTATTCGCAAAGGAGGGCTTGGCGCACCGGTGGTCATTTCGGTGGTTATGTTTATTATTTATTACATTATTGATAATACTGGTTATAAAATGGCTCGCGAAGGACTTTGGACAGCTTTCGAAGGAATGTGGCTCAGTTCGTCGATTTTGTTGCCTGTAGGAATTTTCCTTACCTACAAAGCTGCGGTGGATGCTGTACTTTTTAACACCGAAGAATATGTGAAAATGATGCAAAAGATACGGGCTTTTATCAAAGTCAAAATTCTGAAAATGACTAATGAAAACAATTAAAAATTCAACTAATTAACTAAAATATATGGATTCAGTATTAAATACAATCGAAGAAGCATTGGCTGATATTAAAGCCGGTAAAATTGTAATCGTAGTAGATGATGAAGATCGTGAGAATGAAGGCGATTTTATTTGTGCGGCTGAGAAAATGACACCTGAGATTGCAAACTTTATGATTACAAACGGACGTGGCTTACTTTGTGCGCCACTTACCGAAGAACGTTGCGACGAATTGGAACTCGAAATGCAGGCACAAGCCAACACTTCTATTCACGGTACGCCTTTTACAGTGAGTATCGATAAATTAGAAGGTTGTACTACAGGGGTTTCGGCTGCCGATAGAGCCGCTACATTTTTGGCTTTAATAGACCCAACTTCTAAACCTGAAACTTTTGGTCGTCCTGGGCATGTTTTCCCATTGAGAGCACGTTCAAAAGGTGTTTTGCGCCGCTCAGGACATACCGAAGCGGGTGTTGATTTGGCATGTTTAGCCGGACTTTATCCGGCGGCTGCATTGATTGAAATAATGAATGAAGATGGCACCATGGCGCGTTTGCCGCAGCTAATGGAAATTGCTCAAAAGTTTGATATGAAATTAGTGTCGATAAAAGACCTAATTGCTTATCGCCTCAAATCGGAGTCGTTGGTCGAAAAAGGAGTTAAAGTAAATATGCCAACTGCATATGGAGAGTTTAAACTGATACCTTTCAAACAACTTTCGAATGGTTTAGAGCACGTGGCATTAATCAAAGGCGAATGGGAAAAAGATGAGCCGATATTGGTACGCGTACATTCGTCGTGCGTTACGGGTGATATTTTTGGATCGATGCGTTGCGAATGCGGTGAGCAGCTCCACAAATCGATGGAAATGGTCGAAAAAGAAGGCAAAGGCGTTATTGTTTATATGAATCAGGAAGGACGTGGAATAGGTTTGATGAACAAAATGAAAGCCTACAAATTGCAGGAAGAAGGAATGGATACAGTGGATGCCAATTTGCATTTAGGGTTTAAAGCTGACGAACGCGATTATGGAGTAGGAGCACAGATATTACGGGATTTAGGTGTTTGTAAAATAAGATTATTGACCAATAACCCGATAAAACGCATTGGACTTGAGTCCTATGGCTTGACGATTGTAGAAAATGTACCTATCGAAATTCAACCGAATAAATACAACGAATTTTATATGCAAACTAAAAAATTGCGTATGGGACACACGTTGAAGTACACGAAATGATAATTGGAATAACAGGTGGCATTGGTAGTGGCAAATCTACTTTGTCCAAACGATTTCGTGAAGCAGGATATGCTGTTTACGACACCGACAGTGCTGCCCGACGTTTGCAAAACGAAAATATCGGAATTCGTCAACAAATAAGTGCGCTTTTTGGTCCCGAAGCTTATACCGACAATGAATTGAACCGAAAATACATTGCCGGTATTGTTTTTAATCAGCCCGAATTGCTACACAAGCTAAACGAAATTGTACATCCTGCCGTTCGTGCCGACTTTAAAATCTGGGCTAAGCAGCACAAAAGCGAAACAGTTCTTTTTTTGGAATGTGCAATCCTTTTCCATGGCGAATTTCATAAATTAGTAGATAAAATAATATTGGTAACTGCTCCACAATCAATTCGCATTCAGCGTGTAGTAAAACGTGATGGTTTATCTGAGAAACAAATTATTGAGCGTATCAACAACCAACTCACTGATGCAGAGATGGCAGCTAAGTCCGATTTGATAATTGACACCGACATTACAGATATTAATCAATTGGATGTTAACTCGTTTCTACTAAATTTTCATTGATAAGGTTTTTCAAATTTCCAATTTTCAATTCCCAATTTATACCCTCTAACTTATTCAATGGCAGGTATTTATATTCACATTCCGTTTTGTAAACAGCGTTGCAGTTATTGCGATTTTTATACGCGTGTGGCGCCCCGCCAAATCGACGATACGGTGAATGCTATTGTGCGTGAAATGGAAATAAGGGCAGATTATTTAAAAAGAGAACCGATACAAACTATTTATTTTGGTGGTGGTACGCCGAGCTTACTCACAGCAGAGCAATTTCAACAGATTTTCGATAAAATTTATGCACTTTTTGAAGTAAACTACGCGGCTGAAATCACCTTCGAAGCGAACCCCGACGATTTAACTCCTGTATTTTTCGAATCAATAAAACAATTGCCTTTCAATCGGATAAGTATTGGTATTCAAAGCTTTGACGATGTACAATTGAAAAAAATAAACCGCCTACATAGTGGCGACGAGGCCGTTGCTGCATTTACCAGTGCCCGAAATGCGGGTTTCGACAATATTAGTATCGACCTTATTTATGGCTTGCCCCTGCAAACCAAGCAAAATTGGGAAATACAACTGAATAAAGCACTTTCGCTCGGGGCGGAACATATTTCTATTTATGGTTTAACCTACGAAGAGGGTACGCCTTTGCATAAACTGCGCGAACTCGGACGAGTTAGCTCGGCAGATGATAGTGAAATGGTTGAAATGTATAAACTAATGTTCCGAAAAATGGAGAAAGCGGGCTATGAACCGTATGAAATTTCGAATTTTGCTAAACCCGGACTTCGTTCGCAGCACAACAGTGCCTATTGGAAAATGATACCTTATCTTGGTTTGGGACCTTCGGCGCATTCGTTCGATGGCAATTCACGCCAATGGAATGTGAGTTCGATAAAAAAATATAATGCCGATGTTTTTACCGGAAGCAATTTTTTCGAATTGGAAAATTTAACATTAATCGATAAATACAACGAATATGTTATGGTGGCTTTGCGTACAAAAGAAGGTGTAAATTTAAGTTATATTGCTGAAAAATTTGGAGCAGATTTTTGCGATAAATTTATGATCACAGCACAAAAACAAATTGAAAATAAATACATGGTTGTCAATAATCAACATGTATCGCTTACATTGGAAGGTATTTTGATTTCTAATTTGTTAATTGAAGATTTTGTGTTGGTATAATGTTTTTAGCTTAACTCAAAAAAAAATTGTACTTTTGTAATTCAAAAAAACAAAAGTGTATAAAATGGGAAACAAAGTGCAGAAAAGCGATTTTAGGTCGAAATTCAATCGTTGGTTTTGGATGTTATTCGGGTTCGGATTCCTGTCGACGGTACTGATTTTTGTTTTTATTATAATGGGTTGGGTTGGTTATTTACCCCCCATCGACGAATTGCAAAACCCTATAAATAAGTATGCTACCGAAATTTACTCTTCTGATTTACAGTTGCTTGGTCGTTTTTCGCGCAGTAAAGAAAATCGCGTCAAGGTAGAATACAACGAAATTTCCGAACACGTTATTCATGCTTTGGTAGCCACCGAAGATGTGCGTTTTTATAATCACTCGGGCATCGACGGCATTGCTTTGTCGCGCTCATTGGTTTTTCGTGGTATACTTCAGCGCAAAAGTTCGGGCGGTGGTAGCACCATTACACAGCAGCTTGCCAAGCAATTGTATTCCGATGTGGCACAGAATTTTATTCAGCGTGCTTTCCAAAAACCCATCGAATGGGTTATTGCCGTACAGCTCGAACGCCTTTATACCAAGGAAGAAATTCTCACATTGTATCTCAATCAGTTTAGTTTTTTGAATAATGCGGTGGGTATCAAATCGGCTGCACAGGTCTATTTCAATACATCTCCTTCGAATTTAAAAATAGAAGAAGCTGCCACGCTGATTGGTATGTGTAAAAATCCATCGTATTTTAATCCGGTACGTTACAACGAGCGTACACGCAAACGTCGGAATGTGGTGCTGAACCAAATGCGTAAAGCGGATTACATTACCGACGAGCAATACGATTCGTTGAAAATGACTCCACTCACACTCGATTATCAACGAGCTGATCATAAATCGGGATTAGCACCTTATTTTCGGGAGTATCTCCGTCAGATTTTGATGGACAATGAACCTTCGCGAGGCGATTATGCAAGTTGGCAGGAAGAGAAATATCAGGAAGATTTGTGGCAATGGGAAAACAACCCGCTTTATGGTTTTTGTAATAAAAACAACAAACCCGATGGTACGCCATACAATATTTACGTAGATGGACTGAAAATTTACACCACTATCGACTCCCGCATGCAAAAATATGCCGAAGAGTCTGTTCTTGAACATATTGAATCGTTACAAAAAACATTTTTCAAAGAGAAAAAAGGACGAAGTTATGCACCATTTTCAAAACGTGTGAAACCCGAAGAAATAGAATCAATTCTGAAAAACGCAGTAAAACAGTCCGATCGTTACCGACGAATGAAGGAGCAGGGAATAAGCGAAGAAGAAATCAATCGCTCGTTCCGTCGACCTGTGGATATGCAGGTGTTTTCGTACAACGGAATGATTGATACAATTATGTCGCCACTTGATTCGATACGTTACAATAAGCATTTTTTGAGATGTGGATTTATGTCTATGGAACCAAAAACAGGCTATGTAAAAGCATACGTTGGTGGACCTGATTTTGCTCATTTTCAGTACGATATGGTAACAGTAGGAAAACGGCAGGTTGGTTCTACCGTAAAACCCTATTTATATACGCTGGCTATGGAAGAGGGTATGTGGCCTTGTGATAAAACAAGTTGGCGACCCATCACATTCAATATACAAGGACAACCTTCGTGGACTCCAAAAACGACCACAAAAGGACGCAAAGTGGGTGATATAGTATCACTCAAATGGGGTCTTTCGAATTCGGATAACTGGATTTCGGCCTATTTAATGAGTCTGTTTACGCCTGAGTCGTTGGTTAAGCTTATGCGCTCGTTTGGCATTCGTGGGCATCTCGATCCTGTAGTTTCGCTGGCTCTTGGACCTTGCGAAATTTCGGTAGCCGAAATGGTAGATGCTTACACGGCCTTTCCAAACAAAGGAATACGAGTAGAACCACTATACGTTACGCGAATTGAAGATGCCAACGGAAATGTGATAGCGAATTTTAATGCTAAAATGTACGAAATTCTAAGTGAATCGACAGCTTATAAAATGATTTACATGATGCGTGCTGTAGTGGATGGAGGTACCGGTTCACGTATTCGCGGCAGATATGGTTTGCGTATGCCAATGGCCGGCAAAACAGGTACTACACAGAATAATTCCGACGGTTGGTTTATGGGTTACACACCTTCATTAGTTTCGGGTGTATGGGTTGGTGGCGAAGATCGCAGTATTCATTTTGACAATATAGCCGAAGGACAAGGGGCAAGTATGGCTTTACCGATTTGGGCTATTTATATGAAAAAAGTGTATAACGATGGAAGTTTAGGCTATTCGCAAAGTGAAAATTTTGATGTACCCGAAACCTTTAATGTAAATCAGGGTTGCGAAGAAAACATGTTCGATTAATTTAAATAATTCGTTCAAAATCCGGTAGCTGATCAATAAAATGCGTTTATTTAATTCAGTTTTGCTTTTTTCAGCAATATTCTT
>DYSC01000071.1 GCA_020726365.1 Porphyromonas sp.
AACTTTATAACTTTATAAACTAAATTCATGTATTCTATATTCAATAAAGAAATAAAATCGTTTTTTGGTTCGCTTACAGGCTATATTGTTGTGGGAATATTTTTGATTCTTACCAATCTTTTTCTGTGGGTAATTCCGGGTGAATATAACATTCCCGAATCGGGCTATGCCAATGTTGATGGGCTATTTACCATTGCGCCTTGGTTATTTTTATTTCTTTGTCCGGCTATTGCTATGCGTGCCTTTGCCGAAGAAAAACAAAGTGGAACGTGGGAATTAATTATTACAAAACCACTTAGTTCGTGGCAAATTGTGTTGGGAAAATATTTGGCTAACGTCGTAGTTGTGCTTATTGCATTAATTCCCACCATATTAAATTATTTCGTGGTTTCGTATTTAGCCGAACCGGTTGGTAATGTTGATACAGGTGCCTTTTGGGGCTCATTTATTGGCTTGGTGTTTTTAGCATTGATTTTTACGGCTATTGGTACTTTTTCATCATCGCTCTCAAACAATCAAGTCGTTTCGTTTGTTTTGGCGGTAGTGATTTCATTTTCCCTCTTTTATGGTTTCGATTTACTTACTTCATTTTTTAGCGAAGGAAATACCATCGGACTTATCGAAAATGCAGGTATAAATGCTCATTACAAATCTGTTAGCAGGGGAGTTATCGATTCACGCGATTTGATTTATTTTTTAGCAGTAAGCTATCTTTTTCTTTTTTTTACAAAACAAAAAATTTCAAAAAAATAAAGCACATTTTATCATAATTAATCATTGATAATGAAACGTCCACTTATACTTATAACGAATGATGACGGCGATACAGCCAATGGCATAAATGTACTTACACGCTTACTGATGCAGGTTGGCGATGTGGTAGTAATGGCTCCCGACGGTCCGCGCTCGGGACAATCGAATGCCATAACTGTTTCGCAACCATTGCGTTACACAAAAATTGAAGAACGCGAAGGTTTGGTACGCTACAAAAGCAATGGTACGCCCACCGACTGTGTGAAACTTGCTTTGCACGACATTCTCGACCGAAAACCTGATTTATTGGTTTCAGGAATTAATCATGGTTCCAATGCAGCTATCAATATTATATATTCAGGAACGATGGGAGCGGTGCTCGAAGGGTGCGAAAACAGCATTACTTCTATTGGCTTTTCAATTTGCGACCACTCCTACAATGCCGATTTTAGTGATTTCGAAAAATATATTTTACAAATTGTTAAAGAAACACTTAAAAACGGATTGCCTTATGGCACTTGCCTGAATGTAAATGCACCTACCGGAAAAATTAAAGGAATCCGGATTGTTCGTCAATGCAAAGGAAATTGGACAGAAGAATATGCTAAACGCACCGACCCGTTAGGACGTACTTATTTCTGGTTAACTGGTTTTTTTAAAAATCATGAACCGGAAGCACACGACACCGACGAATGGGCTTTGGCAAATGGATACATTTCAATTGTGCCTTCCAAAATTGATTTAACCGATTATAATTTTGTGAAATCAATGACCAATTGGGAACTGTAGACAGACAAAAGAGTCAAGAGTCTAAAGTCTACAATATTGGTCATTAGACTTGTAACTTTAGACATTATACATTAAAAAAATGAAATTTGAGATTGATAAGTTCAATAATTTTTGGTATGGATTTGTGCCGGGATTATTTTTACCACCATTATTTATATGGTTGTATCTGAATCAGTTTTCGCCTTTCGAAACCGGTTTTTTTGATACCATTAAACTATTATATCCGAGTGCGATATTAGGAAAAATATTACTGCTTTCAGCATTCCCTAACCTTGCATTTATGTTTGTTTTTTACAAAACGGATAGTTTTAAACTTGCTGCAGGCATACTTTCGGCAGGTATGCCCTACCTAATCAGCAGTTTTTTTATGTTATAAAAGAAACTAACCTCTCTGGCGCTCTAACAAAATCATCATCATTAATCCCAACAGAATTCGCTCTTCCTCGCCAGATTCAAATTCGGCTAACTTTTCGATGGTAAAAATGCGTCCGAAAAACGAAGTTTCCTTTTTCAAGCGAACCACAGGAGTACCAATCGGACGCGTTACAATATAAGAAGGATGAAAAAGATAGCCAGTTAAAAGTCCCAAAAAAGGGATTTCGCCAAGCATGGAATCAAAAACCTTAGCCCATGGATTTTCTTCACGAACAGCTAAATCGAGTCGTTGTTTGTCGTCATAAATTTCGTAATTTGCTTTCCAAAGTGATGCCCAACCTTTGCGGACAATGCGTCCAATTTCGTGGCTCTGTCGGTTTGTGAATGTGTATGTCGCCGTAAAATCAATCCAGCGATTAGCACGAATGGTGTACATCAATTCCGAACGGCTTTCGTTATTAAACACCTGAACCTCTTCAATCAGTTTCAATAATTTTTGACGAACATATACAATGGTATTGCCATTGGCATCCTGAGCAACAAAGTCGTTGCTTAAAGTTCCAATTTTAAATGTAAGTTTTACAGGGAATTGATTTGCATTCATACGAATAGTAAAATTAAATGTTTTTTACATAACTCTAAGTTTTTGACCCAATTGCAATAGTTTTTTCTCTTTAATGCCATTCAATCGGCAAAGATTTTTTACACTTGTACCATTTCGAGCGGCAATTTCACCTAAATTATCGCCCCTGCGAACAGTATAATACTTCACACGAGTTTGAGCCTTTTTAGCCTGTGCCACAGCCTGTTGATAATAAAACGATTTACTTTTTGTAATTAAATACGTATCGTTGTGAACTTTACCTGTATGATAATTTATTAAGCTTGCCGAATTAAAAGCATTTCCCAGATAGCGAACTTCGAGGTGTAAATGCGGACCGGTTGAATGTCCGGTATTTCCACCTAAAGCGATTAATTCGCCACTTTTCACATTTTGGTCCAACTGAACCAATACTTTTGAAAGATGCGCATAAACAGTTTCGAGCCCATTTTCGTGGCGAATTACCACATAATGGCCATATCCGCGGGCTTCATAATCGACAATTCGGATACGCCCCGAAAAAGCCGCTACAACCGTATCACCAACATTTAGCCTTAAATCTGTTCCATAATGATAGCGATAGCGACGCGGTCCAAAGTCGGAAGTAACAATTCCATGTACAGGTATTGTAAAATGTCGACAATCGATTTTTACTGTGTCGGGTAAACTATCAATAGGAATTTTGTAGGGATTTAAACGTTCAGAAGTCCAAATATGATTGTAGATGTCGTCGGCTGGATGATTTTCCATCAAATCATCCGTACGATCATTAAACATCTGTTTGTAGATATTTGCGGTATCTTTTTTGGGTAAAAATGAGCTATTTATGTGCTGTGCATGAAGTCCCGAAAAGGAAATGAAAAATAAAAGCGTATAAAAAAGAATATTTCGGAATAAATGCATGACAAAGATATTAATGTACCAATTAGCTGATATGACAATGTGCCAATAGGTATAAACAAACCCCCATTGTGGGATATTTTAATTTAAAATTTGAATATTTTAATATTCGTCGTTTGCGTAAAGAAAATTCAGATTATTTTGTTTGTAATCAAATATTTCTTCAGGTTTAAAAAATCGATTAAGCTCAATTTCAGCAGTTTCGAGCGAATCCGATGTGTGCACTATATTTTCCTGAACGCTTACGCTGAAATCGCCACGAATAGTGCCCTGAACAGCTTCACGGCCATTGGTTTTTCCAGCCATCTGGTGCACAATATGCACAGCATCAATACCTTTGAGACACATCACAATGACTGGAGTAATCATCATACCATCTTTTATACGTTTAAAAAATGATTTTTGTGCCAAATGTGAATAATGCTCAGCAAGTATTTCATCTGTCAGCTGAATCATTTTTATTCCACAAATTTGAAGTCCTTTACGTTCAAAACGTGAAATGACTTCGCCCACCAATTCGCGTTGAAGTGTTCCAGGCTTTAAAATAACGAGCGTTGTTTCCATTGATATTACATATTTGTGCAGTATGAATAAAAAATCATCTTTCAAAAATAGGTAAAAATGCAATGCTGTCAAAAAAAGTTCGAGTTTTTTAACTAATTACACCCCAATTTAAGGTGTTGGTTTTAAGTTTGCGAAGTTGCTGAAGAAGCACCTGATTTTCGGGTTTGTCCAATGTAGGGTCATCTTCGAGCACCTCCAAAGCAGTATTTCGGGCTATTTCTAACATTTTGCCATCTTGGGCTAAGTTAGCAATTTTCAGTTCGAAAGGCATTCCACTCTGCGTCGTTCCCTCCATATCGCCTGGACCACGAAGCTGAAGGTCGGCTTCCGAAATTTCGAAACCATCGTTGGTGCGCACCATAATTTCCATGCGCTTGCGGGTTTCGGTGGACAATTTAAAACCGGTAAGCAGAATACAATACGATTGGTCGGCACCACGCCCTACCCTACCCCGCAATTGGTGCAACTGCGACAGTCCAAACCGTTCGGCATTTTCGATAATCATTACCGAAGCATTTGGCACGTTTACACCCACTTCAATAACGGTTGTAGCCACCATAATTTGAGCTTCGCCCGAAACAAATCGTTGCATTTGAAACTCTTTTTCTGCCGCTTTCAGTTTGCCATGCACTTTGCTAACTTTATACTGCGGAAATGTTTCGGTGATATAATTATAGCCATTTTCCAAATCCTGCAAGTCCGATTTTTCCGATTCCTTAATTAGAGGATATACAATATATATTTGACTACCTTGATTTACCTGTTTGGCAATAAATTGATTCAGACTTTTACGTTTGGTTTGATAATAATGATAGGTTTGAATTGGTTTACGACCTGGGGGCAGTTCGTCGATAATTGAAATGCGCAAATCACCATAAAGTGTCATAGCAAGCGTACGAGGTATCGGCGTGGCCGTCATTACCAGAATATGTGGCGGTTGAATGTTCTTTTTCCAAAGTTTGGAGCGCTGCTCTACACCAAACCTGTGCTGCTCGTCGATAACCACAAAACCAAGATTTTGAAACTGAACCGTATCTTCGATTAAAGCATGTGTGCCAATCAAAATCTTTAATTCGCCAGAACGAAGTTTTTCGTGAAGTGCCTCTCGTGCTTTCGGTCGAGTAGAACCAGTGAGAAGTTCAACCTGTACTCCCATATTGCCCAAAAATTCTTTTACCGTAATAAAATGCTGATTAGCAAGAATTTCGGTAGGAGCCATTAATGCTGCCTGATAACCACTGTCGATAGCAATAAGCATGGACATAAGTGCCACAAGCGTTTTGCCGCTGCCTACATCGCCCTGAAGCAAACGGTTCATTTGTCGCCCGCTGCCCACATCGGTGCGTATTTCGCGCAACACCCGTTTTTGAGCACCCGTAAGTTCGAATGGTAAATAATCTTTGTAAAATGTGTTGAAACTTTCGCCTACTTTACCGAATATAAATCCTTTGAAATTCTGTTCACGCCATTTGGTTTGTCGCAAAATGCTGAGTTGAATATAAAATAGCTCCTCAAACTTCAATCGTTGACGAGCTTTATTCAGCGCAAGAGAATTTTTAGGAAAATGTACATTTACAAGCGAGTCGGACAGGTTCATCAGCGCAAAACGCTGAAGAATGTAAGCCGGCAAAGTATCCGAAACGCCCGATTTTACATGAGTTAGGAGTGGAAAAATAATTTTCTGAATTGCCTTCGAATTCAAGAAACCAGACTTCATTTTTTCGGTCGTATTGTAAAATGGCTGTAAACCCATTTGCTCTAAAGGCGGTAAAGCCGAAACCAACTCTATATCGGGATGTACAATATTATATTTACGATTGAAAGGCGTTGGTTTTCCAAAAACTACATATTCGACTCCCGTTTTGTATTTTTCGAGTATAAATTTAACTCCTTTAAACCACACCAATTCTATCGTTTCTTTTCCATCGGTAAACAGGGCAGAAAGCCGCATTTGATGCCCTTCACCAATTTTATCAAATCGCACAATCTGCCCTTTCAACTGTATGTAGGGCATATTCCCGTTTATTTCGTGAATGTAATAAAAGCGGCTACGGTCTACATATTTATACGGATAATAACGCACCAAATCTTCAGCCGTAAGCAACCCAAGTTCGGAAGCAAAAAGTGCCGCCTTTTTAGGTCCTACGCCCTGCAAATAAGTGATATTTTGCATGGACAATTCCATTTAATCTTGTAAGTTTGGTTCCGATTACAATTTTGCAAATTTACAATCTTTGTTTGAGTTATCAAAAAATATGAGTTTTTGTAGGTTGAAAAGCCATTTTGAAAAATGAGTATATTTTTCTCAAAACAAAAAATTAATTTTTTAATCATTCTAATTTCCTAATTTATTATTCCCCATTTTGGGGGATTAGGGGCAAACAAAATGGCAATAGTAAAAGGACCAATAGTTATGACCGGTGGGTTTGGCAACGCCAGTTTCTACACCCACCGCAGGAACGAAAAGGTGATAACACGTATAAAAAAGGTGGTGCGAGTAAAGAAAAATTTAAAATTTCGCCCAAGTTTGAGAGTTTCAGGCTTCAGCAAAAGGAATGAAAAGGCTGCACGGCTTTTGCATCGGTGCTGCACTTTGCTTTTGTTAGGTTGCACCGCTTGGCAGACGGAAAATTGTACCCTGATTCTGAGCATGGCTATTGAATTTGGCAAAATTGGCTTTACGAGTGCACCTCAGGAAGTGAAATATGCAGGCAGCGGAAGGGTGTTAGCTGTAAATTAAAAGATAATACTAAATTAAAAGCATAAATTCCACAAAAAACTCCGAAATTTATTTAATTATAAATTCAATATTTACCCCGCTTATTACTTTCACTTTTAACTCAAAATTATTAAATTATTTACAATGTGTAGTCATTAGTTGATAAGTCAGCTTCACGGACACTCTGAATCAAATCAAAAACGCATAAGTTGTTGATAAATATTCATTCGGTTGTAATGTATTTTAACTAAAGTTGTTCTATATTTGCAGTCAAAATTTGTAACAGGTATGAAATTTTTCCATATCTAAAAAATAATGATTTAAAAATCAGAGTATTAATTTTACAAAAAAAAATTATGATGAAACGATTATTTTATTTCGCAATTGCATTACTTGTTGCCGTGAGCGCAACATTGAATGCCCAGGTAACAACCTCGGGTATTAGCGGTAAAGTCAGTTCAGGAGCTGAAACAATTATTGGGGCTACGGTAGTAGCTACACACACATCTTCGGGAACAACTTATGGAGGTGTATCAAACGAAAAGGGTCGATTTAACATTCAAGGTATGCGTGTTGGTGGACCATACAAAGTTGTTATTTCGTATGTTGGTTTCAACAATGTGGAATACAACATGGTTTTTTTGACACTTGGAGATGTTAGTACTCTTAATGCTGATTTGAAAGAAAATACACAGCAACTTGGTGAAGTAACAGTAACAGCTGCAAGTGGCGTTAAAGGTGCGTCGGGAGGTGCTGCAACCAATTTCGAAGAAAAACAAATCACAAATACTGCTACTGTTAGTAGAAGTATTTATGATGTTGCAAAATTATCACCTTTAGTTTCTGCTTCAAAAATTGGTGGTATTTCTATTGCCGGATCAAACAACCGGTACAACTCATTCCAAATTGATGGTATGGTTTCGAACGATGTATTCGGGCTGGCAGGCTCTGGTACAAACGGTGGACAAACAGGAGCAAACCCAATTTCATTGGATGCAATTGAAGAAATTCAAGTAGTTGTTTCTCCATTCGATGTTCGTCAGGGAGGTTTTACTGGTGGTGGTATTAATGCCATTACTAAATCCGGAACTAACAAATTTAAAGGTTCGGCTTATAGTTATTACACTAACCAAGATTTGTTTGGTACTTTTAATCAGTTGAAAGATACTGTAGAAAAGCTTACAGATCAAAATACAAAAATTGCTGGTTTTACCGCCGGAGGTGCTATCATTAAAAATAAACTATTTTTCTTTACAAGTGCCGAATACAAATACAATACTTATCCTTCTGGCTATTATCCTGGTGTTGTTCCAAATTACATTTCGGATGCCGAAGCTAAAGCCATTGCTGATAGATATGAAGTAGTTACTGGGCATAAAGAAAGCTATAGCAGACGTAACATTAACACACAAGGTTTATCGTTGATGGGACGCTTAGACTGGAATATAAATAAGAATAACAAATTCTCATTTCGCTATCAATTAAACGATTCATATAAGGATGTTTATAGTGGTGGTTCTAAATCGTACTATTTTGTAAATAGTGGTTATAAGATGATAAACAAAACTAATTCGTTTGTTGCTGAGTTAAATTCTCATCTAAGTTCATCTCTTTACAACGAAGCTCGTCTTGGTGTTTCATTTGTGAGAGACCAACGCGAAGTTCCACATCAAACACCTAATATTACAATCGAAAAAGTGGGTGGCACTTACAATTCCATAACCAATTCGTGGTCACAAGGTGCTGTAACTGCCAATATTGGTACTGAAATGTACTCGGGAGCTAATAGTTTAGATCAGGACATTTATACTTTCGAAGACAATCTGTCGTGGTACCTTGGCGATCACAGTATTACTTTTGGTACTCATAACGAATTTTACAAAATGTCGAATCTATTTATTCAGGCAAGTACCGGAGCATATTATTACAAGAACTTAAACGAATATTTGAATGACAATGCATACAAATTTGCCTATAATTATTCAGATTATGCATTAACAGGAACTTATAAATGGGCAGCAGATATTTTAGCCGGTCAATTTGGTGTTTATGCACAGGATAAATGGAATATCAACAATAATCTTAATCTTACTTATGGTGTTCGTCTTGATGTGCCAATGTTCTTTAACTCGCCCAGCACAAACCCTGATTTTAATGCAAGTACTTATGCGACAACATATAATGCAAAAGTAGGAGAAGTGCCTTCACCAAAATATATGGTTTCACCTCGCTTAGGTTTCCGCTACTATACCAACGACAGCCACAAAACCTTAATTCGTGGTGGTGGAGGTTTATTTACAGGTCGTGTGCCTTTTGTATGGATTTCAAACAATTGGAGCAACACAGGTGTTGAATTGAAAGGAACTACAATTACAGCCAATGTACCTGATTTTGGAACTTATAAAAACGATCCTGTTGCTGCTATGAACTCCGCCTCAGGTTCGGCGTCGAAACCAACAATTAACACAGTTTCAAAAGATTTCAAATACCCACAAGTATTCCGCACAAATCTTGCTTTGGAACAAGTAACACCTTGTGGTGGAAAACTTACATTAGAGGCGTTATATTCGAAAACGCTTAACAACGTTTGGTTCGAAAACTTAGCATTGGTGGATAATGGTAAAAAAGTATATGCTGTAAGTACAGATGTAGCAAATTCGGCAACAACTTATTATACATCAACTCCAGGAAGTTATTATGCTATTGTTGATTTGAGAAATACAAATCAGGGTTATACTTATGCATTAAATGCAAAATTGGAAAAAAGTTTCAGTTTTGGTCTCGACTTGATGGCAAGTTACACTTACGGTCATGCTTATTCGGTAACCGATGGAACAAGTTCAATTGCATACTCTAACTGGAAATACAACTACGCAGTAGATCCTAACAACGAAAACGAATTGTCGTATTCAATTTTCGATATACCAAACAGAGTGGTTGCACAGGTAACTTACACTACTCCAAAATATATGAATGGTCGTCTTGCAACTGTAGTATCGTTGACATACAATGGCTCAAACGGCATGAGATATAGTTTATCAATGAACGAAACTACTGATTTTAATAGCGATGGTCAAAAAGGAAATACCTTACTTTACATTCCAACAGCCGATGAACTTACAAAAATGACATTCGCTACTGCCGATGACAGAACAAAATTTGGAAGTTGGATCGAAAGCGACGAATATGCAAAAAATAATCGTGGTAAATATGCCGATCGTAATTCGAACATAGCTCCTTGGGAAAATCATATCGACCTACACTTTGCAGAAGATTTCTTCTATCTAAAAGGTAAAGATCAGAAAGTATCATTAACTTTCGACATAATGAACTTCTCAAATTTGCTTAACAAAAATTGGGGCACAGTTTATTCGTCCGATTACAATGTGATGCCATTAAGTGTATCTGCTCTTACTACTAATGGCGATGGAAATAAAATACCAACATATAAATTTAATGATGACAAAATCAGTAAGAGTGATTTTTTAAGTCGTTGGAATGCACAAATTGGATTAAAAGTTACCTTTTAAACAATAGCTAGTTTCAAAAGAACAAAAGCGTTTGTACATTTTGTGCAAACGCTTTTTTAGTAAAGAAACAGAAAATAAATACTAAAGAGATGAAACAGATTATTTTTGCTATTTTTTTAATAAATACATTTTTTGGATACTCTAAACCGCATAAAGTTATTAGAACACCGAAAAATGATAGCTATGTTATAGTACTGTCATTAGATGGGTTTAGAACCTCCTATTTAGAAACTTGTAAAACACCAAATTTGGATTCTATTTCTGAGGCAGGGGTTAAATCAACATTTATACCAAGTTTCCCAAGTTTGACTTTTCCTAATCATTATGCAATGGCAACCGGTTTGTACCCCGAAAACAATGGAATAATTCATAATAAGTTTCGCACAAAAGAAGGTGTCGAATATACAGTTGGAAATAGAAAAGCCGTTGAAAATCCCACGTTTTACAAAGGAGAGCCTATTTGGAATACTGCCGAAAAGCAAGGAATAAAAACAGCATCGTTTTATTGGGTTGGGAGCGAAACAAAAATTAATGGTCGTCAACCGAGTATTTGGAAAAAATTCGACTCGTCAGTTCCATTTCAATCTCGCGGCGATTCTGTTATTTCGTGGTTAAAAAAACCGGAAAATGAACGCCCGCATCTAATTATGTGGTATATTGAAGAGCCTGATCACTGTGGACATATTAATACTCCCGAAAGTAACGAAACAAAAAAAACTGTTGAAATGTTAGATAAAATCGTAGGAGATTTTTGTAACAAGCTTAATCAATTGCCCATAGCATCAAAAGTCGATTTTGTAATTGTATCCGATCACGGTATGGCCACTTATGACCCAAAAAAGCATATAAATTTGTCAGCTTATTTACCACGTGATAGTTTTGAGTATGTAGTAGATGGTGCACCAACATTACTTTATCCTAAAAAAACATTTACGAATAAAGCGATAGAAATACTAAAAAACATACCAAATATAAAAGTATGGAACAAGGATGATGTTCCACAAAAATATCATTACGGAAAAAATAAAGATATTGGACAAATTGTAATTCTACCCGATGTGGGTACACAGCTTGAATTCAGTGATTCAAAAAAAGCATCTAAAACATTAGCTGCACATGGATATGATAATTTTTCACCAGAGATGCAAGCAATTTTCATTGCAGCTGGTCCATCCTTCAAAAAGAATATCACAGCAGCTCCAATTCCAAACGTAAATCTTTATTTGTTAATTTGTAAATTACTAAACATAAAACCATCGAAAAATGATGGCGATGGCAAACAAATTAAAAAGATGTTAAAGAACTAATTTATACCAATTTATCTTTCTTTTTTTTACTAAAGCAACAAAAAGCCCAACTTCAAAACTCTTGAAGTTGGGCTT
>DYSC01000072.1:0-3815 GCA_020726365.1 Porphyromonas sp.
AAAAAAAACAATAAATCAATGTTTTTCTACAATTTCAAATAAAAATCCTTTACCAAAGCATTGAATTCGTCGGTATAGCAATGCCGTACCGCCGATTCGATGGTGATTTCCGACTCATAACAAACTGTTTCTTGCTTCGAAAATTCTATTAGCATTCGTTTTGCAACACTGTTGGGTTTGGGATATACAAGCATTTTTTTCGAACAAAACAATCCACTGCTTTGAGCAAAACGAATGCATTCATTGCCTTCGTTTATAGGCAAAATTAAACACAGTTTACCATTATCAGTCAGTAATTTTTTAGCCGAAATTATTATTTCGTTGTGAAAATCGGTAGTCGCATGTCGGGCTATTGTTCGTGCTAATTCAGGTGCTTCGAGTGAGTTTTTGAAAAAAGGTGGATTTGAAACGATTAAGTCGAACTGCTGCTTTGTTGTTTTACAAAATGTACTTAAATCAGCGCTTATTATGTGAATTCTCTCATTCCATGGCGAATTTTCGACGTTTATTTTTGCCTGAATCACCGCATTTTTGTCAATATCAATAGCTGTAATAATTGCTTTGCTGCGCTGTGCAAGCATCAAGGCTATCAACCCTGATCCGGTTCCAATGTCCAGCATATTAGTTGCATTTTCTACATCTGCCCAAGCTCCAAGAAGTACACCATCGGTGCCCACCTTCATGGCACATTTGTCGTGAAAAACTGTGAATTCCTTAAAACTGAAAGAAGGTGCTCCCATAATTTATCTACGACCGCCGACCGGTGATTGTTGAGTCGGAGTTGAGCTACGAACACCGCTTTGTCTGGATGATGACCTTGGTGCTGAATTTACCGAAGGAGCTGCCGAACGAACCGATGAGCTTCTGTCTTCGGAAGGATTTCGGTAGGTTGAACCAGTTTTTTCGGTTGTTCTCGGTCGGGTTGTAATGGATTGGCGATTAGTTCCGGGTTGTGATTCGGAACGTTGAAATGTACCTGTTGTTGCTGAACGATTAGTTTGGCTTTGATAATCAATGGGTTGTCGTGATGCCGGACTTGCTTGTCTGCTTTCGGATGATTGAAATGATGAGCGTTCGTAGCGTTTGTTTTGAAGTACAGACTGTTGTTGCTCGTCCAGTACGCGCGAAAGTTCAATTTCTTTATCTTTAATACGCTGTATGGCATCCATTCGTGTATTCGAAACTTTGCGAGCACGGGCGTATTTCAGATTTATTTCGTGTACCTGCCGTGCTTGTTCTGTCGACATATTTAGTTCCTGCTGTAGTTTTTCGGTTTGTTTGGCAGCTTCCTGTTCGGGAGTACGTTCGGGTATAGAGTTGTTTTCCTGCCCAAAATTGGCAACAGGATACAAAAACAAAAGAAATAATACTATGATTTTCAATAAGTTCATAAATTGTTGCGGAAATAAAATCACCTCTTGCTTCAACAATCACCGTGCCATAAAATGTTAAATACGAACACTTCTATAATATATTTGCAAGCATACAAATTTGAAAAATATATTATCTTTGCATAATAATAAACTCAAAACAACTAATGATATGAGTACAGCAGAATTGAAGATAGAATTAATTGCACGTATTGCAAATACTAAGGAGGCACATGTTATAGAGGAACTTCGCAAATTTTTGGATTTCGAATTAGAAAAAAATGTGTATGAACTCAATTCACTGCAACAGCAAAGAATCTGCTAGAAGGCGTTAAGAATTAAATTGAATAATTTGATAAATGAGACTTTAAAATTTACGGCACTTCATCCAAATTCAGGTAGAAAAACTGATATTGAGAATGTCAGGGTAAAAATTATTCGTAATTATTTATTGTTTTACGAAGTAAAAAATAGTACTCTTGTTGTTCTTACAATTTGGGATGAAAGACGAAGTGATAAAACATTGATTATAAAATAACAAATAATGACACAAATAACTCAACGAATAGCGCAATTGCGACAAGCAATGAAAAATGCCGGTGTATCGGCTTGTATTATCCCCGGCACTGACCCTCATGCAAGTGAGTATATCGCCGATTATTGGAAAGAGCGCGAATGGATTAGCGGTTTTGATGGTTCAGCAGGCACAGTGGCTTTAACGCTCGAAAAAGGTGGATTGTGGACTGATTCGCGCTATTTTTTACAGGGGAAAGAACAAATTGAAGGTAGTGGAATTGATTTGATGAAACAGGGTTTGCCCGAAACACCCGATATGATTGCATGGATTTGTTCCGGACTTAAAGCTGGTGAACGGGTAGGTGTAAATGCGCAGATGTTTTCGGTAAACAGCTATGCTGCCATGAAAAATGAGCTCACGGCTAATGGCATTCAACTGATTTCGATTGATTTAATGGCCGAAGTATGGACAGATAGACCTGCATTGCCTCTGAAGCCTTTCTTTGTTTTTGATACGAAATATTGCGGGCAATCGGCATCCGAAAAATTAACTGCGCTGCGTGCTGAATTAGCAAAAGCAAATGCTGACCTTATGGTGCTTTCGGCACTCGACGATATTGCATGGCTGTATAACATTCGAGGTAATGATGTGGATTACAATCCGGTTGTAATAGCCTATTCGTTTGTAAGTAAGGATAATGCTTTATTATTTATCGAAAATGAAAAAATCACACCTGAAACAAAACAATATCTTGATAGTCAGGGCGTAACAGCAGCTCCTTATTTGGATATTGACACCGCATTAAAGGCTATTCCACACGGAAAATCGGTGTTGATAGATGGCGCAAAACTCAATCAGTCGCTCAACGAAGCTATTCCGCTTAATACGCCCCGTCGTAATCAAATGTCGCCCGTTTTTAAACTGAAAAGCATTAAAAATGAGACCGAGGTTGCAGGTATTCGTTGGGCAATGGTGAAAGATGGTGTGGCACTTACACGCTTTTTCAGGTGGCTCGAAACAAATCTTAATTCGGGTAAACTGACTGAAATTTCAATTGCAGAAAAATTATACGAATTTCGGAGCAAACAGGAGAATTTTGTAGGTGAAAGTTTTGGAACAATTGCCGGCTACAAAGATCATGGTGCCATTGTGCATTACCGCGCCACAGAAAATTCGGCTGCAACCTTGAGTCCGGAAGGTATTTTGCTGCTCGATTCGGGCGGACAATATCTTGATGGTACAACCGATATTACGCGAACAATTGCGCTTGGCGAGCCAACTCGCGAGCAAAAAAGCGATTTTACCCTTGTATTAAAAGGACATATTGCGTTGGCAAAAGCCATTTTCCCGTCCGGAACACGCGGTTCGCAGCTCGACATTCTGGCTCGTAAAGCATTGTGGGATATGGGATTGAATTATGGTCACGGAACCGGACATGGTGTTGGTCATTTTTTGAACGTACACGAAGGTCCGCAAAATATCCGCATGGATGAGAATCCGGCTGTGTTGCAACCCGGAATGATTATTTCGAACGAACCCGGCATGTATCGCACAAGCGAATACGGTATTCGAACTGAAAATCTGATTCACGTAGTGCCGGCTGTAAATACTGAGTTTGGCAATTTCCTTGAATTTGAAACACTTACACTTTTCCCCATCGACCGCAATTTGATGGAGATAATGCTGATTAATGAGGAAGAAAGCGAATGGATTGACAATTATCACCGCAAAGTTTTTGAATCGTTAGCTCCGCATTTAACCATTGAAGAGCAGGATTGGTTGAAAGAAAAATGCAAACCCATTTACGACTTGGTTTTTTGATACAAACTTTTCAAATTTACATTCTCCTTATTTTGTTGTATCTTTGCAAAAAAGTTTTGATTGTAACTGAATTTATTTCAGACTCATGGGTTCATATATAACTTTAT
>DYSC01000072.1:3915-7564 GCA_020726365.1 Porphyromonas sp.
CACTAAATTAGTACTTATCGGTATTTTTGGTAAATAAAAAAACTTAACACCTACAATCCGGCAATAACTTCTACAGCCTTTTCTGCCGCTTTCCCTTTTCCGTATAAATCAAGGCTGAAATCAGATATTTTCGAGCTGAAATAGGCAAACGCTTCGTTAAGTAATTGCGTATTGCATCCTACCAATCGGTTGTAATCGTTATTGACTAATTCTACCCATTCGGTTTGCTCACGCAATGTAATACAATGTTTAGCAAAGAAAAAAGCCTCTTTCTGAACGCCACCACTGTCGGTAATAACCATTTCACAGTTTTTGAGTAGAGTAATCATGTCGAAATAACCCACCGGATCGATAATTGTAAAATCAGGTAAACGATAATTCTGAGCTAAAATATTTCGAGTGCGAGGATGCAAAGGAACAACGACCTGAACGTGTTTATTAATTTCGGTAAGCCCATCAATAATTTGTTTCAAATTATCAGGATTATCTGTATTTTCCTGTCGGTGAATAGTAGCCAAAACAAACTTTTTCACTCCTGTTTTACGAATAATATCTGATTTAAGATGTGCTTTTTGCGCATAATACATGGCTGCATCTTGCATAACATCACCGTTTTTCTCAATTCGAATGGGCATGTTTTCATAGCCTTCGCGCTTCAGATTTTCTACCGCAGTATCGGTTGGACAAAATAATACATTCGAAATTCTGTCGGTAAGTATTCGATTAATTTCCTCCGGCATTTGCATATTAAACGAACGCAAACCAGCCTCCACATGAATTACAGGAATGTGCAGTTTCGAAGCAGCCAAAGCTCCCGCAAGAGTTGAATTGGTATCGCCAAATACGAGTACACCTTCCGGTTTCTCATTTTGCAAAATATGCTCAATCCCTTCGAGCATTCGTCCGGTCATTGCGCCATGCGAAAAGCCATGAATATCGAGGCGAAAAGCTGGTTTAGGTATTTCCATTTCGTCGAAAAAAACATCCGACATATTTGCATCGAAATGTTGACCTGTATGTATTATTTTTTCGTCGATACCTTGTAACTGGAACTGGCGACTAAGCGTAGCTGCTTTTATAAACTGCGGACGAGCGCCAACAATAGTGATTATTTTTTTCATTTTTTTATAGAGTCAAGAACCAAAACTCAAGATTCGAGTATTTTTACTAATTGTGCTGTTAATTCACGTCGGGAATACTGCTCAATGGATGTTGAATTTATAGTTAGTTTTCCATCTTTGTATTTTTGGTAATATTCGAGTATCGCTTCTTTTGTTGTTGTAAAATCTTCGAAATCAACTATTTTTCCTGCTTTTGTTTCGTTAAGTACCATTGCCACATCCCCATCTATTGGTCCAATAGCTAACACGGGGCGTTTAGCGACTAAGTATTCGAAAAACTTACCGGTAAGTATTCCTTTTGCGTTGTTCGAATTATTTATCAACAACAGCAGTACCTGCGATTGTTGCTGCATTTTTATTGCTTCTGCATGGGTTAAATAAGCAATTTTATCAACATTGACAGAAATATCATTTTTTTCAATTTCACTAAATACCGAAAAATCGGTTTTACCTACCAAACGTATTAATAAATCTGATTTGAATTGCGGATCGTTTGCGCACAACTCCCCTAACACTTTCCACAAAGTTGTTGGATTTCGGGCTGCATTCAGTGTGCCAATATGTGCCAACGAAAATTTTTCATCCCTGTTTAGCTTTTCAACACAAGTATCATCATCGTCGTACCCATTGGTTATAATTTCTAAATGCTGCGGGCACAGCAGTTCAAATTCGTCCTTCATTCCGCTTGACACAACTAATACTGTATCAGCTTTTTGAATCACTTTTCTTTCGAGTATGTGATGTAATTTATCAGCCATAAAAGTAAGATTCAAGTCGGCATAGAAATCGATATTTGTCCACGGGTCACGAAAATCGGCTACCCACTTAAGCGATGGAAACCTTTTTTTTATGCCCAACCCAATCAAGTGCATCGAGTGTGGTGGTCCTGTGGTTATAATTGCATCTATCTTATTTTCAGTAATATATTTCGAAAGATAATTTACCGAAGGTCGAATCCAAAACCTACGTGGATCAGGAATAAAAAAATTACCTCTAATCCATATAGAGAGTTTCTCCTTTAAACCGGTCTTTTTATTTTCCGAGATAAATCCGGCATTGATATTCTCGCCTTTTTTCCCAAATAAATTGCGGTAAATATTATAAGGTTCCCAAATAGCTTTTTTAATCACAATCACATTTTCAGGAATATCTTTTACAAACGAAAGATCTTCTGATGGATATTCGGGATTTTCAGGTGCATATATAACAGGTTCCCAACCAAAATTGCGCAGGTATTTGGTAAATTTCACCCACCGTTGTATGCCCGAGCCACCACTCGGAATCCAATAATAGGTAATAATTAGCACTTTTTTCATCTGTTTTTTTATTGTAAATTCTTTACTCTAAGACAAAGATATTGTTTTTGGGCGAAACATTCGAATACTGATTCTCGTACATTTTTTACGGCTGATATTCCGATTTATTTAAAATCAACTGATAATCAGTCGTTTTCATAAGCTCTTGCAAAGTTATGTCTGAATTTTTGTCCATATAGCTCTGAATGATTTGCCACCCTACCCAAGTTCCTAATCTTCCGGGCGATTCCTGCGAAACAGTGGCCGTAAACGGTGCATCGTTTAAGTATTTATTCATCAACAATTGGTCGGACGAATATAAATCTTTTTGTCCAACTATGGTATTCCAAATTTTTTCTTCGTACTTGCGACACCATTCCCATTGGAATCGGCTGTAGCCCATTATGTCGTTGGGAGCAAGGTCGGGTATAATCACCGAAAGCAGGTACATCACTTTCCCCCGATAAAGCATATTTTCTAATAGTCGTTCCTGTCCGCCATCGAATTGAAAGTGACGGAACAACAATGCCGAAATTAAATCGGGGGCTATGCTGACCGGACGCATGTTGTAAACCATGTACTGATAGCTTATTTCGCTGTATTTGGGATAATTACTGCCGAGATATAAATCGAGACCAATCCCCACAAAATCATCTTCGAGTATAATGGAACGATTAAAACCCGATACAAAAAAATATGCCGGAGGCGTTTTAATTTCGGGGAAAAAGTGATGCAGGTATTGATAAGCTTTGGAAATGCCGGATTTTATGGAATCAATATTTGTAAAGGTTTTTTGAACGACGGCATTTACTTTTTCGAATTCTTTGTTTGTCCGAAAAGCTTTGATTAATCGTGTTACTTCAGCCGTGTCGCTTGGATTTGCACCCATTACTTGTTCTGCAAAATAAGGCATAAATTCAGGATAATCCCTGTAAAATCGTTTTACTTCTGGACTTAAATCCGAAGTGTCGGCATTCAGAAGCAACGAATCGAAACGGATTAATTGAAGCACTTCCGTTTCGCTGTTTTTAATTTCGAATCGCTTGTGGTTTGTACACGAACTTGCAAGAATTACCATTAAAAATGCTATAATTGCAATTTTGATTTTTGACATAGAATAATAATTTTTATCAGCGAAAATCCGCATTCCATTTCTTAAGTATTTGATAAAAAGCGCAATACTTCTAATCGTCAAATCAGATTTATTGCGCTCCTATACTCTAACTCGTAACT
>DYSC01000072.1:7664-11581 GCA_020726365.1 Porphyromonas sp.
TAACTATCTTACTTCTTTGCTTTCAGTCGTTTTTCCTGTTCGCGTTGCATTTTTTCGAGTCGTTCCATAAATCCACCGCTTTTCTTAGGAGCAGCTCCTTTAGCAGCACGTTTAGCGTGTAGTTGCGCCAACAACTTCTTCTCATCCACAGTGGCACGTATGGCATAAGTCTGTCCTATAGATAATAGGGTTGAAATAAAGTAGTAATAACTCAAACCTGATGCATAACTATTGAACATAAACATAAATACTACCGGCATCAGGTACATCATCCACTTCATCATAGCGCCACCCA
The DNA here is from genome assembly GCA_020726365.1 of Porphyromonas sp. Taxonomy (GTDB): domain Bacteria; phylum Bacteroidota; class Bacteroidia; order Bacteroidales; family Paludibacteraceae; genus Paludibacter. The sequence goes on from DYSC01000072.1 coordinate 7,960, forward strand.
TTTGGTCGGTTGTGGGTGTATTGGCCATATTCAACTTGGTATAAACAATTGTTGTAACGGTCATCAAAAGTGTGAATAAACTGATATGATTACCAAAATAAGGTGTAATAAGCGGAATGTAAGTGCTCCAACTCCAAATTGAGTCGTACGACGAAAGGTCGGTTGCCCATAGGAAACTTGCCTGACGAAGCTCGATAGCAGCAGGGAAAAAACTAAACATGGCAAACAATATTGGCATTTGAAGCAATGTAGGAATACAGCCACTCATAGGACTAACACCCACCTTTCCATAAAGATCCATGGTCGCTTTTTGGCGTTCAGCCATTTTATCAGCCGGAATACGTGCGTTAATTTCATCAATTTCGGGCTTCAACACTTTCATTTTAGCACTCGAAATATACGATTTGTAGGTGAGGGGCGAAAGAACCAACTTGATAGCTAAAGTCATTAGTAAAATGATGATACCAAAATTTGAAATAAATCGACTGAAAAAGTCAAACATTGGGATTATAGCAAAACGGTTTACCCAACCAAAAATTCCCCAACCAAGCGGAATAATGCTGCGCAACAATAATTTATTGTCACCTTTTAAATCATCATCGTACGCACTTAGCACTTTGTATTGGTTTGGACCAAAGAAAAGTTTGAAATCGGTAGTTTCTTTACCGCTGGGGTCGAAGCCAACCACCATGTCGCTCGAATATGATTTCAAGTAACCACTGCCTTCGGTTTCTTTTACACTTTTTATATTGGTTGAAGTAAAAGCATCGTTGGCAATAAAAATGGAACTGAAAAACTGACCCGAATACGAAATCCATTTCAGTTTGTTTGGCAGTTTCTTCTCGTCGTCGCTTGTAGCGCTAAGCGTTTCCACATCGTCGGCTACAAATTTGTAATGCACCTGTGAGTAGCGATCTTCGAAAGCATATCCTTTTTCCTGCTGACGAATTTTTGAAGTCCACTGCATTTCCAATGAGTTGGTTCCTGCGGGCATAACAGTATTCAATGCGTTTGCTTTCAGGCTGAAATTCAGCATATAATCGTTTGCCGGAAGTACGTACACATAATCAAGACTTGCGTTTCCCGAAGTTTTCAGGCGCATGGTAAGTGTCTGATTTCCTTTGTTGTCTTTTGTGATTGCACCGTTTTGCTCAAAAAACAAATTCGAAGTGTTCACCACACGATTGTTGTTGGTAACAATGGTAAAACCCATATTACTTTCGGTCTCGTTAAACAAAATCAACGGCAGTGTGTCGTGTGTTTGGTATTTTTTGAGTTGTGCCGAAACGATACGTCCGCCCTTGGTCGAAACGTTAAGTTTTACCAATTCATTTTCGAGTACAACTGTTTTTTCTACACCACGGGCAGCAACATTAAATGCTCCAAAAGCATCAGCAAGTGCTGTAGTGTCGGTTGTTACAGTCTGTAAGGTACTGTCGGTAGGTTGTGAAGTTTGTTGCTTCTGTTGTTGAGCTTGTACAGCAGCTTGGGCTTCCTGCACTAATGCTATCGAATCGTTATAACGCTGCTGACGGGCTACTTCCTCTTCGCTCGGACGATTCAATACCGAAAAACCTATCAATATAAGTCCGATTAATACAAATCCTAAAATCGTGTTTTTATCCATTTGTTAATGTGATGATGTGTTGATTTGATAATGTGTTGATTTAATAATGTGTTGATTTAATTGTTTGTTGATGTGGTAATGTATTAATAGTTTTATCACCACATCACCATATCATCACATCTATTTCTCTATCGCTGCTTTTACAAAATTAATAAACAACGGATGCGGATTTACAACCGTACTGCTGTATTCTGGGTGAAACTGAACGCCCACATACCATTTATGCGACGCAAGTTCAATAATTTCAACCAAATCCGATTCTGTATTTAATCCGCTGCAAATCATGCCGGCAGCTTCGAATTGCGCTTTGAAAGCATTGTTAAATTCGTAGCGGTGGCGATGACGTTCGCTAATATTTTCTTTTCCGTAAATTTTAAATGCCTTCGAGCCGCGTTTGAGTTTACATTTGTAAGCCCCAAGTCGCATGCTGCCACCAAGGTCGAGTATGTTTTTTTGCTCTTCCATAATGTCTACTATATTGTAAGGTGTGCTTGGGTCAATTTCGGTACTGTTCGCATCTTTCAATCCCAATACATTGCGGGCAAATTCTATCGACATGGTTTGCATGCCCATACAAATACCCAAACAAGGTAAATTGTTTTTGCGGGCAAATTTCAGAGCCGCAAATTTACCTTCCATACCGCGTTGTCCAAATCCAGGAGCCACAATGATACCATCCAATTTGGCTAATTTCTTTTCCACATTTTCGTCTGATAGCTTATCCGAAAGTATAAGTTCGAGTTTTAATTTCCGATTATTGTAGGCGCTTGCATGTATTAGCGACTCGATAATAGACTTGTAAGCATCAGGCAATTGCACATATTTCCCCACCAATCCAATGCATACTTCATCTTCAGCACTCTCTAATTTTTCCACGAAAGCAGTCCATTTTGTCATGTCGGCTTCGGGCGTTTTTGCCAAATCGAATCCCATTTTAGTCAGTACCACTTCGTCCAACTTCTCTTCCTGCATATTCATTGGCACGCGGTAAATCGATGGAACGTCTATCGATTGCATCACCGCCGTAGGTTCCACATTACAGAAAAGCGCCACTTTTTTACGCATTTCAATCGGAATGTTGTGTTCCGTACGTAGCACCAAAATATCAGCCTGAACTCCCTGTTCCTGCAATGCTTTTACAGAGTGTTGCGTTGGTTTCGTTTTAAGCTCTTTAGCAGCAGCTAAATAAGGTACGTAAGTGAGATGAACTATCAGGCAGTTTTTGCCCAATTCCCAACGAAGTTGACGCACACTTTCGATATACGGTAGCGACTCAATATCGCCCACCGTTCCACCAATTTCGGTAATCACAAAGTCGAATTCGCCTTTGCTGCCCAATAGTTTTATATTGCGTTTAATTTCGTCGGTAATGTGCGGAATAATTTGTACCGTTTTGCCCAAAAAATCGCCACGACGTTCCTTGTTAATTACATTTTGGTAAATACGTCCGGTAGTTACATTATTCGCTTTGTGTGTTTCCACACCCAAAAATCGTTCGTAGTGTCCTAAGTCGAGGTCGGCCTCGTGTCCATCCACCGTTACGTAGCATTCGCCATGTTCGTAGGGATTAAGCGTTCCCGGATCCACATTAATGTAGGGGTCCAATTTCTGATTTGTAACTCTGAAACCGCGAGCCTGCAGTAGTTTACCGAGCGATGCCGCAATAATGCCTTTGCCAAGCGAGGAGGTTACACCACCCGTAACGAAAATGTACTTTGTATCTTTCACCTTAATTTTTTACTTAAAATTGCCAATTATTTTTGCTTAATTTTAAGTTTGCAAATTTCGGAAAAAAAAACGAATAACGAAAACCGTTCAATTAAATAAACATTAAAAAACCAATCCGAAAAATAAATAAAAGAAAATCAGCGAGATAAATACAGATTTGGGCGTGCCCCTACGGGTCGGGCTTTCCGTTCTTGTACCGCCGAAATACGGCGGCACGCCACTGCAATCCCTCACGCTCCCTGCAACCTTGCAAGCGCAGCTCGTAAA
>DYSC01000073.1 GCA_020726365.1 Porphyromonas sp.
TGACAGATACTAAAAATCAGACTGAATAAGCGTTTTTTTTCAAAATACAAAATACTTAGTTTGCAAAAACCAAATTTGTGTGGCAATATCAACGAACAGTTTTGTAGTATAAAATACAGTTTTGGATTATATGAACCATATTTCAACAAACAAGAACAATTAATACATATTAAATAATTGACCGTAAAAACTAAAAGTTATTTCCAAAATATCATTTTAAGTTAATATATAGTCAATAATAAAACTACTTTAACATGTAAGCGCTTTTTAAAATCATATTGTTGTAATTTATTCAAACTATAAATTAATTATTTATGAATAAATCAGATCATATAAACAGGTACTTATTTTAATACATATTTAATTTAAACTTCTAATAATAAGAATATTAAACATATAAGCTAAAAGCCGAAAACTTTATTTGAAAATCAGTTTTTTATTAAGTTTAGATTTCAATTATACACCCGAAAAAAATCTCATTAAAAAAAATGCCACAAAACATTGAAATTAATGTAGCTGAAATTTCTACCCACCAGATAATACTATTACAACAAGACTTTTGAATCAATTTGTCATTTTGTAATTAATTTTACCAAAACAAAAAAGCAAGGTTTCGAAGGTAAAAATGAACAAAAAAATGATTGTTTGACGCTCTTAAATAAAGTTTTAAATCACACACTAATTTATTAAAATTAAACATTATGGAAACAAAATTTTTAACAAAATTCAGAGAAGTTCTTGAAATTGAAGACAGAGACTTAAAATTGGAAGACAATTTTCGTGAGTATGACGAATGGGATTCGTTGGTATTCCTGTCGCTAATAGCCATGATTGATGAAGAGTTTGATGTAATAATCGAAGGACGTGAGTTTAAACAACTAAAAACTAATGCTGATATAATCGAAGCAATTAAAAATAAACAATAAACTTCTGAAAATCAACGAACAATGAACCATCCATTTTACATAGCAAACAAAAAAGTGCTGATAACAGGTGCATCGTCGGGCATAGGTCGGGCAATGGCTATTGCTTGTTCGGAAATGGGTGCAACCGTTTATTTCACAGGACGCAATGCAGTGGCATTGGCAGATACCCGAAATAGAATGCAGGGTGAAGGTCATCAATTGATAGTATCGGACAGCACAAGCAAATACGATTTGGAACAGTTAACAGCCGGATTACCCGAATTAGATGGAATAGTATGTAATGCAGGTGTAAATCGCAGAATGTTGACACAATATCTGAAAGAGCAGGACATGGACATGATACTCAACACAAACCTGAAAGCACCTATGCAACTTATGAAGCATTTACTAAAAGCAAAAAAAGTGCAATCGGGTGCATCGGTGGTATTTGTATCGTCTATTGCGGCTCATCATTCTTCCATTGGCGATGGCGTTTACAGCGCTTCCAAAGGTGGTTTGTCGTCGTTTGCAAAAGTATTAGCATTGGAACTGGCTTCGAAAAAAATACGTGTAAATACTATCCAACCCGGAATGGTGCGTAGCGGACTGACCGAAAACAGCCCCCTGACCGAAGAAGATTATGCAAAAGATGAACAACGCTATCCACTTGGCCGCTACGGAAAGCCCGAAGATGTAGCCAATGCAGCTATTTTTTTGCTGGCAGATGCTTCGCAATGGATTACAGGAATAGATTTGATAGTAGATGGTGGAATTTCTATAATATGAAGATAATATGGCACTTATAAGTTTTAACAATATAGGAATAAGCGCAATGAGCGGAGCAGTGCCTAGCAATGTGATTAAAAATTACGAATATACCGAGTTCTTTGCTTCGGAGGTGGTGAAGGATGTCGTTGATAAAGTAGGAGTCGTTGAACGGCGTTTTGCCGATGCCGACACTTGTTCGTCGGACTTGTGCTTTGCGGCAGCCGAAAAACTAATAGCCGACAACAATGTTGATCGTTCGGAGATTGATTTATTGGTTTTTATTTCGCAAACACCCGACTACAGGATGCCTGCCACATCAATTATCCTGCAGGAACGCTTAAAACTGTCCACATCGACAATGGCTTTTGATATAAATCTTGGTTGTTCGGCTTTCATTTACGGACTTAGTGTGGTGTATGGCTTGATGCAAAGCGGACAGTTCCGCAAAGCACTCATTTTGGATGGCGAAACCCGTTCGAAAGTGTATTCGAAAAAAGACCGTCGTACAGCATTTATTTTTGGAGATGCTGGTGTGGCTGCATTAATCGAACGAAATGAAAAATTCGGAGAAAGTTGGTTTTCATTCAATTCGGATGGTTCACGTGAGGATTTGATAAAAATAAATGCTGGTGGTTATCGTCATCCTTCGAGCGCAGAAACAGTAATAGAGAAAGTGGTTGATGAATATGGTAATATCCGCAGCGAAGAACAGGGTTATATGAATGGTGGCGATGTCTTCAACTTTGTAATACGCGAAATTCCGCAGGACTTTAAACGTACGTTGGAGTTTGCCAATATCGACAAAGATGCTGTTGATTATTTTGTATTTCATCAGGCTAACAGTTTTATAAATAGTTATTTAGCAAAAAAATTAAAGTTAGATGCCGACAAATTACCTTCCACATTAGAGAAATTCGGAAACACTTCGTCGGTTTCGGTTCCCCTGACAATAGTAAGTGAATTGAAAGAAAAACTCGATTCGCAAAAAACATTGTTTTTGAGTGCTTTTGGTGTTGGAATGACATGGGCTTCGGCTGTATTGAATTTCTCCGATTGCGCTATTAGTGAGTTGACAGAGATATAATATTTTATTAGGTTATAAAAAAGTATAGGTTATGAAACGAGACAAAATTTGGTTATCCTTAGCTCAAATGAGCGGAAACGAAATGCAATTTATTCAGAGTGCGTTCGACACCAACTGGATAGCTCCGCTGGGACCTAACGTTACAGACTTCGAAAACAGATTGAAAGAGTATGTGGCACCCGAACCAGAAAATCACAAACAGATAGTTGCACTGAATACAGGAACAGCCGCCATGCATCTTGCATTATTGCAAGTAGGCGTTAGTGCAGGCGACGAAGTACTTTGCCAAAGCTTCACATTTGCAGCTACAGCCAATGTAATTACCTACTTAGGTGCAAAACCCGTTTTTGTCGACAGCGAAAACCTAACTTGGAATATGTGCCCCGTGATGCTCGAAGAAGCTATCCGCTCGCGTCTGGCAATCACAGGAAATTTACCCAAAGCCGTGCTTTTTGTTGATTTATACGGAATGCCCGCACAAGCCGACAAAATTGTGGAAGTAGCTAAGAGATACGGAATTCCTGTTATTGAAGATGCCTGCGAAGCATTAGGTTCACGCTACAAAAATCAAAGCTGCGGAACTTTTGGCGATTTTGGTTCATTATCGTTCAACGGAAATAAGATTATCACCACATCGGGTGGTGGTGCACTTATTTGCCCAACCGATGAAACAGCAAAAAAAACCTTGTTTTATGCCACACAAGCCCGCGAGAATGAGGTTCATTACCAACACAATGAAGTTGGGTACAACTACCGCATGAGTAATGTGAGTGCCGGTATCGGCTGCGGTCAAATGATGGCTTTGGATGGTTTTATTGAAGCCCGCCGACGTAATCATACACTCTATTCAAAACTTTTCAGTGAGGTTCTGGGCATAAGCGTTCATGAAAATCCGAACGAAGATTTTGAATCAAATTTCTGGCTTACTTGTATTGTAATCGACGAACGTAAATTTGGAAAATCTGCCAATGAAATAAGAATACTTTTAGAACAAAATAATATCGAAACGCGCCCCTTATGGAAGCCGATGCATTTGCAACCCGTATTCGCACATTTGCCCTATTATGGAAATAATGTGTGCGAAAATTTATTTAATACAGGATTATGCTTACCTTCGGGCGTTGGTTTAACAGTTGAAGACATTTATTATATCGTCGATTTGATTTTGACCGATTACCCACCGGCAAAGAAAAACGAATATGCACGTATCAAAAGCAAAAATTTGCGGTATCGTCGTGTTTCGGTCGAAAAAGTATCGAGTGTGCTATATAACCACCGTAATCCCGAAAATTTGTAGCTAAAAAGATAACAATTTGAACAAAATGGAAGAAAAAATTGAAGTAAACGAAAAATATCCTTATGGCGAATATCACAAAAACCAACAGGATTTGAATAGTTTCATTTTGCGGTTCTTCAAAATAACGCTTATACACAAGTGGTTGTTTTTGAGTGTATTTACCATAATAATTTTATTGGTATTATTGTATGCATTCAAACAACCCAAGATTTATCAATCGAATTACGAAGTGTTCTACAACGAAACCATGCGAGAATACATGACCATGGACAATGCGCCGGTTGTGAAGTCGGATTTCGATAAAAACTACTGGCTCACCGCCATGAAATCGAATGAAGTGCTGAAAGCTACCAGAAAAAACTCCGGATTGGATTATTCGATTAGCCAATTAAAGTCAATGCTTTTTGTCGGCATAATTGATAAACGTAAGGAAGACCGTATTCCAGTTTATTTAGTCAGCATTTCGTCGAAAGATAACGAACATATTCCAATTTTAATTCGGGCTTATGTAAAATCGCTCAACGAATTATTGCTTCAGAATCAGATTACAAATTCGGAACGCTTAGTGGTATACTTACGCGATCAGATCAATCAGAACAATCAGAAATTAAATCAGATCGATCTGTCCATTATGCATTCAGGATCCTCAAAAGGTACAGAGATTATCGATTTTGATAAAATCAGTTCAACACTCGACCAGTTCAGAGCCGATTTATTAAATGCACGCATCAATTTAGCTTCCATTGTTTCAGCCCGCATGCGTACCGAAAATGAACTGAAAAACTTAGATGGCACCATAGTAAACGAATCGGCATTTTCGGAGCCACTCAAAGTACAACTTATGAACTTAGAAGTGGATTTAGCCCGTTCGTTAACACGAAATAAAGAAGATCACCCCGAAGTGAAACAATTGCGCCGTAATATTGAGCAGATTAGCAGTATGATACGCGATACTCTGCAACAACGTATGGAAGTACGCAGCCTGATTCAGAATCCTGTTAAGAGCCAGTTAATGAGCAAATTAATGGATTATAAAATTCAGGAGGTATCCGAGGGAACAAAAGTAAAATCGCTCGAACAAATAATAGCCGAACTTGAACGTAAAACATTGCCAAGCTCCATTAACGAAGAACAACAACAAACTTTACGCAACCGCGAATTGATAAATCTTACTATCAATCAACTGAATGATAAACTTATCGAAACACAATCTACTTCGCAGGGAAGCCTTAGTCGTTTTGTTTTCGTTGACGATCCGAGTTCTATTTTTATTGCCAATAAAGGAATTTTGTTTTATTTAATTCTTGCCTTACTTTTAGGTTTATTGGTAGCTTCGTTTATCGTTTTTATTTACGATATGCTCGACGATCGCATTATGCTCATCGACGATTACGAACGCTTTTATTCAGCTCCAATGCTTGGAGTTGTAAAACATTATTCCGAAAACGAAAACGGGTTAGTTACAGTTAATCCGGTTACGGGTGCGAAATATCGTTCCCAAAGCGATTTGAGTAACCTGATTATCAATTTACGACAAATTCAGAAATTAAAAGAACTGAAAACTTTTGTCATCTCAAGTCCCGACAGATCAGAAGGAAAATCGCTTGTAAGCATGAAACTGGCTGCTGCAGTAGCTAATAAAAATCAAAAAGTGCTACTGGTGGATATGGATTTCTTTTCGCCAAAACTGAGTTCGCGCATCGATGCTAACTGCGAAAAAGGATTGAGTAATTACCTGATGGACGAGTGCAGCATGACGGATATTATTTGTACCACCGAAATTGAAACCTTGCATTTTGTAGCAGCAGGCAATTCGGAAGGACACAAAGAAATGTACTACAACAACAAACGTCTTGTTGATTTTATTGCATGGGCTCGCGAGAATTACGATATCGTATTATTTGATACACCAGCAGCCATTTATATTCCGGACATTGTTGATTTTTTTGAATATGTCGATGGTATTTTTGTAATTGTTCGTTTGCGACGAACTACTCGAACTATGCTAAACCGTTTATTTAAAACTCTGAATATTTTCAATACAAAGCATATAACAGCTATTCTGAATGACTTTGATGAAAAATCGGGAAAAGGCTACGGCAATTACAATACTTACTACGAAACTGTGAACGAAGAAAATAATAAGTCAAAACAAAAAACCAGACGACCTCTTAAATCAATAATTTTTGTAATTATAATAACTGTTTTATTCTTTTTATTATTGAGTTATTTATTCAAATCAAATCTGTTTTCACAAAATTCAAAAGCAACGCAAACAGTTGCTGCTAAAAAATGAACTGTTTGTTATGCGCGGACATATAAGACATAAAAGAAGTAAGTACGAAAAGCGTAAAATCTGGTTTTGGATTATTTTGGGATTATTGGCACTGTTGATTATTTTTCTGGCGTTTTTCCTGAATAAAAAAACCATAGAAAACAAGTTAATACGGGTTGCTGTATGTGGTTGCGTTAATCAGAGAGCTGTTTATACCATGCGCGAAGGCTCGGACATGGCCATGTTGATACGTCAGGCAAAAGGGTTTACAATAAACGCCGATGCTATCCACGTAAATTTGGACAAGATAGTAAAAAATGATTCGGTATATCACATTCCTTGTTTGGGAGCAACTAACGACAGCAAACGAAGTGAGTTTATCAGTCAGATTAACCGAACTATCAAACTATCGTACAGAGATTTAAGCAAAGAAGTTGTAGCAGCGGCACAACAAAATGAAATAAAATGTTACACAATTTTGTATATCGGTATTCCGGCAGTTTATGTACTTATAAGTTATTACCCCGAATTTCATCGTATCAATTTTGTACATATTCCACATAGTGCTATGTTTCTAAACACCGAGTATAGGTTAATCGACCTTTTTTTCACACTCGATATTTATCCTACTATGCGAATTTTGGAACATACGTTGCAGCAAAAGATTGATTACTATCTAATTCAGGACAGATTTAATTTTATTGATTTAATTGATTTATTAGGCGGAGTAAATATAAATTTAGATAAACCTTACGCCGATGAATACAATCTGAAACCTGGGAAAAACAACTTAGATGGATATTATGCATGGGAATATATCCGGTTTTTGGATTGGCGCAATGTAAAAATGACTGTAAAAAGTGAAAAGAAAAAAGATTTGGTTCGACAAGATAACTTCGAGATGGACCCACGCACAATGGAAATGACTTACGAAATGCGAAATCAACGTCAACGATATGTTTTAGAAGGTATGCGACGTTCGTTTCAAAATCTGTCGACAGCCGATCAGTTGTACGTAATCGAAAACTTTAAAAACGTTTTTCGCACCGATATGAAAGCCGATTTTCTGAATATGTTGTACAAAGACATTTTAAGCACACCAAGTTTTTCGTACGGAAATGTACCAGGGTATTATAGTGTTGAAGGTTCGAAGTTATTCTTTTATCCCGATTTACCTTCTTTTGAAATGATACGAAAACGCGAAATAAGAACGTATCTGGAGAAGAGAAAAGATAAGAATCAGGTTGTTTATTGATATAAGAGATTTGAAGATTTGAAGATAAATAATTACACACTATAAAATATAGATTATGAGTAGGTTAAAAATTAAATTATCACTGTTGATTTTGTTGATATTCGGAATTTTTCCGATATCAACAAATATTGCAAACGCTCAGGAATCCGATTACATTATCAAAAAAGGAGATGTGCTATCGATAGCAGTTATGGGGCACCCTGAATTTAGCCTCGAGCAGGTAATTGTATTGCCCGATGGCTTTGTACAATTTCCTGGTCTGGGAAGTATCCAGGCTTCGGGTATGTCGGTAAAAACATTTACCAAACTTGTTAGCGATAATGTGAGTAAATTTGTGTTAAACCCTATTGTAACCGTGTTTATTAGTAATTTACCAAGTCAAATAGTAAATGTTATCGGCTATGTAAACCGTCCCGGTCAAATACCAATTTTTGAGAAAATAAGTGTAATGGATGCCATAAGCCGTGCAGGAGGAATAAAGTTTATAAAAAAAGCAAAAAAAATTATCGTTATACGCGCCGACCAATCGTACGAAGAAATAGCGGTAACAGATATTTTCAACAAAGACCCCCAAAAGCGAATTGTAAAACTCTTAGATATTGGCGACACGGTTTACGTGGTGGAACCGAAAGAAGTTAATTGGTCGCAATTATCGTTTTTTACCACATTAGCATATGTAATAGTCAGTGTAATAAACATAATTAAATAACAAAATATTCATTATAAAATTACAAAAAAATGAAAACAAAAATATTTCCACAAAAAATCAGATTACTCATAGTAATGGTAATTACTATACTGGTGGGGCAAAATGTGATGGCAGACAATGTAGTCGGTTACGATTTAACTAATAGTGCCGCTAGTACTATTGGACAAACTGGTACATTTTCGGTGTCGGCAGGGTTAACTGCACCTTCCTTTTCTGGAGATGGTGCTGCGTCAAGCGGATGGGATGCAGGAAGTCAATACTGGACAATTTCGCCCTTCAATACAACCGATTTATACGCTATCACCGTAGGTGCTATGATGAATAGCGATGATGCAGGACCAAGAGATTTTCAATTACAATACAAGCTTTCGGGTGGTAGTTGGACAAATGTAGGTACAGCCATAACTTTATCTGGTACACAAACCACTTTCAATAGAACTCTACCCGGTGAGTGTGCTAATGTTAGCGGATTAGAAGTGAGATGGTTAAATACAAGTACAACTTCTTTAGATGGTGGTACAGTTACGAGCGATGCTTCAAGTTATATTGAATCAATATCCATTTTAGGTTCTTTACCAACAAGACCGAATACTCAATTTTCGAATATAACATTTACATCAATCACTCCAACTACCATTAAACTTGATGGTACAATTGGTAATGGAGATCATCGTATCATTTATATAGTAAAAAATGCAACAGGGGATGTTGCTCCCAGCTTTCCAGAACCTGGAGATAATGATGTATTCCCTGCAAATACAGACTATTCAACAGGAAATCCAACAGGATATCAAGTTATATATAACGGTACAGGATCGAGTGTAACAGTAACAGTTCCAAGTTCCACCAACGAGTATTGGTTTAGAGTATATGAATACAATCTGAATGGCACTATGCCGAGATACTATACTCCAACAGCTACTAAAAATCCTTACCTCTGTGCGCTTCCTAACATTGTAGCTGCTCCTGCAACTTTAATTAGATTGACCTCAGCTACCATAGGAGCAACTATCAGTTCATCGAAAACTGGAGTTACAGCAAGAGGAACACAAATTAAACTTGGAAGTTCGTTAGGTAATAGTACTACTAATAAAGTTGCTTCTGGCTCAGGAACAGGTTCATTTAATAGAAATATTACCGGACAAACCAGAGGTTCGAGATATTATTTTAGGGGTTATGCAACAAATGCATGCGGAACTATTTATTCTAACGAATTATATTACGAAAATATTCCTATTTTTTCGGGTACAGGCGTTTGGGAAGATAATACAAAATGGAATGTATTGCAAGTTCCGGGCTCAACAGGCACAGGTAGTTTTGGTAACGTAGCTGACAGCCCAATTATTAATGGAAACTGTACATTTACGGCTTCTAATAATGTTACTAATCTGACTATCAACTCTTCGCGCAATTTAACTATCAGCAAAGGTGTAAGTATGGATGTCGATGGTACGTTAACTAACAATGCTGGCACAAGTGGTATTTTGATAAAATCGATTGACGATAATTCTGATATTTCGGCTAATGGTTCGTTAATTTTTGCAAGTGGCACTCCTCAGGCAACTGTTGAAATGTTCTCGAAATCGGAATGGAATACTTCCAATCCGGAAGGTAGTCGTTTTAAATGGCAATTTTTGGGAATTCCGGTAACAACACTTCAGTACAGTACTTATTTCAGCAATATAGCTTATGTACGTGCGTGGGAAGAAAGTGTTGAATCCTATTGGAATGTTTGGGTACGTACAAATTTAGATGTTTCATTACAGTTGGACAATACTTCCACATTAACTCCGGGACTTGCTTACGAAATTTGTAACCAATATAATCGGAAATACTCATTTACCGGAACATTAAACACAACCGACTTTAGCAAAACCTTGCAATATACTCCTACCGCATATTTTAAAGGACAAAACTTACTAAGCAATCCTTATACTGCCAGTATGGATGTAAGGAATATGCAATTCGGAGCTAATACACTTGCAGCCGTTTACTTATACAATACAGGAACATATAACGATTGGGTAACAAGCAGTGGTGAAACTGAACCAGGCGAAGGTCCAGGTACGTATAAAGTATTAACTCCCGGCACAGCAGGTTCAGGTGGTGTGGATGCCGAAATTGCTGGTATGCAAGGATTTATTGTAAAAGCAACTGCTAACACTGGCTCAGTATCGTATGCCAAATCGAATCTTGTATCGAATACTCAAAAGCAACGTGCCAAAGCTGTCGACACAAAAGTAAGTACAATGATTGACCTGAGAGGAACGCAATTCTCGGACAGAATGTGGGTATTTGTCGACGACAATGCAACCGAAGGATTTGACAACGGATTTGATGGACCAAAAATGTTAGGAAATGCCAATGTATCGCAATTGTATGGTATCGGAACCGACGATATATATCAGATTAATGTATTGAATAACATTAACGATGCTTATATCGGAGTACAAAAAGGCACTGAAGAAAGCTTTAAACTGACATTCAACCACACCAATATCAGCGATAAATACCAATCGCTATATTTAATGGATTTAGCTAATAACCAAACAGTTGATATTACAGCCACAGGTTCTGAATATGTATTTACTTCAACTGATAGCGACCCCGTAAAACGCTTCAAAATTGTTGGCAACACAGGCACTACAACATCGACGATAAACACAAAGAACGATGATTTGAAAATTATTAATCAGGACAATAAGTTAATAATCGACAGCAAATTAACTGATAATGGTGAACTTCAGATTTTCGATTTGGCAGGAAAAATTCAAGCTTCGTTTATGTTTAATGGTAAATCGATAACTACAGCGGCTCCTAACCTCCTAAAAGGTATCTACATTGCCCGCCTCACAGCTGGTGCTTATGGTATTTCGCAACGTATAATTATTAAATAAAAATGAATATGAAACCAACAATTATAAATAAGTACAGCAACATGACACTAAAAGTAGTGTTAATGTTTGTGGGATTACTAATGGTAAACTTAATATTTGCCCAAGGCACTCACCCGGGCTCCGACCCAACCGGTGGCATGTCAGTTCCAATCGATGGAGGAATCATTATGGCTATTTTAGCAGGTAGTGGACTTGTAACCATGCTCTTTAAGAAAAAGAAAAAAGAAGATTAAATCACTGTAATACAAAAGGCTGCAACTTAAACATTGCAGCCTTTTGTATTA
>DYSC01000074.1 GCA_020726365.1 Porphyromonas sp.
ATTTAACTTTCGTCTTTAGACTTCAGACATTTGACTTTAGACTTATTAGCTGAATATATTCCTTCAAAATAGAAAGTGAATAATCGCCTGCATGTTGGTTTACAAAGCCAATTGCCGAAGCATGTGCTTCTTCGTCAGCCGAGTCGGAAATTACCCGCACAACTATTAATGGAACACCATAATCGTCGCAAACCTGTGCTACAGCAGCGCCTTCCATTTCGGCACAAACCACCGAAGGTAAATTTTTAATCAGTGCCATTTTCATTGCGGTGCTCGAAATAAACAAGTCGCCACTGGCAATATCGCCGGTAAGTAATTTAGGATAAAGTATATTTTGTTCGCTCAATATTTTACGAAAATCTTTGTCGTTTTTCAAAAAATTATGAACGGCTTTTATCATTATATCTACATTCTGATGTGGAACTTCGAATGATGTTTTTCCGGTTAGCGGAATTTCAAATCGCCGCATCAGCGGTCGGGCATCCATATCGTGCTGAAACAAACGCTGTGCAATCACAATATCTCCCACATTCAAGTCGGGCGAGATAGCCCCTGCCACACCCGTAAAAACGATACGGTCGACCTTGAATTCCAAAATCATATTGGTAGCAGTAGTAGCTGCAGCCACCTTTCCCCAACGCGAAAAAACAGCCACCACGTCTTGTCCGTGTAGTTTTCCTTTATAATAAATCCTACTGCCACACTCCACAATTTCCTTGTCGCTTATGGCTGCAATAATTTTATTCATCTCTTCGGGCATAGCGCCCATTATTCCTAAAAGCATAAAGTTTTTTTTTACTGCCCCCAGCCCCTAAAGGGTAGCAAGAAGCTCAATTTATATGATAAACCTTAAAATTTTAAGTGACCCTATAAAGCCCCTTTAGGGGTTGGGGGCTCTTTTACAATATTCGTTATCCGCTGATAAAGTGTTGGATGCGAATAATGGAAAAATACATACAACGGATGTGGCATCAAATTACTTAAGGATGTAGCCGACAGTTTTTTCAAACCAGAAATCAACTGCGAACCAAATCCGTATTTTGCAGCATAATTATCTGCCTGATATTCGTATTTGCGCGAAAGTTGGTTTGTAGCCAAATCGAGTAACAACGAAACCGGCGAATAAATAATACCAAAAGCCAACACATTCAGATGAAAATTAGCCGTTGTACCTCCTAAAGCCTGCGCCAATGCATCACTTTTAAGTATTAAGCCAAGTAAATAAAATAACAACAATGAAGTTGGCAACGAAACAAACATGGTCTTCAATGTATGTTTGTGTTTATAATGTCCCACTTCGTGCGCTAATACCGCAACAATTTCGTCGGTAGTCATTTTATCCATCAAGGTATCGTACAGTACAATACGTTTTTTCGGACCAAAACCCGTGAAATATGCATTTGCTTTTGTCGAACGTTTTGAGCCATCGATTACAAATATATTTTTTAATTTAAAATCGACTTTGGCAGCAAACTTCTCAATTTCGGTGCGCAGTTCACCATCGGGTAGCGGCGTTTGCTTATTAAATAGCGGCACTATCAATTCTGAATAAAACATACTCATAAACAGACTAAAAACAGTTACCACACTCCATGCAATCAACCAAAAATAAGATGCCGAAAGATAATATATTGAGATAATAGCGAATAAAAGTCCTCCGCCAATAATTATAGTTAGTAAATACCCTTTTAATTTATCCAATATAAATATTTTTGGCGTAACTTTGTTGAATCCAAAACGTTCTTCGATTACAAAAGTATCGTACCACGAAAAAGGAGTTGTTAGCAAGTCATTTGCCAAAAATATTATTCCAAAAAATGCCAATGAGCGTAAAATTTCGTGCGTAATCAGGGGTTGAAGTGCGCTGTCGAGCCAACCAAAACCACCAAAAGCATACATGGCAATCGTAATCAAAAAGCTGAAAGTAGAAGTAAGCATACCAAATTGCGTATTGGTACGAAAATAATCCTGCTGTTTAGCGTATTTTTCAGTATCGTAAATATCGGAAAGAATAGAAGGAAGTAGGAGCTTCGAATTTTTGATATTCAAGTGGGCTAAAAACCGCTCGAGACCAAAGTCGACAACGAGTATGCTAATAATTGCAACAAAAAGGAATTGTGACATATTGTAGCTAAATAGTATCCAGATTTTTTCGAGCACAAATTTACGAAAAAACTTTCATATATTTGTATTTTTAAAATAAAAAAAACACACATTTTCCGGCTTTGTGCTATCTAATTGAATAAATTATGGACATTTTAATAATATATGATTACAATACACGGCAATTAACTATAAATAATTAAGTAAATATCAATATCCTATGAAATTATACACGGAGATTTATATACTTTTGGTAGCCCTTACCTTTACAATTGATTTATTATTGTATAAACAATCAAAAAAAAGTATATTTATAAACACAATATACATTTTTCTACCCGGAGCGTTATTTATTGCCGGATTTACATGGGTAAAATTTTTCTATCAGCTTTTTTCCACACCGAAACTACCTTTATTTATCATGTGGTTCAACATGTTGTTTTTAGCCATTTACATCCCAAAGCTACTGTGCTTTATTTCTAATTTCGTAAAACAAAAATCACGATTCAATAAACAAACCATAAATAATGTCTGCCTCCTGCTTATTTCATTCTATCTGTTTCTGCTTTTTTATGGCGCTTTTGTTACTCCAAATCGTATCAAAGTGACTAATATTGAAATTGCTTTTGAAAATTTACCGGATAGCTTTCACAATTTTACCATTGTACAATTCTCGGATGCACATCTTGGCAGCCGACCTAACGACCTAAAATTCTATAAAAATATTGTTGATTCTATAAATCAACAATCACCTGATTTAGTTGTATTTACAGGAGACATGGTCAATAACTTTGCAAATGAAATGAATAGATTCGATACTATATTTTTGCGTATAAAAGCAAAAAATGGTAAATTTGCAGTGTTGGGAAATCACGATTATGGCGACTATACTGTGTGGAAATCGACCGAAGCAAAGTCGGAAAACCTAAAACAGATTAAGAATTCGTTCGAAAAGTTTGGATTTCGGCTATTAAATAACGAATCGACCTATTTAAAACAAAACAACGATAGCATTGCTTTAATTGGAGTTGAAAATTTCAGCAAAAAGGCACATAAAAACTATTCAAATCTTTCAGCGTCATTAAAAAACGTTGATAATAAATTATTTAAGTTACTTTTAAGTCATAATCCCGAGCATTGGGAAATGGAGATTTTGCCGCAAACCAATATTGATTTAACCCTTTCGGGACATACACACGCTGCACAAATGGGCATTCAGGTGAATGGTGAAGTATATTCACCGGCTGTATTTTTATACAAACAATATAATGGACTTTACGAAAAAGAGAATCAAAAAATTTACGTATCGCGTGGAATCGGTTTTATCGGATTGCCATTGTTAATCGGACTTAATCCCGAAATCACGGTAATAAAACTCAAAAAAATAAGACATTAACTAAATCATCACATTAATTCCATGAAAAAAGTCAGTTTTTTCACCAATACAATCATTTTTTTCCTGCTTTTGGGTCTAAACTCATGCACAAAAAAAACACTCGATGTAATTCGAATTGGCGTACTACAAGGACCAACAGTAATAAGTTTTGCACATTTGATGGATAATCCACCACTGATTGAAGGAAAGCGGATTGAATTTGTAATGAAAAGCGACCCGCAACAAATACAGGCTATGATGTTGAAAAACGAACTCGAGTTTGCTGTTTTACCTACCGTTATGGCCGCCAATTTATACAACAAAAACATCAACTACAGCATGGTAGCTTGCCCTGTATGGGGTACACTTTACATTGTTTCCAACACGATTAACACGCAAAATATAGGTGATTTAATGGGTGAAAAAATCTCGGTTTTTGGTCAGGGTGCAACCCCTGATGTGTTGTTGCAACGATTTTTGGAACAAAAAAACATCGACAACGTACAAATTGATTACAGCTTTACAAATAATAACGACCTTGCAATGGCATTGCTAAATGCACGGGTAAAAATTGCCGTAATATCGGAGCCAATAGTGAGTTTACTACAAAGCAAAAGCACTGATATACATGTGATTGCGAAGCTTAATCTACAGGAATATTTTGACAACTCCGACAAGGATATTTTCACACAAACAGCATTTGTTGTTCGCAACGAGTTTTCGCGCGATTACCCCACCACGATGCACGAAATTTGCGAAGCCTATTCTACAAGTTGTAATTTAGTAAACGAGCAGCCCAAAAAAACAGCTAAACTTCTTGTTGAACGTCAGATAGTTACCAACGAATCTATTGCGTTGGCATCGCTCCCGTTTTGCAATATTCGCTACGTGTCATCATTCGCTATTGAGCAGGAAATAAAAAAATACCTCGAAATTTTTTATGAATTTAATCCGGCAACCATTGGCGGAAAAATGCCCGATCGTAATTTCATTTATCAACCGCAGTAGAATTATTAGTTACAAGTTTATAGTTACGAGTTACAAGAGATTTATGATAAAGAAACACCTGCCCACTTTGCTCTCAATTGTTACAATTTTATTTTTGTGGCAAATTGTGGCTATCACGGTAGGTTATTATGCCATTTTCCCAACACTCGACTTGCTTTTTGTTGAAAGTTTTCGATTAATTACAAACAGCGGTTTTTACGAAGCACTTGCAGCTACTATTTTCAGAGGTTTTGTAGGTTTCGCATTATCTTTTTTACTATCACTTTTTACCGGATCCGTAGCTGTTCATTTTCCTTTTTGGAAAAAGTTTTTACATCCGTATATTGTTATAATTCGCTCTGTACCTGTTATTTCGGTAGTTCTCGTTGCATTATTGTGGTTTTCGCCAACTCAATTACCTGTTTTTATAGCATTGCTTACCATGTTTCCGGTGCTTTATCAATCGGTTGTAAATGGTTTTGAACATGTCGATAGTCGTCTGATTGAAATGTCTACCGTATATGGATTTTCGCCTTGGTATACATTTCGGAAAATTTATCTGCCATCGGCTAAACCACTGATTATTGGTGGACTAAGTACAGCTTTAGGTTTTGGTTGGCGGGCAATAATTATTGGCGAGGTACTGGCTCAACCGCTTCATGGCATTGGTAGCGGCATGAAATTGGCACATGTCTACCTCAATGTTTCCGAACTTTTCGCATGGACGCTGGCAGCAGTAGTTGTAAGCTATATTTTTGATATTTCGATACATTTACTTTCGAAAATACGTTTTACAAAATTCCATAAGTCCACTTTTAAGCAGCACCATGTTTCGGAAAGAAATTTATCTACAAAAGAAATTACATTCAGCAACTTAACTAAATCATTTCTGGACAATCACTTGTTCAAAAACGCTGATTTTCAGTTTACATCCGAAAAAGTTTATTTACTAAAAGCGCCATCCGGTAAAGGAAAAACCACATTACTTCGCTTATTATCAGGTAGTATAAAACCGGATTCGGGTAAATTGAAAAGCCGGAACTGTTTTTCAATAGCTTACTCATTTCAGGATGGAAGACTTTGCAATTGGCTTACTGTGGATGAAAATATTCACTTTGTACTTTCGAATCGGAAAATTAAAAATTCGCTCACTGCTGAAGAGATACAGGAAGTAATAGAAAAATTAGAACTTACTGAAAACTTGCATCAATTCCCAAACGAACTAAGTGGCGGGCAACAACAACGTGTGGCATTGGCTCGGGCTTTAGTTGCAAATGCCGACATGCTCCTACTCGACGAGCCTTTAAACGGCCTTGATAACAAATTGAAAATTAAGATTATGCAATTTTTAAACGACTATATTGTTAAAAACAAACCACTTGTGATTTGGGCAACACACGAAGACATTCAATTACCCGATTTGGAAACGGAAGAAATAAGTAAATTTTGAATTTTTTGCAAAAAAAAACGAATCGGAACATAAATTCTGATTCGCTTTTTTTGTTTATAAATACTGATTATTATTCCATTATAATTGGTTTATATTTTGGGACCATGGTTTTCATTACTATCCAACCTATTAAATAGGCTACTGCACAAAACGAAAAAACAATCAAATATCCGGCTTTTTCGCCTTCAAAACCAAGAAATTGCATGTTTGTAGTTCCAGCATAATCAAAAAGCACACCTGAGCCTTTGTTGATAATAACGGAGCCTAAACCTCCTGCAAGACCACCAATACCTGTAACAGTAGCAATTGCACTTTTAGGGAACATATCACCAATAGTTGAAAATATATTTGCCGACCAAGCTTGATGGGCTGCACCGGCAATACCGATAATTATTACCGGAAACCAATACGAGATAGCACCAAGCGGTTGAGCTAATAATGCTAACAACGGGAAAAATGCAAAAATCAACATCGATTTCATACGGCCTGCATAGGGATCCATACCTTTTTTATTCACAAAATAAGATGGTAGCCAGCCTCCAATAATTGACAGTAAAGTAATCATATACAGCACAAATAAAGCTATCTGAGCGCCGGAGTCCGACGATTCCATTCCGTAAACAGAGCTTAGGTAAGCTGGAGTCCAGAATAGATAAAACCACCACACGCCATCAGTCATAAATTTACCAAAAGCAAACGCCCACGTTTGTTTAAATTTTAGAATTTTACCAAAACCAATTTTCTTAGCATCGGCTTTACGAGCAGCTTCTTCGCCACCAACGGCGTTAATCTGATCTTGATTAATATAGTCGAGTTCGGCTTTATTTACTCTTGGGTGCTTATCCGGTTTTTGATAGCCAAACTGCCAAAAGCCCATCCAGATAAACCCAAGTGCACCAATTGCAACAAAGGCTGATTCCCAACCCCAGTATTTGGCAATTATCGGAATAGTAATAGGAGCAGCCAATGCACCCACAGTAGCACCAGCATTGAAAATACTGGTTGCTAAGGCGCGATCCTTTTTAGGAAAATACTCTGCTGTAGCT
Source organism: Porphyromonas sp. (assembly GCA_020726365.1). Lineage (GTDB taxonomy): Bacteria > Bacteroidota > Bacteroidia > Bacteroidales > Paludibacteraceae > Paludibacter. The sequence goes on from DYSC01000074.1 coordinate 6,962, forward strand.
TTAATTGCAGCAGGAAAGTTTCCTGCCTCACCTATTGCCAATACCAAACGGGCAAAAATGAAAAGTACAACACTGATATTTAAAACAGTAGCAACATTCTGTACACCTCCAATTATATGACGTGCTTCTTCAAAACCAACAAACCAATTTCCGGTAATAATTCCTGAAGTAGCGATGCCGCAGAATGCATGAAGTACAGCACCTATCGACCACACAAAAATTGCCCACATAAAACCCTTTTTCGTATCCATCCAATCCACAAATCTTCCTGCTAGCAACATACTAACAGCATAAAATAATGAAAATAAAGAAGTTATGGTGCCATAGTCGGTATTAGTCCAATGAAATTCAGGCGCAATAAAATCTTTCCATGTAAGCGAAAGTACCTGTCGATCGAGGTAATTAACAGTTGTTGCAAAAAACAGCATGGCGACTATTGTCCATCTGTATTGCGTCATTTTTTCGTTCATTTTTCCGAGTGTACTCATGTATTTAAAATTAGAAGTTATTATAATATGCCAATGTGCTAATATAGAAATTTATTTTTTCACTTTCTGAATAATATTCAGTGCATCTGCACAAAGTTTGGTAATTCCGGTCCAATCGCCCGCTTCCATCATTTCGACAGGAAAAAGGTTAGAGCCCATGCCCACACAGGTAACACCGGCATCGAACCATGATTTCAGATTGACTTCTTCGGGTTTTACACCGCCAGTCACCATCAGATTCGACCATGGCATGGGTGCTTTCAAACCTTTTACAAAACCGGCACCTAACACATCACCCGGAAATACTTTGCAAATATCACAACCTGCTTCCTGAGCAAAACCAACTTCGGTAACCGAACCACAGCCGGGTGCGTAAGGAATTAAGCGGCGGTTAGCCACTTTTGCCACTTCGGGGTTAAATAACGGACCAACGATAAAATTAGCTCCCATCTGAATATAAAGTGCAGCCGTAGGAGCGTCAACAATTGAACCAATACCCATAATTATTTCAGGACATTCTTTGGTTGCAAATTTTGATAACTCACTAAAAACCTCTTGTGCAAAATCGCCACGATTTGTAAACTCAAATGCACGAACACCACCTGCATAACAGGCTTTTAACACATTTTTGGCAACTTCAATGTCGCTATGATAAAATACCGGAACCATGCCGGTTTCTTTCATGACTGAAAGAACTTGTAATTTTGAGAATTTCATAATTTTTATAATAGCCCCTAACCCCTAAAGGGGAATAAGAGATGTTAGTATTATTTTGTTTAAAATATCAAACCATCAGATAAGTAGTAACTTAGTTCCCCGCAATTTATCCCACTTTGGGCGGGATGGGTTAGGAGCAGTTTACTACCTCTGTACTCTACCGCTCGAATCTCCTCCGGCTAACGCTTCTACTTCTTCAATTGAAACTAAGTTGAAATCACCATTTACAGTGTGTTTCAATGCCGAAGCAGCCACTGCAAATTCCAACGCTTCGCCCTGATTTGGTTTGGTCAACAAACCATGAATTATACCACCAGAAAATGAATCACCACCACCAACTCGGTCGATAATTGGTTCAATATCATAACGTTTCGAAGTGTAAAACTCTTTTCCATCGTAAATCATGGCTTTCCAACCATTGTGAGTTGCTGAGAATGATTCGCGTAAGGTAGAAATTACATATTTAAAATCAAACTCTTCGGACATTTGCATAAAAATACTTTTGTAACCTTCGGCATCGGTATGTCCGCCTTCTACATCAGCATCTGGTTTAAAACCTAAGCAAAGTTCCGCATCTTCCTCATTACCAATACAAACATCAACATATTGCATCAACGGACGCATAATGAATTGTGCTTTTTGACTATTCCACAATTTTTTGCGGAAATTCAAATCCACCGACACTGTAACACCATGACGTTTAGCCGCTTCGCAAGCTAATTTTGTAAGTTCGGCACCTGCATCCGAAATGGCAGGCGTAATACCCGACCAGTGAAACCAATCAGCACCTTGCATAATGGCATCGAAATCGAAATCCGATACGTTGGCTTCGGCAATAGCAGAATTAGCGCGGTCGTATATAACCTTACTCGGACGCATCGAAGCACCGGTTTCGAGGTAATAAATACCCACACGGTCGCCACCACGAGCAATAAAATCGGTTTTCACACCATATTTTCGCAATGCATTTACAGCCGACTGACCGATTTCGTGTTTTGGCAATTTCGATACAAAATAGGCATCATGTCCGTAGTTGGCACAACTTACTGCTACGTTAGCTTCGCCGCCACCATATACTACATCAAATACATCCGATTGTACAAAACGTGTATTGCCCGGAGTTGACAATCGAAGCATAATTTCTCCTAATGTTACAATTTTCTTACTCATTTCCTATAAAAGTGATTATTTTTTTATTTTTTTTAATTGGTCGACCAAAGATACAACGATTTTTTTTAGCTTCCAAAAGGATTTTAAAAATATTAAGTCGATTTGGTAATTTATGCATAGAAATACATACTTACTGTATATAAATACAATAATTTGCAATCTATTACCTCACCCTAAATCCCTCTCCTTGAGGAGAAGGGTTAGGGGGTGAGGTCATGAAAATTTAAAGTAATTTTTCGCGTTGTAATAACTAATATTCTCAATCATCTGACCAATAAATTCCATTTCCTTATGTGGTAATAATCCCATTTCAACATCATTACCAACCAAATTGCACAAGGTACGGCGGAAATATTCATGGCGTGGGTACGAAAGGAAACTACGCGAATCGGTAAGCATACCCACAAAGCGGCTCAATAAACCTAATACTGATAGTGAATTCATTTGTTTTTCCATACCATCCTTTTGGTCGAGAAACCACCAACCCGATCCGAACTGTATTTTGCCTGCTACAGAGCCATCCTGAAAGTTACCTATCATAGTGGCAATCATTTCATTTTCAGAAGGATTAATATTGTATAAAATAGTACGAGCAAGCTTATCCTGCGAATCCAAACGATTCAAAAACTTCGAGAGCGCTTTCGCCGTGCTAAAAGTACCAATAGAATCGAAACCGGTATCGGCGCCTAACTTATTGAATAAGCGCGTATTATTATTACGAATTACACCATAATGAAATTGCTGTGTCCAACCTTTTTCCCAATCCATTTCGGCAAAAATAACCATCATAGCCGATTTGAATTTCAGAATTTCGTCGTGCGCCAACGCTTTTCCACCATACACTTTATTAAAAATTGCCTTAATTTCAGCCTCCGTATAATCTTCGGCATAAAATTCTTCAATGCCGTGGTCGGAAAGTTTACAGCCCTGCTCAGCAAAAAAATCCTGACGTTTGCGAAGTGCCAAAATCATATCATCGAACGACGAAATTTTAATTTCAGAAATTTCGGATAGCTGTTCGATGTAACTAATAAAGTTTTCAGAAACTTCAACCGCCATAGCCTTATCGGGGCGCCATGTTGGCAACATTTTTATTTCAAAACCATCTTCACGTGTTTTAATATGGTGCTCTAAAGTATCAATAGGGTCGTCGGTCGTACAAACCGCTTCTACCTTGTAATGACGCATAAGATTACGGGCCGAAAATTCGGGCGATTGCAGTTTTGCATTACACTCGTCGAAAATTTCGCGGGCAGTTTTGGGCGAAAGTAATTTTTCGATTCCAAAGGCGGTTTTTAGTTCCAAATGCGTCCAATGATAAAGAGGATTGCGCATGGTATATGGAACTGTTTCAGCCCATTTTTCAAATTTTTCCCAATCGGAAGCATTTTTACCGGTAATAAAATCTTCGCTTACACCGTTTGTACGCATTGCTCGCCATTTGTAATGATCGCCTCCCAACCATGCCTCGGTTATAGTTTTAAACTGATGATCGTTGGCAACCATCGAAGGCACTAAATGGCAATGATAGTCGATAATTGGTTGTTTTGCAGCATGTTCGTGATAAAGCTTTTGAGCAGTATCAGTTTGTAACAAAAAATTTTCGTCCAAAAAGTTTTTCATATTATTCTATTTTAATATCTGCCCCCTAACCCCCAAAGGGGGAATAATACGGATGCGCTGAATGTTTGATATTTCAATACTGTGTACTAAATTATTGATTTATCCGGCGTAATAAATACGTTATTTCAAAACCAAAGCATAATTTCAGATTTCACCAATAAAAACCATAAAATCAGCAACTTGACTGCACACACATTATATATTATGAAAAACCGTGTGCGCACACAAAAGTAATACAATTTATTATATTAGCAAAAGCTCATATCAAAATAGTATTATTTTAACAAAAAAAAATCGGAATACGACCCTGAATCGCATCCCGAATAGACATAAAAAAAAACCGAACTTACCTTTGGATAAAAAGGGTAGTTCGGTTTTAAACTATAGGTGCTGACACATTTTCACAAATTCAATCCATAGCACAAACTGCCAAAAAG
>DYSC01000215.1 GCA_020726365.1 Porphyromonas sp.
AATTAAAATTTTTTGATATTAAGTACTCTTTTATATTTAAGGCTTGGCTCACCAAAATTTACAAGTAAGCCTAATTGAAACGTTGTTGCATTCAGATAGTTTTGAGTTTGTAAAAAGTTATCATTGTGTAAAAAATTTGATGCTTTAAGCTCTACAATTATTTTATCAAAACAAACAAAGTCAGCCTTAAAAGTTTTTTTAGATTATCTCCATCAAATTGAATTTTCAATATTTTTTCGCGTATATATGGAATTCCATCTTTTATAAATTGCTTTTCCAAAGCCTCTTGATAGACAGATTCAAGAAAACCAGCTCCAAGTTGCATTTGTACTTTCATACAGGAACCAATTATTTTGTAACTTTCTTCCTTAAATATTATATCCATAATAATGCAAATTTATAAAATTAATACGAATTTTGCGAATTTAGATTAATTATTTGAATTCAGCAATTTATCTCGGAAAAGCTAAATGCATGAAGTCTCGAAGTATCATAAATATTAATTAGTAAAATTCGTTATAAATTCGTGTGATTTGTATTTTTCAGACTGTGTCCATAAAACTACGTTGCACTTTGTTAAATACTACTACACCAATTGATAATAGAACCACCATAAATCCAAAACTGTAACCTAACATCTCCCAACTAAAAGTGCCAACACCCATAGTACCATATTTAAAGGCTTCAATAATAGAAGTGATAGGGTTAAGCGCCATAATCCATTGTTTGTCAGCAGGCATTGTACTTAAAGGATATATTATAGGAGTGGCATACATCCAAAGTTGTACAATAAATCCAAATAGCAATGTTAAATCGCGGTACTTGGTGGTCATCGACGATATGATGATACCAAACCCAAGCGACAGTCCGGCAAGCATTATAATTAATATGGGAAATATAAAAATATACCAATTGGGTGCGACATGAACACCAATAACTATATAATATATATAAACTATTATAAATAAACTGAGTTGAATAAGCAGACGAATTAAATTGGAAGTTACTGTAGAAAGCGGAACGATTATTCTCGGAAAATATACTTTTCCAAAAATACCTTGATTAGCAATAAAAGTGCTTGAAGTACTTGTGATGCAAGTAGAAAAATATTGCCAGATAGTAATTCCTGCTAAATAAAACATGGGTCCAGGTAAACCGTCAGTCGGTATTTTGGCAATTCGACCAAATACAATCATATACATTAATGTAGTTATTGCAGGCTGTATAAAAAACCACAGTGGTCCAAGAATCGTTTGTTTGTACGAAGTAATAATATCGCGTTTTACGAACATTGTAAATAAATCGCGGTAACGCCAGATTTCTTTAAAATCGACTTCTAAAAGCTTGTTTTTGGGTTTTATTTCGGTTTTAAATTCCATTTGAATTTATTCTTGTTTTAATATATTCTATTATTTGTATATTTAGTTGCAAAGTTAGTAAATAATATTTATAACTCGTCATTGCGAAGTTCGGTGGCAGTGGCATCCTGCCCGCCAATGGAGCGGAGAGAATCCATAAATCCGTATCGCATAGAGCGCTTAAGGTCTTTGCAGAAGCGCTTGGATACGTGTTGTACGTCTATTAATATGTCGTTGGTCATTACACAGATTGTTTTATTATTAAGAGATTGTTCGCAAATTTACACAAAATATTTTTAACCCAACTTGCAGCAAAATAGCCCCAAAACGGTCAAATCAGGTTTTTTTATAGCCAAAACGGCACAATTGCTTTGCTCAACTCTAATTTGCATCCGGTCGCTATCAATATCTTTCACTTTTAAATTAATAAGTTCACTTATACGCAGACCGCCCGAATAAATGGTCATTATAAGTGCTTTATGTTTGTTATTGATTTAAGAATGGCTGTTATCTCATCTTCGCTTAAAATTTCAGGTAAAAAATTCTCTTTTCGGGGTCGTTCAATCAGGTATATTTTCTGTCTGTCGTTCCTGTTTCCTACACTTGGCGGTAACGGCTGAGGCTAAATGCACGTCAGCCAGCCAATGTGCTTAGGTGCGTATTATGGCTTCGTTAT
>DYSC01000216.1 GCA_020726365.1 Porphyromonas sp.
ACTTCGCTTATTATTGTAGTGAATAAAAAGCTTTCGCTTTTTTGTAGTTCACTTTCGTTCACATTCTCTTTATTGAATTAGTATCTATATGATATTCCCCATATTTGGTAACTCCGAAATGAGTATAAACTAACTACCAATAGAAGGAGAAACAGATGCTAAAAGTTTACATCACAGACTTAGCTGCATACAACAATGGTGTACTTTGTGGGGAATGGGTAACTTTACCTCTAGCTACTAAAGAACTTACATCTAAGATAAAAGAGATACTAGCTAATGGAGAAGAAGCAGTAGATGGCTTTAATCATGAAGAGTGGTTCATAAGTGATTATGAATGGGATTATATTTCATTATCTACTATTAGTGAATATGAAGATATATACAAGCTAAATGAAGAGCTACTATATATTGGAACTCTAGATACCACAACCTTAAAAGCTATTAAGTATCTACTTGACTTTAATATAGCTACTGATCTTATTGATGCTTACTACAAAAGTGGTGAAGTAAGAGTATATGAAAACAGCACATTAGAGGATATAGCATATGAGTATATATCTGAGTGTTATGATCTTAATGCAATTCCACCAATAATAGCTAACAATATAGATTACTACTCAGTTGGAAGAGACCTTGAACTTGATGGTGCATATGATGCTATTGGATCTGACATATATGAGTATCATGGATGATTTCTAGATACCTTGAAGCTAAAAATAAAAGAAGTTCAACTACTTACTTAGGTTGATAAACAAACCATTCCTCGTCGAATTTGCCTACTCTCACAGGCCAAATAACCAATCACTAGTAGGTTGTGTCGAACTAATAAATAATAATGGTCAATATTGTCCATTTTTAGTAAATAACTATTCTCTATAGGGAGTTCCCCACATTTGGTAAGACTAGCCACTATATATAACTAATAGTTACTGCTCCGTGATGAGCTTAAACTATAACAATCAAATTACTGTTGCTAATGTTAGCTAATCATAATCCTACATATATAAGGAGGATAAAACGATGTCAAAAATAAAAGAAGATCTACTATATAAACAAGAGGTAGATATGGAGTATTACAATTGGTTTATGGAGTTTGTTTATGAGAACTTAGTTGCTAAAGATATTAGTGAGTTTGATATTAATAATATGGAAAGAAGTTTTAACAAACCTCTAACCGTCAAGGATGTTATTGTATCTAAAGAGCTATTAAATAACAAAGATGCTGCATGATGAAATTAGCTACAAGAAAATCATCATTAAAACAACCATTCAAAGTTGTACGAGATAAAGTGAAGCTGTTAGTTGGAGCTAATAGTATCACTTATAAAAGTGCTAACAATATAAATTACAATAACCCTATAGGAGCATAATATGAAACTACTACGAAATAGATTTGAAACAGCAGTACAAGAGGTAAGTGAATCATCAAGAGATTGGTTAAAAGATGAATATAGAAATATACTAGAATCAAATAAACCTTATCAGAATAAATGTGATTATATAGGATATTCAATCCTTTCAATTGATGAGAAGATTGAACTACTAGAAGAGGAGATGGAACAACTAAAAGAATATAAACTCAAACTAAAGCTATCAAAGAATATAGCTATAGAAGTAGGTGCTGAAGTATTTAATGAATATGGAATTAGTAAAGTAGAAGGTGGTGGTATTAGTTCTATTACTACAACTACCCCAACTGTTATAAGTAAATACCACTTTGTATCTATTGATGAAGATGAGTTTATCAATCAAGGATTCTACAAAAAGGTACTAGATAAAGAGAAGATACTAAAGAGCTATCAAGATGGTGAATATCTTGACTTCATTAATGCTAATTCTAAAATAGTATCAATTGAACTAACTACTCCATCTAAACTACGAATTAATAAAAGAAGATTAAAGCCTACAGTTATAGATCTAGATGATGTAGCATAAGGGGTATTACTATGTACTTTATGGATAAAGAGATAAATGGAGTTCCAGCACTATATAAACAA
>DYSC01000075.1 GCA_020726365.1 Porphyromonas sp.
TTTTTTTAACAACAGACTATACACTTAGGTTTTATTGTTGGCACGGTAAGTAAACTTGTAGTTGCGGATATGCTTATTTACTACTATATTATCACTCTTCTTTGATATTTTGCATTGTGGCATAATGATTGAAATAATGGATACCCACTAATAATTTTTACAACTATTGCCATATTGGCAGAAAAATCTATAAAAAAAACGAATGAATAACCAATTTGACAATTTTTTTGGTGATAGCATGATGGAATCGGCTGAAGTATTTCCAATAATTTCGCTCGATGAGCGTTCGTCGGATATTGAAATTGCCGAAGGAGAAGTTTTAGCCATTTTACCCTTGCGAAATATGGTACTTTTCCCCGGTGTTTTGATTCCGGTGTCGGTGGCTCGTTCTAAGTCGTTAAAACTATTGCGAACGGCACATGAAAACAAAAAATATATCGGTGTTTGTACACAAATTGACAAAAAATCGGAAGACCCTACCATCGACCAGCTGTTTCAGACTGGCACAGTAGCACAAATCATTCGCATACTCGAAATGCCCGATAACTCTACTACGGTTATTCTCGAAGGGAAAAAACGTTTTCGACTCGGTGAGCAGATTTCGGCTAAACCTTATATAAGGGCTAAAATATATACTTTACCCGAAATATCGCCCGAAGACACCAATAATAGTGTTTATCAGGCACTTATATCGTCGGTTAAAGACATTACAATTACAATAATTAACAATTCTGGAGTTTTACCTCCCGAAACTTCGTTTGCCATACGCAATATTGAAAATCCGAATTTTCTAATCAATTATGTTTCAACCAATTTTGGATTAAACGTAATTGAAAAAATGAACCTGCTCGAAACAGATGATGTTTTGGAACGTGGTTATCAGCTTTTGCAGCAACTCAATAAAGAATCGCAATTGTTGGAGCTAAAAATGTCGATACAAAATAAAGCAAAAGAGGGTATCGACCAGCAGCAACGTGAATACTTCCTGCAACAGCAGATGAAAACCATTCAAAACGAATTGGGTGGAAGTTCGCCCGAATTGGATGTACAGGATTTTAAACAGCGAGCAGCCGGCAAAAAATGGGGAGAGCCAATTACAAAGATTTTTGACAAAGAACTGAAAAAATTAGAACGCACCAGCCAGCATTCGCCCGATTATTCCACACAGTTGAATTATATTGAAGCCCTACTAAATTTGCCTTGGAACGAATTTAGCAAAGATAATTTCAACCTGAAAAACGCACGCAAAGTACTTGATGGAGACCATTTTGGACTCGAAAATGTAAAAGACCGAATCATAGAACATTTAGCGGTTTTGAAACTGAAAGGTGATATGAAATCGCCCATACTATGCCTCTACGGACCTCCTGGAGTTGGTAAAACTTCGCTTGGAAAATCGATAGCCCGTGCACTGAATCGTAAATACGCACGTATTTCGTTGGGTGGCTTGCACGATGAAGCCGAAATTCGCGGACACCGTAGAACTTACATTGGTGCATTGCCCGGACGAATAATGCAAAATATTCAGAAAGTAGAAACTTCTAATCCGGTTTTTGTGCTCGACGAAATTGACAAGGTAAATGCCGATTACAAAGGCGACCCTTCGTCGGCATTGCTCGAAGTGCTTGACCCCGAACAGAATAGTACTTTTCACGACAATTATTTAGATATAGATTACGACCTATCAAAAATATTATTTGTTGCCACTGCCAACAACCTGAATACCATTCCGCATCCCCTACTCGACCGCATGGAACTGATTGAAGTCAGCGGATATACACAGGAAGAAAAAATTGAAATAGCACGTAAACATCTTATTATTAAAGAATTAGAAAATCATGGTTTAAAAGCCGAACACGTTCAATTAACTAAATCGGTTTTAGCTCAACTTATTGATTTGTACACACGCGAATCGGGTGTGCGCTCGTTGAGTCGACAAATAGCATCGCTTATGCGAAAAGTAGCTAAAATGGTGGCTACCAACGAAAAATACAACACCGAAATAAGCATCGACGACTTAAAAACATATTTAGGAGCTCCACGATTTAGTCGGGATAAATATCAGGGCAACGAATATGCTGGCGTAGTTACAGGCTTGGCGTGGACGCAAGTTGGTGGCGAAATATTATTTGTAGAATCGAGCCTAAGCAAAAGCAAAGCCCCAAAACTTACACTTACCGGTAATTTGGGCGATGTAATGAAAGAATCTGCCGTACTGGCACTCGAATACATTAAATCACATGCCAAAAAATTAGGTATCGACCCACTGCTATTCGACGATTGGAATGTGCACGTACATGTGCCCGAAGGTGCTATTCCCAAAGATGGTCCATCGGCAGGTATAACTATGGTTACAGCACTCGCATCGGCATTTACCAAACGTAAAGTGCGGAACAATTTAGCCATGACCGGCGAAATTACCCTACGTGGAAAAGTATTGCCGGTTGGCGGAATTAAAGAAAAAATTCTGGCTGCCAAACGTGCTGGCATTACCGATATTATACTGTGTGTGGATAATAAAAAGGACATTGACGAAATTAAACCGCTATACCTGAAAGGATTAAAATTTCATTTTGTAAGCGATATAATGGAAGTGGTAGAATTTGCATTGCTCAAAGAAAAAGTAATAAGCTAAGGTAATTAAAATTGCAGGCCTACCCTTATTTTTAACAAAGCATTTGTACTTTTTGAACAAAAACTGCGTTAATAAACACATTACTCAGCTTTTAAAATTTAACGTTTTAGCCGTAAAAAAAAATGAGTATATTTGCAAGTTAAAAATCAAAAATAATTAAGTCTGCCTATGACCCCTGAAAGGGAGTAAATTACTATTTATGGTATTTTCTTTAAGCTCCGTCAGACTTCGGCGTGAGCTCAGTTGAACGCTGACGGATTTGGGGCAATTTTCTGATTTCTAACTTCTAATTTCAAATTTCAAAAATGTACGATTATATAAAAGGAGAAATTGCCGAACTTACACCGGCTTTTGTAGTTATCGATGCGGGTGGTGTGGGATATTCCATTCAAATTACCTTGCCAACTTATACCACTTTGAATGCTGAAAAGTCTGCTCGCTTGTTTATTTTCGAAGCCATTCGCGAAGATGCGCACATTTTGTACGGATTTATGAATCAGGCTGAACGTCAACTGTTTTTGCTGCTGATTTCGGTTTCGGGCATTGGAGCCAATACGGCGCGCATGATTATGTCGTCGTATTCCACGCATGAAATTCAGGACATGATAGCAACCGGAAACGTAACGGCGCTAAATGGCATAAAGGGCATAGGCATTAAAACGGCTCAACGCATTATTGTGGATTTAAAAGATAAAATTCTGAAAGTGGCTGGTGCAAATAGCAGTGGGCAATTTTCGTTAGCTGTAAATAATCCGGTGAAAGAAGAGGCAGTTTCGGCTTTGGTAATGCTTGGTTTTGCCGCCAACGCATCGCAAAAAGCGGTAGAACAAATACTAAAAAACGAACCAAACTTGCGGGTAGAGCAATTAATAAAAACGGCTCTTAAAATGATGTAATTATCAAAATTATTTTCCCGATTTAAAAAAAAAGAATACTCGGAACACCAATTTGTAAATGATAAAATATTTCTATATCCTGATTTTAACCCTGTTAGTTGTTGGTTCGGCTTATGCACTCATAAGTTTGGAGCCAACTGTTTTAGCCAACATAAATTTACCCGAAGATGAAACCGTAGTAGTCGATACAGCCAAAAAAGTTTTTCCGGTAAAAAAATATAAGCAAAATTCCATCGAAGACATCAACACAGTTTATCCGATGGATAGCAAAACGCCATCGAACATAAAGACTGAAATTGAGTTCGACGACCGCACCGGAAATTATATTTTCCGCACCAAAGCCGGCGATATGGAAATTGCCACACCCTACACCATGAGCGGCGAAGAATATCAGAAATATTCATTTCAGCAGGAATTACAAAGTTATTGGAAAGAAAAAAACACACGCGGCGAAGTTAATAACGAAGACAAGTTTTCGGTATCGGACATGAAGTTTAACATCGGACCTGCCGATAAGGTTTTTGGTCCCGGCGGCGTGCAGGTAAAAACGCAGGGTTCGGCTGAATTGATTTTTGGAGCCAAGCACAATCGTGTTGATAATCCGGCACTTACCGAAGAAATGCGCAGTGTGGTTACACCAAATTTTGATATGAAGATTCAGATGAATATTCAGGGTTCGGTGGGCGATAAAGTAAATTTTGGCATGAACTACAACACCGAATCGAGTTTCGATTTCGACCAAAAAGTGGTGAAGTTAGCTTACAAAGGCAAAGAGGATGATATTATAAAAAACATACAGGCCGGTAATGTAAGTATGCCGCTGAATAGTTCGTTGATAAGCGGAAGCACAGCCCTCTTTGGTATTAAAACCGACCTGCAATTTGGCAAACTAAGCGTTTCGGCCATTGCCACACAACAACAATCGGAATCCAAAACCGTAAGTTCGAAAGGCGGCGTTCAGAAAACAGAATTCGAAGTAAAAGTAGACGAATACGACGAAAATCGCCACTTTTTCCTAAGTCATTTTTTCCGCGATAACTACGAAAATGCCATGAGCAATTTGCCTTATGTTTCGTCAGGGATTACAATAAACCGCGTGGAAGTTTGGATTACCAACAAACGCGCTAATTACGACCAATCGCGTAACATTTTGGCATTTATGGATTTAGGCGAAACTTCCAAAATTGATAATACACACTGGATAACAGGCTCTGGTCTCAATCCACAAAACAAAGCAAATAACCTCTATGATGATGTAAAAGCCCTACCCAACGTACGCGATGTGCAACAGGCGAATGCGGTTATTACCGGCGCATTAGGCTCGTTTGGTGTGATTGGTGGTGAAGATTTTGAGAAAATTGAAAGTGCACGCAAACTCGAGCCTACCGAATATACCATTAATAATACGCTGGGTATCATTTCGCTAAAATCGCAATTGAACCCCGACGATGTGTTGGGTGTAGCTTTTGAATATACTTACCGTGGAAGTGTGTATCAGGTAGGTGAATTTTCGACTGATCCGATAATCGACACGAACATCACAACATCGCCGGCATTGATTGTAAAATTGCTGAAAAGTACAACGCAACTTCCGCAACGCAATTTGTGGCATTTGATGATGAAAAACGTGTATTCGTTGGGTGCAATGCAAATCGAAAAAGATAATTTTGAGTTAAATATTGTGTATCGCAACGATTCGGTTGGTACTGATATACAATACATTACCGAAGGTGATATTAAAAATAAATTATTGTTACGGGTAATGAATCTCGACCGCTTGGATGTAAAAAACAACGTGGGTTCGGATGGTAAATTCGATTTCGTGGAAGGATTGACAGCCATTTCGTCGTCGGGAAGAATATTTTTCCCTGTTTTGGAGCCATTTGGTTCGCATTTAAAGAAATTGATTGGTGACCCTGCCATTGCACAAAAATACGTTTTTCAGGAATTGTACGATTCTACTTTAGTTATAGCACAGGAATTAAGCGAGTTAAACAAATTCCGCATTGTGGGCGAATACAAATCGGCAGGTGGTTCCGAAATTCGATTGAATGCTATGAACGTTCCGCGCGGTTCGGTAACGGTAACTGCCGGAGGTGCTACTCTCGTCGAAAATGTAGATTACACGGTAGATTATACCATGGGAACGGTAACCATTCTCAATCAATCCATTATAGAATCGGGAACTAATATTGATGTAAAACTCGAAAACCAATCTACTTTTAATATGCAGCGTAAATCGCTGTTGGGTACGCATTTGGAATATCAGTTTAATAAAGATTTCAGTTTGGGAGGTACTATTATGCACCTTTCGGAACAACCGCTTACGCAAAAAGTAAACACAGGCAGCGAACCTATTTCGAATACAATTTGGGGAATGAATACCTCGTGGCGCACCGAGTCGCAATGGCTTACAAATATGTTAGACAAACTGCCCTTTGTAAACGCAACTAAGCCTTCGACCATAGCGTTGAATGCTGAATTTGCTCAACTCATTCCGGGACATTCTAAAGTAGTTGGTTCGCAGGGACAAGCCTATATCGACGATTTTGAATCGACCAAAACGTCTATTGACATTCATTATCCGAGCAACTGGTATTTGTCATCAACGCCGCAGCTTTTCCCCGAAGCCACATCGCGTACCATCGATTATGGTAAAAACCGCGCTTTAATGGCATGGTATTATGTAGACCAAAATCTGAACTCCAGAAACCCGACACGAACCACACCGCAGCATTTGCGCAACAATGTGGAATCGCAATCGAACCACTACACACGCGATGTGCAGGTGAAAGAAGTTTTCCCAAACAAAGATGTGATTATCACCGACCGTAACCTGCTTACGGTTATGAACTTATCGTTTTATCCAACCGAACGCGGACCATACAATTTAGACACCGAAAACATTGATAACAATGGAAATTTGACCAATGCAAAAGCACGTTGGGGAGGAATTATGCGAAAATTGGATGCTACCGATTTCGAAACTTCGAATGTGGAATACATTGAGTTTTGGATGATGGATCCGTTTATTTACGATAAAAACGAACCCAAAGCTGGTGGTGCATTGTATTTTAACTTAGGCGATGTCAGCGAAGATGTATTGAAAGATGGCAAAAAAGGATTTGAACACGGGTTACCAATTGATGGCGATTTAACCAAAGTAGAAACAACGATATGGGGACGCGTACCCAAAACACAATCTACCGTAACGGCTTTCGACAACACGCCCGGAGCACGTACTAAGCAAGATGTGGGTATGGATGGTTTACCCAACGGCGATGAAATTATTTATCCGACTTACCGCGATTATGTTGCCGGATTAAAAGCAAAATTAAGTCCCGAAGCGTTACAACGACTGACTGACGATGTATTTTCGCCCATAAACGACCCTGCCGGCGATAATTACCGTTTTTACAAAAGCTCGGATTACGACACCGAAGAGGCAAGTATTTTGAAACGCTACAAACATTTTAACGGAACGGAAGGCAACTCGCCCGATGCTGACAACACGCAAGAAAGTTATACCACAACCGCCACTTCACTGCCCAATGTAGAAGATGTGAATGGTGATAACACCTTGAATGAATACGAAAAATACTTCCAATACCGCGTGGCTATTAAACGCGATTCGATGCAAATCGGACGAAATTTTATTACCGATAAATACAGTTCGGTTGTTAATTTAGCCAACGGAACTTCGGAGGAAGTAAGCTGGTATCAGTTTAAAATTCCGATTCGCGATTATCAGGAAAAAGTTGGAAGTATCCGTAATTTCAAATCCATACGTTTTGTTCGTATGTTTATGACCGGTTTCGAAAAGGAAACACATCTCCGTTTTGCAACCTTAGAATTGGTGCGTGGCGAATGGCGTAAATACAACAAAGAACTGAACCTGCCCGGCAAAATGCCGACTTCGAATGGCGCTTTGGATGTGCAAGCTGTAAACATCGAAGAAAATTCGGACAAAAAGCCTGTGAATTACGTTTTACCTCCGGGCGTAACGCGTGTAATCGACCCGGGACAGGCGCAAATTGCCAAACTTAACGAGCAAGCAATGGTACTCAAAGTAATGAACCTTGCTCCGAACGATGCACGAGGAGTTTACAAAAAAACCATGTACGATATGCGTCAGTACAAACGTCTGCAAATGTTTGTGCATGCCGAAAAATTTGATGGCGACCTAACTAACCTAAGCGATTACGACCTCAGTTGCTATGTGCGAATTGGTTCTGACATGACCACTAACTACTACGAATACGAAATTCCGTTGAAGTTAACTGATGAAGGTATTTATTCCAACGAATCGGAAACCGACCGCACCGTAGTTTGGCCCAAAGAAAACATGTTCGATTTTTCGTTTGATATTCTCACAAACGCCAAATTGGAACGTAACAAGCTGAAACAGAATGGATCGTACGTTTCGGATTATATTCCATTCTACGACAAAGGAAAAAATAAAATCCGCGTTGTGGGTAATCCTTCTATTTCGGAAGTGGAAAATATTATGATTGGTATCCGAAACAATTCTACCAAAGGCGAAATAAAAACCGGTGAAGTGTGGGTAAACGAAATGCGCTTATCGGAATTCGACGAATCCGGAGGTTGGGCTGCTATGGGTAATCTGGCCATTGGTTTATCCGATTTGGGAAGTATCAACTTCTCAGGAAGAACCGAAACTGCAGGTTTTGGAAGCATCGAAAGTAATGTATTAAACCGCCGTCAGGAAGATTTGTACCAACTAAATTTCTCAACAAATCTGGATTTGGGACGTTTTATGCCCGAAAAAGCAAAAATACAATTGCCGGCTTATTTCTCGTACACCAACGAAACGTTAACTCCCAAATACAATCCATTAGATCAGGATGTGGAATTAGCTGATGCCTTAGATAATTTACGAAATAATGCTCAACGCGATACGCTGATTATGATGTCGCAAACGGTAAGCAAGTCGAAAAGTTTTAATATTGCGGCAGCAAAAGTAAATCTGAAGAGCAAAACACCGCAGTTTTACGACCCTGCCAACTTGTCGTTTAACTACGCCTACACCGAAACGAACCAAAACAGTGCCGAGGTGGAACGCAACCTTGTGAAACAGGAGCGCGGAGGATTAAACTATAATTTCTCGTTTAACCCCGAACCGGTTGAACCATTCAAAAAGATAAAAGCACTGAGCAAACCGGCATTTAAGTTGATATCCGATTTCAATTTCAACTATTTACCGTCGTCGATAAGCTACACAACCGATATGAATCGTCAGTTTTCGCAGGTAAAATTGCGCGACCTTATAGGACTTTCGGCAGTAAGCAATTTCGATTTGAACTTTAGTAAGGACTTTATGTGGAATCGTAATTTTTCGATTAACTACGACATGACCAAAGCCTTGCGATTCAGCCTGCAAACCGCCACCAATGCCAATATCGACGAAGGATATTTTACACCCGAAATAGGTAAAGAGTATTACGAACAATGGCGCGACACGGTTTGGCAGAGCATCAAAAAATTAGGTAATCCGTACGCTTATCAACAGGTATTTACGGCTTCGTGGAATGTGCCTATCAACAAAATTCCGTTGTTCGATTGGATAAATGCCAATGCAACCTACAATTCTACCTACAGTTGGAATCGCTCTGCGCCCATAATGAGTGGCACCACAAAAACCGAAATTGGCAACATTGCAACCAGTATGGGTGCATGGTCGGCCGACGGACAGTTGAATTTTGAAACCCTGTACAACAAATCGAAATATCTGAAGGAGGTAAATCGCCGATTTAGTACACAGCAAAATAATCAACAAAAATTCCAATCCAAAACCTACAACGAAATTGTAAAACTCGAAAAAGGTAAAAAAGATACCATAAATCACCGCTTAAATAGCGAAAAAGTGGAGTATATGTTTATTGGTAGAAATAAGAAACCAATACAAGTGGCTGTAAAACAAATTAATGCCACATCGATAGAAATTAATCCTAAATTCGATGCCGACAGCGTAAAAATAACTGTTACCACACTCGACCCCAACGATTTGCCTTTGGCTCGCAAAGTAGTAGATGCCGGTGTACGCTTGTTAATGACAGCACGCAGAACATCCATTACTTACCGAAAATCGTCGAACATGACATTGCCTGGATTCCTACCAAAACCCGGATTTTTGGGGCAGGATAAAAGCATTGATGGTGTGTACGCGCCTGGTTATGCCTTTACTTTCGGACAATTCGACAGCAATACCATCGACACTGCCATTGCCAATAACTGGCTATACAAAAGCGACTCCATTGTAAATCCAGCTATAATTGCCAACACCTCCGATTTGGATTTAAAAGCAACCTTAGAACCCATTCCCGGATTTAAAATTGACTTAAATGCCAAACGTTATACAGCCGACAATACCACCATTCAGTATATGTTCCCTGGCATGCCAAGCACATTCAGTGGCAGCTACAACATTACACAAGTCGCCATCGCTACGGCATTTAAACCCATAGGAGGAGCTGATGTAAATTACGATTCGGAAGTGTTCCGTACGTTCCTTGCCAATCGAAGCGTTATTGCCGACCGATTGCGTGCCAAATACAATGGACGTAATTATCCTACAACAGGTTTCTTTGATGAAATCACAGGATTACCCGAAAAATTTGACCCAACAAAAGGCGATTTTAACGAAAACTCATCGGATGTGTTGATTCCTGCATTTCTGGCAGCCTATACAGGGCGTGATATTACCAAATCGAGCACTGATTTGTTCCCGAACATTGCAGCAATACTGCCAAACTGGCGCATGAGTTACGATGGATTGTCGCGTATTAAATGGGTAAAGGATAACTTCAAAAGTATCAGTCTGACACATGCTTACACCTGTCGATACAGCATTGGCAACTACACGTCGTACTCTACTTGGGTGGCTTTGGATGGCGAAGATAATGCCTTGGGATATGTGCGCGATGTACAATCGAACAATCCTATACCTTCATCGCCTTACGATATTTCGTCAGTTTCGCTTACCGAGCAATTCAGTCCGCTTATTGGTATTAATGCCGCACTAAAAAACAGCATGACAGCCAAACTCGAATACCGCAAACAGCGCAATCTGGCACTCAACCTGTCGAGCACACAAATGGTAGAAGCCAATTCGGATGAGTTTGTGATAGGTTTTGGATATTTGCTCAAAGATTTTGATGTAATACTAAAATTGAAAAACAACGATCAGTCGAAAATTAAAAACGATTTAAAATTCAGCGCCGATTTATCGTACAAAGATATAAAAACCCTACTGCGCAAAATCGACGAAAACCTGACACAAGCATCGAACGGTAACAAAATGTTCTCGCTCAAAATACTTGCCGACTATGTATTTAGTTCCAAAGTCAATATTCAGGTATTCTTCGACCGCCAAATGACAACGCCGTTAATCTCAACCACATTCCCTGTATCGTCGACCAACTTTGGCGTAAGCTTTAAATTTATGCTGACGAGGTAAAATAAT
>DYSC01000217.1 GCA_020726365.1 Porphyromonas sp.
TGAAGAGTTGAAGACAATTTAATATAAACTTTTATTTCGGGATATTTTTGCTGTATTTTTTGGTGATGGCATCGTAGAGCGGCACTAAAAACCCATTACGGAAACCACAAAGCAAACAGATGTTACCAACCGGTTCGCCTTTTACCCATGTCAAATCCAACGGTACATTATCGTACATAACGTTGGTCACAAAATCGTTGGCAGTTTTAAAAATTAATTCGTAATCCTGCGTACCAAAGGTAAGTTTGGAAATATCAAAACCATTAATTTCGGTTTCAATTTCATAAGTTGCATTTTCTACACATTCGGTACGAAGAAACACACCATTTTCGGTCATATTCGGCAAAAAGCTCTTTTCCTTTACAAATTGCTTTGCCGAAATCTTTCCTTTGTAAAGCAGTATTTCATCCGCAAGTATTTCAATTTCAGAGATATAATCGGACACCAATTGCGAAGTATGCAAAACATCATTGTATTTGTAAAAATCTTCCCAATTGGTGTAAATTGTTTTGTCGGCAGGCAAATAACTACCAAGTGCAAGTTCTGCTGCAATACCGCGTAATGTAATTTTTATTTTACTCATTTACTTAAATCTTTTATTTTCAAAACTAAAACATTATTACATCATCATATCAACACATTATCACATCATCTTTCTTTAACCAACAACGCCAGTCCGCTTGCAATCAGAAACGAAACGCCGGCCATTACAATACATAAAACAGGATTATCGTTAAACCAATATTTCAAAATGAAACCCGTAGTTACGCCGCTTACAATTTGCGGAATGGTTATAGACATATTAAATAAACCCATGTAAACGCCCATTTTTCGGGGTGGAATTGAATTTGCCAACATAGCGTAAGGCATAGCCAAAATGCTTGCCCATGCTATTCCAATACCTATCATTGGAATTATCAGATAATCGGCATTTTTGAAAAACAAAAACGAAAACAGCGAAATGCCTCCAATAAAAAGCGCAATGGCATGTGTTCCTTTTTTCGAAAAACGTTTTGCCAGAGCCGGCAACGACATGGCCAACACAGCCGAAATACCGTTATAAATACCGAATAAAATGCCAACCCAGTTACCTGCTTCCTGAAATGCTTCCGAATTTGGGTCGGCAGTTCCAAAGAACTTAAGTGCTACAGCTGGCGTGGTATACACCCACATGGCAAACAGCGCAAACCACGAAAAAAACTGCACCAGCAACAATTGTGTCATTACTGGAGGGATAAAAAATTTCTTTTGAGTAACCTCTTCCGTTTCTACAGCAACTTCTTCAGGCGGATATTCACTTGTAGTAAATATTGTCCAAAGTATAGTCGAAATCAGCACAAAAGCCCCTACATAAAATGAGTACGCCACATTATCGGGTACTAAACCATTTTCGCAGGCTTCTTTCGACACGCCAAACCAATTGCCCAACATATACGGCAACCACGAACCAAGTACAGCTCCTATACCTATTAATAATGTCTGTATCGAAAAGCCAAGTGTGTGCTGCTCGTCGGGCAATTTATCGGCAACCAAGGCTCGAAAAGGTTCCATCGAAATATTAATCGACGCATCCATAATCATCAACAAACCTCCTCCCACAAACATAGGAGCAATAATATTGGATAAATGAGGCGCATTCGGCATCAGAATAAGCGCAATACTTGTAAGCAAAGCACCTACTAAGAAATATGGTCTGCGACGACCAAGTTTAGTCCACGTTCGGTCGCTCATATAGCCAATCAGAGGCTGAACAAGCATTCCGGTAATGGGTGCTACCAACCAAAACCAACTCAAGTGATGCACATCAGCCCCAAAGGTCATCAGTATGCGGGAGGCATTTCCATTTTGCAATGCAAATCCAAACTGAATTCCGAGAAAGCCGAAACTCATATTCCATATTTGAGCGAAAGACAGTTTTTGTTTCATACGTTTGAAGAGTTTGATGTTTGAAGAGTTTGA
>DYSC01000218.1 GCA_020726365.1 Porphyromonas sp.
AGCAGGAGCGCCAGCAATAACCAAAATGGCTTTTCCTTTTGTCGCTTCATAAGCCGCTGGAGCAAGTTCGGCATACTCATCATCGCTCGAACATAGAACAATAATATCAGCATTCGCTTCCTGAGCAGCATTTACACCTTCTTCAATAGTTTTAAAACCAAGATTATCAACCACATCGTAGCCCGCACAAGCAAAGAAGTTGCACGAGAACTGTGCACGCGCCAAACGCATTGCCAAACTACCAATAGTCAACATAAATGCTTTTGGTCGTTTTGCGGCTTTTTCCGTTGCAAAGCGCAAAGTTTCAAACTCTGTTGATAGGCGTTGAATATTCAACTGTGGTACTTTGTCGTGACCACAGTTACAATCTATTTGAGAGGCAACAACTTCTACTTTGGCACTACCTACTTCGTTGAAATTAGGGAATTGATTGGTGCCCAACAATACTTCGCGACGAATTGAAGCATTTTTCATACGGGAAATGGCTGTATTGTTGATAGCTGTTTGAACAGTTCCGGCTTTAACAGTGGCAAGGAAACCACCTTCGTCTTCGACAGATAAAAAGATTTTCCAAGCTTGAGCAGCTAATTCGTTAGTCAATGTTTCGATATAATACGAACCGGCAGCAGGGTCGGCTACTTTGTCGAAGTGCGATTCCTCTTTCAACAACAATTGTTGATTGCGGGCAATGCGTTCCGAAAATTCGTCGGCATTTTTGTACGAAACATCGTAAGGAAGAACTGTAAGCGAATTTACTCCGCCCAATGTAGCACTCATAGCTTCGGTTTGCGTGCGAAGCATGTTTACATTGGCATCGAAAATTGTTTTATTGAAAGTAGATGTTTCAGCGTGAATATACATTTTGGCAGCACATTTACAAATTCCATCTACAGTATGCGAGCAGTTGTCTTTCAGGCATTTACCCTGATAAGCATCCACAATATTAGCCCAAAGCAATTTAGCTGCGCGAAATTTGGCAATTTCCATAAAATAATTGCCACCCACACCAAAATTGAATTTAATTTTTTTAGCAGCAATCGACGTTTCAACACCCGCTTCCACCATCATCGAAAGGTATTGATTTCCCCACGCCAAAGCATAACCCAATTCCTGAGCATCATACGCTCCGGCATTGCTTAAATCGATAGCATCAACATTCAATACACGGAAATGCGGAAGTTCTTTTACAGCCATAACAGCATATTTGCATGCCATTGTAATTTCCTGAACTGTAAGGTCTTTGCCCGAAGTAAGCATGCGGTGAATTGGGTCTACATGAATAGAACCAGTCAATTTTGTGAAATTATAATTTTTCGATTTGAAATAATCGGTGAGGATGAGCGCCAATTCGGCTGCTTTGCTCGCACAAACCACAAAGTTAAGCTCTACGGCTGTAGCTTCAATGTGTTGCAGCAAATCGGCAATAGCTGCATCGGTAACATCTTGTTTGTTTAAAATAAAGCCAAGCGAAGTACAACCTTTGCAAAGCACATCAAGCGCTTTTGTATTGGCTTGTTTCACATCTTCAACTACAATATCCTGACGTACAAGCCATTCGTTGTTTTGTTTTGTTCCGCGAACGAATGGGAATTTACCTGGTACAACATCCGATGTTTTCAGGTTTTCAATGTCTTCGGCGCGATAAAAAGGCTTTACAGCAAAACCCTCATTTGTTTTCCAAACAAGTTTTTTATCAAAGTCAGCTCCTTTGAGGTCGGCTGTAATTTTATCCATCCATTGCTGTGTGCTAACTGATGGAAATTCAGCCAATAAATTTAATTTTTTTTCTGCCATACTATATATTGATTTTCGAAATTTCTACGCGACTGCAAAAGTACTACTTTCCATTGAGTTAGACGAATATTCTTGCACCTAATTAAAGAAAAATTTCAGTAATAAAACAAATACACTTTTAGAGCTCTATTTCGTTTAATGAGAATAAATAAACTACATCAAAAA
>DYSC01000008.1:0-31462 GCA_020726365.1 Porphyromonas sp.
ACCTCCGTAACCATAAGGTGAGTATGCACCTCCATACGAATTTCGCATACTTTGAAGGTAACGATCGGCAATGGCTGTTTGACTCGAATAATACACCGATGTTGAGAGCGAGTTTGGACGTTTGCCACCTAACCATGGCTCCAGAAACGACATGCTGAATGATGTGTACGATTGACCATTTGTACGGGCGTTGATAGAGAATGTTTGACCTTCGCCTTGTGGTACAATTCGATAGGTTTCGGGTCGAAAAA
Organism: Porphyromonas sp.; assembly: GCA_020726365.1. Taxonomy (GTDB): domain Bacteria; phylum Bacteroidota; class Bacteroidia; order Bacteroidales; family Paludibacteraceae; genus Paludibacter. The sequence goes on from DYSC01000008.1 coordinate 252, forward strand.
GATTTTGAATGGCAAAGTTACTGAATTTCAGTCCAATACTTCCTACGATTCCTGTTGCACCCCAACCGGCTGAGAATTCAACCTGATCGCTCCCCTTTGTTTCGAGATTGTAGGTAATATCGACCGTGCCATCTTCCTGATTTGGTTCAATATCCGGTTTTATTTTTTCCTGATCGAAATGTCCCATTTGCGCTAGCTCACGCAGCGAACGCATAATATCCGATTGACTGTAAAGCTGCCCCGGTTTGGTACGCAATTCGCGACGAACCACATGTTCGTAAACACGTGTGTTTCCCTTGATATTTATTTCGTTGATGGTTGCTGGTTTTCCTTCGTAAATACGAATTTCGAAGTCAATAGAATCGTTCTCAATCAACACTTCTACGGGTTCAATTTGCGAAAAAAGATAACCTCTATCCTGATACAATTTGCTTACAGCATCATTCTCGTCGGTTTGCAGGCGTTCCATCAAATGTTTTTGATTGTAAACATCTCCTTTTTTTATTCCCAAAACCATATCTAAGTAATCGAATGGATAGATGGTGTTTCCAATCCATTTTATGTTTCGGAAATAATATTTTTTGCCTTCATCTACCGTTAGGTAAACACTCACACTTTTGTCGTCGAATTTAACAACGCTATCAGTTACAATGTAAGCATCACGATAGCCAATTTCGTTGTATTTTTCAATTAGGGCAATTTTATCCTTTTCGTATTCTTCTTTTACAAATTTCTTGGTTTTGAAAAAGTTACGCCAGTTATTGTCGTTTGTCTTTTTCATTGCCTTGTTTATTTGGTTAAAAGTAAGTGCTTTGTTTCCCGTAACAACAATTTGATGAACGCGTGTTTTCAATTTTTTATCTACCTGAATGTCTACAATCACATGTCCGGATTTGTTGGGGTCGTTTTTTTGTAATACATTGGCTTCAACGTTTAAAAACCCTTTTTCCTCCATGTGTTTTTTGATTACCTTTACGGCTCTGTCCGAGATGTTAGGGGTGATTTGATTGCCTTTTACAATTCCAAGTTTCGATTCTAAGTCTTCAATTTCTCCTTTTTTCAGACCTGAGAAATTAATTTCCGATACACGTGGACGTTCTTTGAGCGCTATATTCAACCATATTTTGCCATCCTGAATTTTGGTAGCATAAATTTTCACATCCGAAAATAAACCTTGTTTCCAAAAACGTTTTACAGCACCTGTAATGGCATCTCCCGGTACTTTAATTTTGTCGCCTACCGAAAGACCAGAGAAGCCAATCAGCACAAAGTCTTCGTAATTGGCAGCACCGCTAACGGTTATTGCTGCAATTTCGTAAGTCGGAGCTATATTGGAGTATTCAATTACAGGAAGGCTGTCAGTTGGTATTGCATCCTGAGCAATAAGTAGTTGACCTGTAAGAAAGAATAAAATGACGGAGAAAAGTTTTTTTAGCTGCATATTTTTTTGCTGTAAATCGGCGAATGCTGACGTGTACGATTAATTAGTTTTTCCAAACCGGCGTTCGCGGCACTGAAAATCGCAGATGGCTTCGTAGAAGTTTTCTTTGCGGAAATCGGGCCAGTGAGTAGGCGTGAAATATAGTTCGGTGTAGGCAATCTGCCAAAGTAAAAAGTTGCTTATACGGGTTTCGCCACTTGTGCGAATAAGTAAATCGGGATCGGGAATCGATTTAGTCGTGAGATAAGAGGAAATAAGTTCATCGGTAATTTCATCGGGTGTAATGTTGCCTTTGCAAACTTCTTTTACAATTTCAATCATCGCATTTTTAATCTCCCATCGCGACGAATAGCTTAACGCTAAAACCAATCCTAAGCCAGTGTTTTTGCTTGTATCATCGATGCATCGCTGTAATTTAATGCCTGCATTTACAGGTAAACGGCTTAAATCGCCTATTGCCATAAGTCGCACATTGTTTTTGTTTAGAGTTGGAGTTTCTTTTTCAATAGTATCAATAAGAAGCTCCATTAGCGCATCTACTTCTGCTTGAGGACGTCCCCAATTTTCGGTTGAGAATGCATAAAGTGTGAGGTATTCAATGCCTGTTTCGGCAGCTGCTTCAGTTACTTCGCGTACCGATACAACGCCGTTTTGATGTCCGAATATACGGTCGTATCCACGTTCCTTTGCCCACCGACCGTTGCCATCCATGATGATAGCAATGTGCTTGGGTAAACGGCTTTTATCAATTTTATCTTTGAAAGATGGCATAGTTGAATCGTGTTATACGTATGAAATATGAGGTTTAATTATTCATTTGCAAGCATTTGCACTTCTTTTTCCCAATATTGTAAGTTAACCCTACCGAAAATGTGGATAACATGTCGTTGTTGAAAATATTTGTTCCGTTTAGACCTTTTGCATTGTTCAATTGAGATTTGCCTTCCATCTTATCGGTGAGCAATAATCGCTGCGACCAAATAAAGTTCAAATGAAATCGTTCACCTAACATGATTTTGTAACCTAATCCACCAATGTAACTGAACATAAAAGTGTTTGGTTTTACAGACTCATACGGAAAAATCATCCCGCCAATACCTGCAAATAAAAATAAACTGTGCTTTTTGCTGTTTGGTTTGTAAATTTTATCGTCGTAATCGAAAAAATTAAACTCACCATACAAATCAATTGCATTTATCGGATTATCGAAACTTACTCCTGCACCGGTTCCAACTACATTTGTTTTGTTCCAACTACCGGTTATTGCTAATCTTGTATCTAACTTTTGCCGGTATATTAAACCAAAAGAAGTTTTATTGTTGGCAAACAACTGATTGTTGGCATCGCCCAAATAAAATGAGCCGCCTCCCAATACACCAATTTCGGAACGATATTCGTTCTGTGCTTTAACAATTCCCACAAATAACACTAAAACAGCCGCAAACGTAATTCTTATTAATTTAAAAGTCATCTTTTTTATGCTAAAAGAAAGTAATCAGAATAACAACGTTTTATTTGTGTTTAAATTTTATTTGTTTTGTAAAATGCAGGAACAAAAGTAATGATTATCTTTCAAAATTAAGAAATTGCCTGTGTGCATAGCTTTTTATTTAACAAAATATTGCATTCGTACTGACAATGTTGCAATAGCGGGAAATGTAAGTAAACATTATAAAAAAACAACCAGACCTAAGATGTCGTGATATAAATGCATTTTTATACTGTTAATATTCAATTTAATAGCTCGTGATTTAAAAAACTCAAAAAGCAGAAAAAATCAAAAACACACTTGCACAGAACGTAAAAAAGTAGTACTTTTGCTAAAATTTGGACAAAAATAAAATATGCAGCAGTACAAGCCTTTTCATTTAGTTTTGGAAGATGGTACCGTTTTCGAAGGGAAATCCTTTGGTTATGAAAAAGCGGTTGCCGGAGAAGTAGTTTTTAATACGGCCATGGTTGGGTATCCCGAGAGTTTAACTGACCCATCTTACGCAGGACAGTTATTGGCCGTTACTTTTCCTTTAGTTGGTAATTACGGTGTTCCAAACGACATCATACAAAACGGACTTTCTACTTTTTACGAATCGGAAAAAATTCAGGCATCAGCTTTAATTATTTCCGATTTTTCTTTTGAATACAGTCACTGGAATGCTGGTAAAAGCCTCAGCGATTGGTTGAAAGAAAATGAAGTCCCCGGAATTTTTGGTATCGACACGCGCGAACTTACAAAACTGGTACGCGAAAAAGGAACTATGAAAGGAAAACTTGTTTTTCCGGATGGCGATGATATTGAATTTATTAATCCTGATGATGAAAATCAGGTAGCTAAAGTGAGTTGCAAAGAAGTGATTACTTACGGAACTGGCGAAAAACGCGTGTTGTTGGTGGATTGTGGCGTAAAGCATAACATAATCCGATGTCTGCTGAAACGTGATACTACCGTTATCCGTGTGCCATGGGATTACGACTATAACCACATGGAGTTCGACGGACTTTTCATTTCGAACGGACCCGGCGACCCTGAATATGCTCAAGATACCGTGAGCCACATACAGGAAACCATGAAAACCGGAAAACCAATTTTCGGTATTTGTATGGGTAATCAGTTGCTTTCGGTTGCCGGAGGTGCAAAAACATACAAACTCAAATACGGTCACCGCAGTCATAACCAACCAGTGCAACTTGTTGGTACGCAACGGGCGTTTATTACTTCACAAAATCATGGTTTTGCTGTCGACAACGCTACATTGAGTGCCGATTGGGAGTCCTTGTTTGTAAATATGAACGATGGAACTAACGAAGGTATTCGTCATAAAACAAAGCCTTGGTTCTCGGTTCAGTTTCACCCCGAAGCCGCTTCGGGACCTACTGATACGGAGTTTTTGTTTGATGTTTTCTTAAACCTCCTCGACAGCCCCCTAAATCCCCCGAAGGGGGACTTAAAGAGCGGTGATTTTGATGTTGTATCGCTCATTGAAAAAGAATTAAATTCCAAAAAAACAAAAACGGGTGAACCTCAAAAAGCGGAATTACTTCCAGAATACTCTGAAGCCTCCCCTTTGGGGAGGTTTGGTGGGGCTAAAGTACTTGTTTTAGGTTCAGGAGCATTAAAGATTGGTGAAGCAGGTGAATTCGATTACTCCGGCTCACAAGCGTTGAAAGCATTGAAAGAAGAAGGCATTGAAACTATCCTGATAAATCCTAACATTGCTACCGTACAAACTTCGGAAGGTATTGCCGATAAAGTTTACTTCCTGCCTGTTACGCCCGATTTTGTAGAGCGCGTAATTGAAAAAGAACGTCCTGACGGTGTTTTCCTTTCGTTTGGCGGACAAACTGCACTGAACTGTGGTGTGGCACTTTACCGCGATAAGATTTTTGAAAAATACAATGTACGTGTTCTTGGAACACCTGTACAGTCGATTATTGACACCGAAGACCGTGAAATTTTCAACAAAAAACTTTCGGAAATTGATGTAAAATACATTAAGAGCGAAGCTGTTACAAATCTCGAAGATGCAACCCGTGCAGCTAATGAGTTGGGTTATCCGGTTATCGTGCGCGCTGCTTATGCCTTGGGTGGACTTGGTTCAGGTTTCTGCGACAACGACGAAGAGCTGAAAACGTTGGTTGACAGAGCTTTTGCATATTCAAACCAAGTGTTAGTCGAAAAATCGCTCAAAGGATGGAAAGAAATTGAATATGAAGTCGTTCGCGACCGTTACGATAACTGTATCACGGTTTGTAACATGGAAAACTTTGATCCGTTAGGCATTCACACCGGCGAAAGTATTGTAGTTGCTCCTTCGCAAACACTCACCAATAGCGAATATCACAAGCTACGCGAATTGGCTATACGTATTATCCGTCACATTGGTATTGTGGGCGAATGTAATGTTCAGTATGCGTTCGACACTGAATCGGAAGATTACCGCGTGATTGAAGTAAATGCCCGCCTGAGTCGTTCTTCTGCTTTGGCTTCGAAAGCAACCGGTTATCCGCTGGCTTTTGTGGCTGCCAAACTTGGTTTGGGCTATGGATTGCCAGAATTAAAAAACTCGGTAACCAAAGATACTTCAGCCTTTTTTGAGCCAGCACTCGACTATATTGTATGTAAAATTCCTCGTTGGGATTTGGGTAAATTCCATGGCGTGAGTCGTCAGTTGGGTTCAAGCATGAAATCAGTGGGCGAAATCATGTCGATCGGACGTAATTTCGAAGAAGCATTCCAGAAAGGTTTGCGCATGATTGGTTTGGGAATGCACGGATTTGTAGCCAACAAAGCCATGTATGCCGACGATTTAGATACGGCACTTTCGAAACCAACCGACAAACGCGTATTTTATGTAGCTCAAGCTTTACATAGCGGTTATTCGGTGGATAAATTGCACGATTTGACAAAAATAGATCGATGGTTCTTGCACAAATTGCAACGCATTGTTACACTCGAACATAAATTGGAAGAGTTCAACTCGTTGCAAACTTTGCCAACCGAATTGCTGTTTGAAGCTAAATTAACTGGTTTCTCAGATTTTCAGATTACACGTTTGGTAACAAAATGCAGTAACGACGAAATTGATGAAAAAATAAAACTCACCCGTTCTTATCGTAAAAGCTTAGGCATTAAGCCTATAGTGAAACAAATTGATACATTAGCTGCTGAATATCCGGCACAAACCAACTATTTGTATCTGACTTATGGCGGTATTGCGAGCGATGTAAAATACACGGGCGACCACCGCTCTGTTGTGGTTCTTGGTTCGGGAGCTTACCGCATTGGTTCGTCGGTAGAGTTCGACTGGTGTGGTGTAAATGCGCTTATGACTATTCGTAAAGAAGATTTTCGTTCGGTAATGATTAACTATAACCCCGAAACAGTTTCGACCGACTACGATATGTGCGACCGACTTTACTTCGATGAGTTGAGCTTTGAGCGTGTAATGGATATTATGGAAATGGAAAATCCGATGGGAACAATTGTTTCAACCGGAGGACAAATTCCAAATAACTTGGCACTGAAACTTGCTGCCGAAAATGTAACGATATTAGGTACGCAAGCCGTTGATATAGACCGTGCCGAAGATCGTCATAAGTTTTCGTCGATGCTTGATGCACTGAAAATTGACCAGCCACGTTGGAAAGAATTGACTACTTTCGAAGATGTACACGAGTTCGTTAAAGAAGTAGGCTTCCCCGTTTTGGTGCGCCCTTCGTATGTACTTTCGGGTGCAGCCATGAATGTGTGTCACGATGCTTCGCAATTGGAAAACTTCCTGAAATTAGCTACCGAAGTTTCGAAAAAACATCCGGTTGTAATTTCGGAATTTTTGGAGCGTTGCAAAGAAATCGAAATTGATGCGGTTGCCAAAGATGGTGAAGTATTGGTTTACGCCATTTCGGAACACGTAGAATTTGCCGGAGTTCACTCGGGTGATGCCACAACGCAATTCCCTCCGCAAAAAATTTATGTGGAAACCATTCGTCGAATTAAGAAAATTGCCAGCGAAATTGCAAAATCATTGAATATCTCAGGACCTTTCAATATTCAGTTCCTTGCTAAAGACAACTATATCAAAGTAATTGAATGTAACCTGCGCTCCTCGCGTTCGTTCCCATTTGTATCGAAAGTATTGAAACTGAACTTTATCGAATTGGCTACCAAAGTAATGTTGGGCTTACCGGTTGAAAAACCTGAAAAATCAGCATTCGACCTCGATTATGTAGGTATCAAAGCTTCGCAATTCTCGTTCCACCGTTTACAACAAGCCGACCCTGTATTGGGTGTGGATATGGCTTCGACAGGTGAAGTGGGTTGTATTGGCGACGATTTTTCGGAAGCAATTCTGAAATCACTGCTTTCAGTAGGTTTCCGTATTCCAAAGAAACGAATTCTTATTTCGTCGGGCGAACCAAAATCGAAGGTTGAACTGTCGGATGCATGTGCTTTGTTGCAGAAAAAAGGATACGAATTGTATGCTACACGCGGTACACAACGCTTCCTTGCCGAAAACGGAGTAAACGCAACAGCTGTTCAGTGGCCTGACGAAGAAGGAGAATTCAATGTGAAAGATATGTTGGCTAACAAACAATTCGATTTGGTGGTAAATATCCCTAAGAATACCACTGAGCGAGAGTTGAAAAACGATTACGCCATCCGTCGTGGAGCTATCGACTTCAACATTCCACTGCTTACCAATGCTCGATTGGCTTCGGCTTTTATTACTGCATTTTGCAGCATGACAGTGGAAGATATTAAGATTAAGAGCTGGGATGAATATTGACCTCACCCCTAACCCCTCTCCTTCAGGAGAGTGAAACTCAAAAACAGCTGGTTGCAGAAATGCGATTGGCTGTTTTGATTTAAAAGTTGTATATTTGCGTTCGTAAATTCAATAAAAATGCTTTCAATTCTTATTCCGACATTCAATTATAATATCGTTAAGCTTGTAAAAGATTTACATCAACAAGCTTTGGAGCAATACATTGATTTCGAAATTATTGTTATGGAAGATGGTTCTACCCAGTTTTTGGTAGAAAATAAAGAAATTGAGAAATTAAAAAATTGTAAATATATTGTTTTAGATAACAATATAGGACGCTCGGCTATCCGAAATAAATTGTCGGATACGGCAAACTTTGAGCACTTGCTTTTTATGGATTGCGATGCAGAAGTTTGCTCACCCTATTTCATTGAAAGATACTTAACTTTCTGTAATGAAGAATGTATAGTGATTGGCGGAACGGCTTACGATTCAAAAGAGCATAATCGGGATTTTAGTTTGCGATTGAAGTACGGAAGGATGCGCGAGGCTCGTGATTTTATTTATAGAAATAAAAATAATTTTGCTACCTTCAATTTTTTACTTTCAAAATCTATTTTTAATAAAGTTCGTTTTGATGAAACTATTCGTGGTTATGGACATGAAGATATGCTTTTTGGTCATCAAATTCATCAGCTTGGATATAAATTTATCCAAATTGACAATCCGTTAATTCATAAAGGATTAGATGACAATATGACGTTTATAAAAAAGACGGAAGAGGCTACTGAAAACTTATTTTTACTATACAAAACTGGTAATTATCCTTTTTTAGCAAACGAATCGAAACTTTTGACATCTTTACTGAAATTACAAAATCTTAAGATTGTTAGTTTATTTTCGTTACTATTTCATTTTTTACAAAACACTCTTCGTGGGATGCTTTGTAGGAAATACCCCTCACTCATACTTTTCGACCTATATAAGTTGCTTTATCTGAGTAAAATTTCACATTCAAAATGACAACTTGTCAGAATTTGATTGTAATTTTTGTCATTTCGGACGAAAAATGGTTTTGGCATAAATTCTGATACATACTAGCCCGTCTGAGTTAATTCTATACTCAGAGTTTTAATATTCAACAAACAAATTAAAATACAAACGAAATTATGAACATTAAACCATTAGCCGACCGTGTGTTGGTAAAACCGGCAGCGGTAGAACAAAAAACAGTGAGTGGAATTATTATTCCCGATTCAGCAAAAGAGAAACCCCTGAAGGGTGAAGTATTGGCAGTTGGCAACGGAACAAAAGATGAAGAAATGGTTGTTGCCGTTGGTAATAACGTGTTGTATGGCAAATATGCCGGAACCGAATTGGAGTGGGAAGGTGAAAAATACCTTATTATGCGTCAGTCGGATATTTTGGCGATAATCTAAAGCCCTTAAATCCCCTCAGGGGACTTAAAAAACAACTAATTTTCAAGAAAATTCGAATAAAATTGAACCCCATGCCTCGCTACGGGTTCTCCCTCTTGTGGGGGAGTTAGAGGGGGCTGATTATTTATGTCAAAAGAAATATTATTCAATATTGATGCACGCGATCAACTCAAAAAAGGAGTTGATAGCTTGGCAAATGCTGTAAAAGTTACACTCGGACCAAAAGGTCGTAACGTAATTATCGAAAAGAAATTTGGTGCACCACATATCACCAAAGATGGTGTAACGGTAGCTAAAGAAATTGAATTGGAAGATCCTTTTCAAAATTTAGGTGCGCAATTAGTGAAAGAAGTTGCCTCAAAAACAGGCGATGATGCCGGTGATGGTACCACAACCGCCACTGTATTGGCACAATCCATCGTGAGCGTAGGTCTCAAAAACGTAACCGCCGGAGCTAATCCAATGGATTTGAAACGCGGTATCGACAAAGCGGTAGCGCAAGTTGTGAAAAGTATCGCTTCGCAAGCTCAATTAGTGGGCGACGATTACGATAAAATTCAGCAAGTAGCTACAATTTCGGCCAACAACGACGAAGAAATTGGTAAACTAATTGCTGACGCTATGCGCAAAGTGTCGAAAGACGGCGTTATCACCATTGAAGAAGCCAAAGGAACCGATACTACTATTGATGTGGTAGAAGGTATGCAATTCGACCGTGGTTATATTTCGGCTTATTTTGTTACCAATACCGAAAAAATGGAAGTGGAAATGGAAAAACCATATATCCTTATCTACGACAAAAAAATATCGAACCTCAAGGAGTTACTTCCTGTATTGGAGCCTGCAGTTCAGTCGGGTCGTCCGTTGTTGATTATTGCCGAAGATGTAGACAGCGAAGCATTAACTACACTTGTAGTAAACCGCTTGCGTGCTCAGTTGAAAATTTGTGCCGTAAAAGCGCCTGGTTTTGGTGATCGTCGTAAGGAAATGCTCGAAGATATCGCAGTGCTTACTGGCGGTGTGGTTATTTCTGAAGAAAAAGGAATTGCACTCGATCAAGCGACATTAGAAATGCTTGGAACTGCCGAAAAAATCACGGTAAACAAAGACAATACGGTGATTGTAAATGGTGCTGGTGAGAAAGAAAACATTGCAAATCGAGTAGGTCAAATTAAATCGCAAATTATATCAACCACTTCGGATTACGACCGCGAAAAACTGCAGGAACGATTGGCTAAATTGTCGGGCGGTGTGGCAGTACTTTATGTAGGAGCTGCTTCGGAAGTGGAAATGAAAGAGAAGAAAGACCGTGTTGACGATGCTTTAAGTGCAACCCGTGCTGCTATCGAAGAAGGTATTGTTCCTGGTGGTGGTGTGGCTTATATTCGTGCAATTGAAAGCTTGACGGGTTTAAAAGCTGCAAACGATGATGAGGTTATCGGTATGGATATTGTGAAACGTGCTATCGAAGAGCCATTGCGTCAAATTGTATTCAATGCCGGAAAAGAAGGTGCAGTAGTAGTGCAAAAAGTGTGCGAAGGCAAAGGCGACTTTGGTTACAATGCCCGCACTGATGTGTACGAAAACTTTTTCGCTGCTGGTGTGGTTGATCCTGCAAAGGTTACTCGCGTAGCGTTAGAAAATGCTGCTTCAATTGCAGGAATGTTCCTCACAACTGAGTGCGTGATTACCGAGAAGAAAGAAGATAATCCAGCTCCGCAAATGCCTATGGGCGGCGGAATGGGCGGCATGATGTAAAATCAATGCATAATGAAGAATGCATAATTCACAATTAATTTTACATTATGAATTATAAATTCTGAATTGAAAACTAACTCCTCGAAGGCGAGATCCTACGGACTTCAATATATAATCAGAAACCCTTTGTAACAAAATTGTTGCAAAGGGTTTTTGTTTATTTTATTGTCAATCAATAGGATACTTATTGTTAAGTTTCAAATTGCTTTAAAATAGGCGGCTAATTAAAGAAATATTTCCTTATTTATTGTGTTATTTCGAAAGAATTTTGTACCTTTGTAAAACGTTTCGTAAAAAATTATATTGTTATATATCTGATAAACAAATAAATAGGAAAATAGAATTATAAATTAAAACAAAAATCTATGTGGTTAATTGATTCATCGATTGGGCGTAAGCTCATTATGAGTATTACAGGGGGATTCCTTGTATTATTCTTGATTTTTCACGGCACAATGAACTTAGTTGTGTTATTTTCTGCAGATGCTTACAATGCTATCGCTGCATTTTTAGGAGCAAATTGGTATGCCTTAGTTGGTACAAAAGTATTGGCAATTGGTTTTGTAGTGCATATTATTTACGCTATTTACCTTACTTCTCAGAACATGAAAGCACGTGGTAATCAGACTTATGCAGTAACTAAAACACAAAAAGGTGTAGAGTGGACTTCGCAAAACATGTTTGTGTTGGGTGTAATAGTGTTTGGTTTTATGATTTTACACCTTATTCAATTTTGGAGTAAAATGCAATGGGTAGAACTTAGCCACAAAATGGGACTTGAAACAGCGGGCTATTTATCATTGGCAACGGATGGTGCTTATTGGGTAAAACATTATTTTGAAAATCCGCTTTATTCAGTATTGTATATTATTTGGTTAGTAGCTTTGTGGTTACACCTTACACATGGCGTTTGGAGTGCATTACAAACAATAGGTGCAAGTAATAATGTTTGGTTACCACGTATAAAAGTAATCTCAAATATTATTTCTACTTTGATTATTCTAATGTTTATATCCATTCCCGTATATTTTCTTTTAGGTTTCAGTATTTAACAACTTGTAACACGTAACACGTAACTAAATAAAAATTATGGCAAAAAAACAAGATACTACTACGGTAGAAGCACCACAGATAGATGCTAAAATTCCTGCCGGACCATTGGCTGAAAAATGGAGCAATTATAAAGCACATCAAAAACTAGTAAACCCTGCTAATAAACGTCGTCTCGACATTATTGTGGTAGGAACTGGATTAGCAGGCGCATCGGCAGCCGCATCGCTTGCTGAACTTGGCTTTAATGTATTAAACTTCTGTATTCAGGATTCACCCCGCCGTGCTCACTCAATTGCTGCACAAGGAGGTATTAATGCTGCTAAAAATTATCAAAACGATGGTGACTCTGTTTACCGTTTGTTTTACGATACGATTAAAGGTGGCGATTATCGTGCCCGTGAGGCTAACGTGTATCGTTTGGCTGAAGTGTCGAATAGCATTATTGATCAATGTGTGGCACAGGGTGTTCCTTTTGCTCGCGAATACGGTGGCTTGTTAGATAACCGCTCATTTGGTGGAGCGCAGGTTTCGCGTACTTTTTATGCTAAAGGTCAAACAGGTCAGCAATTATTACTTGGAGCTTATTCAGCTTTGAGCCGTCAGATTGGTAAAGGATCTGTAAAATTATTTGCACGTCACGAAATGTTAGATGTCGTTGTTGTTGATGGTCGTGCGCGAGGCATTATTGCCCGTAATTTGGTTACAGGTAAAACAGAACGCTTTTCGGCACATGCTGTTGTAGTTGGCTCGGGCGGTTATGGAAATGCTTTTTTCCTTTCGACAAATGCTATGACATCGAATACATCGGCTGCTATTCAGATGTATAAAAAGGGAGCATATTTTGCAAATCCTGCTTACGCACAAATTCACCCTACTTGTATTCCGGTTCATGGCGAATATCAATCGAAATTAACGTTGATGTCGGAATCGCTTCGTAACGATGGACGTATTTGGGTACCAAAGAAAAAAGAAGATGCCGAAGCTATTCGTGCCGGAAAGCTCAAACCAACCGATTTGAAAGAAGAAGATCGCGATTACTACCTTGAACGTCGCTATCCTGCTTTTGGTAACCTTGTTCCGCGTGATGTGGCATCGCGTGCTGCCAAAGAACGTTGTGATGCCGGTTTTGGAGTTGGTAACACTGGTTTAGCTGTTTATCTTGATTTTTCGTCGTCAATCGAACGCTTAAGCGAAGATACTATTCGTGCTCGTTATGGAAATTTATTCCAAATGTACGAAAAAATCGTTGATGAAAATCCTTATAAAACGCCCATGATGATTTATCCGGCTATCCACTACACAATGGGCGGTGTTTGGGTGGATTACGAACTACAGACATCGGTAAAAGGACTTTTCTGTATTGGTGAAGCTAACTTCTCCGACCATGGCGCTAATCGTTTAGGTGCTTCGGCATTGATGCAGGGATTGGCCGATGGCTATTTTGTATTGCCTTATACTATTCAAAATTATTTGGCAGATCAAATTCAGGTACCACGTTTAAGCACAGATTTACATGAGTTTTCGGAGGCAGAAAAAGCCATCAAAGCAAAAATAGAGAAAATAATGAAAATTCAGGGCGATCGTACTGTGGATTCAATTCACCGTGAACTTGGATTAGTTATGTGGGATTTTGTAGGTATGGGACGTAATAAAGAAGGTTTGGAGCATGCGTTGGAACGTATTAAAGAAATTCGTAAAACATTCTGGACAAAAGTATACGTGCCCGGACAAAGTGCCGATTTGAATGTGGAGTTAGAAAAAGCATTGCGTGTTGCCGATTTTATCGAAATTGGCGATTTAATGGCTCGCGATGCATTGGCTCGTGAAGAATCGTGTGGTGGTCACTTCCGTGAGGAATACCAAACTCCGGATGGCGAAGCATTGCGAAACGATGAAGAGTTCTCGTACGCTTCGTGTTGGAAATTCAATGGTGATGGCGAAGAACCAACATTGCTTAAAGAACCACTTGTTTATGAATTTGTGAAACGTCAACAACGTAATTATAAGGCTTAAAATGGAAAAAAGTATAAATATAACCCTAAAAGTTTGGCGTCAGGCCAGTCCGAAAGTTAAAGGAGAATTAGTATCCTACAAAATGGATAATGTATCGACCGATAGTTCGTTTCTCGAAATATTGGACGTTTTGAATGAGCGTTTGGTAAAAGAACGCAAAGAACCAATAGCATTTGATCACGATTGTCGCGAAGGTATTTGCGGTATGTGTAGCTTGTATATCAACGGTCATCCACACGGGAAAGATGGCGAAACAACTACTTGTCAACTCCACATGCGTCGTTTCAACGATGGCGAAACCATTACCGTAGAGCCATGGCGTTCGGCTGCTTTCCCAGTTATCAAAGATTTGATGGTTGACCGCAGTTCGTACGATAAAATTATTCAAGCAGGTGGTTTTGTATCGGTTAGTACTGGTGGTGTCCCCGATGGAAATGCTATTCCAATTTCAAAAATAGATGCCGATGAAGCTATGGATGCAGCCTCGTGTATTGGTTGTGGAGCTTGCGCTGCTGCTTGTAAAAACGGTTCGGCTATGCTTTTTGTAGCTGCTAAAGTAAGTCAGTTGGCATTGCTTCCACAAGGAAAAGTGGAACGTGCTGCCCGTGCTAAAGCTATGGTTATGAAAATGGACGAACTTGGATTTGGTAACTGTACCAATACAGGTGCTTGCGAAGCCGAATGTCCGAAAGCCATTTCGATATCGCATATTGCCCGCTTAAACCGTGAGTACTTAAGTGCTAAATTCAAAGATTAATAATCAGTTTTTACTACAATTTGATAAAAAAAACGAGGCTGTCATGTGACAGCCTCGTTTTTTTTCAGGGATTATCTGTTTATTGATGTTCTGGACGCAGTAGGTCGTTTACGGTTTTTACTGGATTAAAAGTTTCAATAGGGACTTCTACAAATACCGTATTCCAATCGCTCATGGCGCCATTCCAAAGTCCGGGTAATTCCAACGCTTTCAGTTCTTTGCCATTTTTTGACTTTAACGAAATAAAGCCGGTTTGTTTGTCTACATAGTTCAACAAATTGAATTTTTCACCTTTGTAATTTTTTACACCACACACTAAATCTACCGGATTAAAATGTGTCGATTGTAACATTTTGGCCTTTTCTTCGGGTTTTGAGATGTCTATTTGTGAACTTTCGAGTATCTGTGTTGAGATTGTACCATCCTGATTAACAGTAAGGAAAGGACCACCGCCGGGTTCGCCGGTATTTTTTACCATGCCACATACACGTATAGGTCGGTTGAGTTTAGACAATAAATAAGCCTTCACTTCTTCTGTTGTTAAATCCTTTAAAGCCGGATTGTTGTTGTTAAGTTCTTTTTCGCAGAACAGAATAATTTCGTTTAATACTGAATCGCTAACATTCTCGTTTTTAAGTTTGCGTACATATTCGAATGCTTTGAGTTGGAGATGAACTAACATACCCGCAATGACTTTTTTGTAAATAATAGTCTGATTTTTAAGTGAATCGGGAACTACGTTGTCAATGTTTTTTACAAAAATAATATCAGCATTCAGATCATTCAGATTTTCGATAAGCGCGCCGTGCCCACCCGGGCGGAAAAGTAGTTTTCCATTTTCGCGAAAAGGTTGGTTGTTTTCGTCGGCAGCAATGGTGTCGGTAGCAGGTTTTTGTTCCGAAAACGTAATATTGAACTTTTTGCCTAACATGTTTTCGTATTCAGCAACCGATTCGGCCACATGTTTTTCGAACAACAAGCGATGTTCGGTGGATACTGTAAAGTGGATATTTACCTGATTCGATGTGTTTGAGGCATACATAGCTCCTTCCACCAAATGCTCTTGTAACGAAGTGCGTTTAGTATCGGGGCACGAATGAAAAAGCAGCAATCCTTTTGGTAATGCACCGTAATTTAACCCATTGGAATTTAATAAGTTTTCAACTACATTTTTATTTTTACCTTCCGAAATAAGGTCATCAATTGTTTTACCGTTGTTGGTAATGCAAGTCTGATTTAAAGCTTCGTTAAATGCAAATTTATTGATGTTTTCGAAAAATTTCAGTTCAGCAGGTTTTGTTGGTGAATTGTATTCGGCACCAATGTACTCGAATAAATCTTTAAACATACGGCTTGCAGCTCCCGATGCCGGAACAAATTTTAAAATGGACGCATTTCCTTTTAAATAATTATCCCATTTATCGAGTAGGTTAATCATTTTGTCGTGCTCTACAATTACAATTCCGTTTTCGGGTGAAGTAGGACTAATGATTTTCAGATATGGAAATCCTGTTTCGAAACTATGTAGTTGTTCCGTAATTTGTAGTTCGGAAATTCCTTTTTCGTTGATTTGTTGAAAGTCGGTAGTTGTAAGCATAATTATAAATTATTAAGTGTAAATTATTGCAGATTTTCAAAATCCTCAAGTTCCTTTTGCGCTTCTTGCTCCGATTGTTCTTTAACGGATTCAAATTGCTGATCGGCTTCAACAACATCTTTTACAAAAACTTCTTTGCCTATAACAGTCAGCAGGTTAACAAAAATCAGTAGGAACAGAATTTTAGGAAAAAGTTTTTCCCGCTGGCGTAAAATAGCAATAAAAGCAAAAACTAATGCCAACGCTATTGGAATTAGTGCTATTGTTCCCATTGGTAAAATGGTGAATGCAATTCCGAAAACGGCAAATACTATCGAAAGTATTATAAATAATCGTGTCATAAAGTTTGAAATTAAATCCCTGTCGCTGATGTTAATGTTAACTGACCTACGCCTATCGGGATGCTAAATTTAATAAGTGTTGGCACCTTTTTGGCATCAGCAGTGATGTATATCAGGTTTTTGTCTTTTCCTTTCAACTTGTTGGTATTAGCCATAACCGATAATTTATAACATTCTTTTTTACCTAAATTTCCGGCTACTACTGTTTCTTTTCCAATGTATCGTACTGAAACCGGATATTGCTTTTCGTCGAAAACCAGCGTAAAAGATATAGCCTGTCCCTGTTTTATAGTTGCAAAATTCGTTGCACGTAGCTTGTAAATCAGCGTTACTACATCAATTGTCGATGGTCCAATTTTAAACGATTTTTGTACTTCAGCACGGTTTCTGCGTTTCGATACGCTTTTAACTGTGCCATTGGCTCCGAATGTGTATTTCTCAGATTTGGTATAACCACCCTCGTAAATATTGCGCTTGTAAAGTGCCGGTTTGAGCGAAGTTGGATTAACAAACGATTCGTACAGGTCGCGAATTTTAAAATAATTATCCCATTTGCTGAAAGTAGCCATTTCTAAACTTAAATGCAAATAACTGCTTTTCGAAGTTTGCATGGTAGCCGTTTTCATAGTTACCTGAGCTATATTGGTCATTAAACCCTTCATTTCGTACGAACCGGCAAAAACCAAACGTTCGCCCGATTTAACCTGTGCCTGTATACTAAAACACCCTATTAAAAATAATAGTGTGATAATCGTATTCTTTAACATAAAAATTGCATATTACAAATTATAAATTAATTATCACGCTTCTCCACCACCAAAGCCCATAGGCATTGGAGGAATAAAAGGGTTCTCGGCAATTTTTATTTTGCCGTTTTGCGTTTCGAATTTAGATATATTATCCTGCAAGGCAAACATCAATCGTTTGGCATGTTCGGGTGTGAGGATAATACGTGATTTTACATTGGCTTTGGGAGTGCCGGGCATTATACGAATAAAATCGACAACAAATTCGGATGTTGAGTGCGAAATAATAGCAAGATTGGAATAGATGCCTTCGGCAATTTCAGCAGAAAGTTCGATATTTAACTGATTGTCTTGATCTTCCATAATGGATACTTTGTTTTTTAATGATGTAAATGTTAGTTTTGCAAAGTTACATTTTTTTATTTAAAAAACAGATGCAAAATTGATTCTAATCATTCATTTTCATTAAAAAACGAGCGGTTCGTCGAGTTCGTTGCGTGAGCATTATGGTTCGTCCGTTAGTAGTTTCGGAAATAATCCGGTCGTTAGTGCCCCGAATAGTAAGTAGTTCAAGGTCGGTGTTGTACGAAACCCGAAATTCGTTCGAAAGCTCGTCGATGGCTGCTGTCAGACGAAAAATCGCGTGGACACACTGTAACTAAAACTAAATTTTTACGTAAGATAAGTACAGGTACATCGATGGGTTTTGATGTGGTAGCTTTAATAACCGAACCTGCTTCAGTTGGGCTTCCAAACGGACGAACGTAGAGTGGAATTCCTTTGTTTTCGAGCGGTTTTATTGTTTTTGGATGAATAATTTGAGCACCGCTAAATGCTAATTCCACTGCATCCAAATAGCTAAGTTCGGGAATAAGAATTGTGTTTTCGAAAATACGCGGGTCAGCATTCAGTATTCCCAGCACATCTTTCCAAATCGACACACTTTCGGCATTGAGCAGGTTGCCCACCACTGCTGCCGTATAGTCAGAACCTTCGCGACCAAGGGTTGTTGGGTCGCCGTTGATGTTGGAACCGATAAATCCCTGACCGATATAAATGCGCTCGTTTTCAAAATTTGTAGCAGCTTTGAGGCGCGTCCGCGATTCGTCCATACGCACATTGGCTTCGCGAAAATTGCTATCGGTTACTAATAGTTTGCGCATGTCCAACCACGTATTTCCAATGCCCGACTCCTGTAAAAATGCCGAAACAATGCTGGTAGAAATCACTTCGCCGTACGACACCAAATGATCGTAGCAGCGGTCGTAATTGTCGGCAATTCCAGTGTTTATGTAGATTTTTAACTCGTCGAAAAGTGGTTCTACTGCTTTCAAACCATTTTCTGTATGCGTGAATAATTCAGCAACAATTTCTGCATGATATTGCTCTACTTCCTGCAATTTTACCAACGCTGCTGCTTTGTCGGTTTTCATAAAATAATCCAATACCACTTCCATGGCATTGGTAGTTTTGCCCATTGCCGATACTACTATAAACAAATTGCTTTCGACTTCTGAAACAATACGTACAATATTTCGGATACCTTCGGCTGATTTTACCGATGCGCCACCAAATTTATAAACTTGTAATTTTTAAATTTTCAATTTATTAATATCCAATTTCAAATCTCTACCATCTAATTTTAAATAACTCCCTGAGCCAGCATTGCCCTTGCAATTTTGAGGAATCCGGCTACGTTAGCACCTTTCATATAGTTGATATATCCGTCGGGTTGTGTGCCATATTTAACGCATTGTGCATGAATTTCGCTCATAATTTGATGTAGTTTGGCATCAACTTCGGCAGCTGTCCACAAAATATGCATGGCATTTTGGGTCATTTCGAGTCCCGATGTGGCTACCCCACCGGCATTTACAGCTTTGCCAGGTCCGTACATAATTTTATTTTTTAGAAATAATTCAATGGCTTCGGGTGTACAGCCCATATTCGAAATTTCGGCTACACATATTACACCGTTTTTAATAAGCAATTGGGCATCGGTTTCGCTCAATTCATTCTGAGTGGCGCACGGTAATGCGATATCCACTTTTACTTCCCATGGGCGACGATTGGGTACGAAAACAGCTCCAAATTTTTCGGCATAAGGCGAAACAATATCGTTGCAAGTGGCTCGTAACTCGAGCATGTAGTCAATTTTTTCACCCGAAATGCCGGCCTCGTCGTAAATGTATCCGTCAGGACCTGAAATGGTTACCACTTTTCCTCCTAATTCGGTGGCTTTAAGTGCTGCGCCCCAAGCCACATTCCCAAAACCTGAGATAGCAATAGTTTTGTCTTTAATGTCCATTTCGGCAGTTTCGAGCATTTGTTTAACAAAATATAAACCGCCAAAACCAGTTGCTTCCGGACGTACAAGTGAACCTCCAAATTCAAGGTTTTTCCCGGTAAGCACTCCCGTGTTTTTGCGAGCTAATTTACGGTACATTCCATACAAATAGCCTATTTCACGACTTCCAACTCCTATATCTCCTGCTGGAACATCCGTTTCGGGACCAATGTATTTCCACAATTCGAGCATAAATGCCTGACAGAAACGCATCACTTCGGCATCCGATTTTCCTTTGGGATTAAAGTCAGAACCGCCTTTTCCACCACCCATAGGCAATGTTGTGAGTGCATTTTTGAATATCTGCTCGAAGCCTAAAAACTTCAGAATCGAAAGATTTACCGATGGGTGAAAACGTAAACCGCCTTTGTATGGACCAATGGTATTGTTGAACTGAATACGGTAACCTAAATTCACCTGTACATCGCCGCGATCGTCGATCCATGGCACTTTAAATGTGAAAATGCGATCGGGTTCCACCAATCGTTCAGCTATTTTGGCTTTTTCAAATTCGGGATGATTATTATACTCTTCTTCAATGGTCATTAAAACTTCTTTTACTGCCTGAAGATACTCGTATTCGTAGGGATGTTTGGCTTCGAGTTGTTGAATGAGTTTTTCGATATTCATAATATTAATGTGATAATGAGTTGATGTGATAATATGCTAATGTGCCCCAGCTCGGCTTTGCCGCTTGGCGCAGCCAAGAATATGCTAATTTTAATGTTGCTTACAAATTGAGAGTATTAAATTAAGAATGCGTATTTATAGTAAATAATCTGATATTATGTAAGTTAGTTGGCTTTTAAGTCTCTTTGTTGCTTTCGAAAATGCTGTTAGCTTTGGTTTTTAGTGTCATTTTGCTTACATTTCGTTTGCGGTGCAATTTTAATACATTTATTTGTAAAGAAAAAATATTTTGGGTGTTTTTTTTGAAAAAATATGCATTTTATTTGATAATCGGATTTTTCAGAATATATTTACAATCTCAAATAAAAATAAAATGATAATTGTAAATCTGTAATTGATAATTGAAATGAATACGCCCAGCATTAAAAAACTATATTTTAAGGATACGTCGTTTGCGAATTTGATGAATCATCGTATTTACAACGTGTTATTGTTTGCGAGTAAATACGATGCCTTTGTGCTCGAAGAAGATGGGCGTATTGACGAGCAGCTTTTTTACGAATATACATCGCTTAACCTAAGCTACCCACCCCGTTTTACGCTTGTTTCGACCGAAGAAGAGGCTAACGAATTGCTTCGTACACGTACTTTCGAATTGATTATTTCGATGCCAAGTGGCGATAGTATCAACCCGTTCGAATGGGCAAAAGGGGTGAAAAAACAGTATGCTGAAATTCCGATTGTGGTGCTTACGCCATTCTCTAAGTCGGTATCGCAACGCATTTCGCACGAGGATTTAAGTGCTGTGGATTATGTTTTTAGTTGGTTGGGAAATACTGATTTGCTGTTGGCGATTATTAAATTGTTGGAGGATAAAATGAATGTCGACGAGGATGTAAACTCGGTAGGAGTGCAAGTGATTCTTTTTGTCGAGGATTCTATCCGTTTTTATTCGTCCATTGTACCTCAGCTATTTAAGTTTGTGTTTAAACAGTCGTGCTCATTTATGACCGAGGCGCTCAACGAGCACGAGCAAATGCTACGTATGCGTGGTCGGCCAAAAATTTTGCTTGCTCGTAATTACGAGGAAGCGAAAGAAATTTATGATAAGTATAAAAATAATTTGCTTGGTGTAATTACGGATGTAAGTTATTTTCAGAATGGTAGGAAGAATAAAAAAGCAGGAATTGAACTCAGCAGGTATATTCGTGGTTTCGACAAAATGATACCGATAATTGTTGAGTCTACTGAAGATCAGAATAAAGCCGGAGCCGATGAGGTGCAGGCTGCTTTTATCAATAAGTTGTCGAAAACATTTAATCTGGAATTGCGCGAGAAAATTATAAATAATTTTGGATTTGGCGAATTTGTGTTTCTTAATCCACAAATAGGTGAAGAAGAAGCTCGCGTCGAAAATTTGCGCGGATTACAGGAAATTATATACAAAGTGAGTGATGCTTCACTTTTTTATCACGTCTCGCGCAATGATGTTTCGCGTTGGTTGTATTCGCGAGCCATGTTTCCGTTGGCTGAGTTTCTGAAAAATATAAGTGTCGAAAGTTACGTGGGTGGCGATATGACCAAAGTTCGTCAGGTGATTTTTGAAGCTATTGTAAATTATCGGAAAGTTAAAAATCGTGGCGTAGTTGCTGTTTTTCATCGCGATAGATTTGATCAGTATTCAAATTTTGCACGAATAGGAGAGGGGTCATTAGGAGGTAAAGGCCGTGGCTTGGCTTTTATAGATGCTATGATTAAGCGTAACGAAGCATTCGAAAACTTTGAGAACGTACAAATCGCCATTCCTAAAACAGTAGTACTGTGTACCGATATTTTCTCGGAGTTTATGGAGGCTAATAAGTTGTATCCGATTGCATTATCGGATGTTTCCGACGAAGAAATTTTAGATGCATTTTTAAAAGCGCATCTACCAAAGCATTTAGTTGCCAACTTACTTACTTTTACAAATGCTATCAATTCTCCCATTGCCGTACGTTCGTCGAGTTTGCTCGAAGATTCACATTATCAGCCATTTGCCGGAATTTATTCTACTTATATGGTTCCGTTTAATAGCTTAAGCAAAACGCAAATGTTGGTTATGATTACTGAAGCTATCAAGGCGGTTTATGCATCTGTATTTTATCGCGATAGTAAAGCGTATATGACTGCAACGAAAAATGTAATTGACGAGGAAAAAATGGCGATTGTGTTGCAGGAAATATGTGGCGAAGCGTATGGTAATCGGTATTATCCATCGTTTTCGGGCGTAGTACGTTCGCTCAATTATTACCCGATAGGAGCAGAGCAGCCCGAAGATGGCATTGCCAACGTGGCTCTCGGGCTTGGTAAATATATTATGGATGGTGGGCTTTCGCTTCGCTTTTCGCCAGCATATCCGCATAATGCATTGCAAACAAGTACGTTGGAGTTGACTTTGAAAGAAACACAAACCTATTTCAATGCACTTGATTTGTGCGAAACTTGTTTTATTCCCAAAGTGGAAGATGGTTTTAATATCTTTAAATTGCCAATTCAGGAAGCAGAAAAAGATGGTACGCTAAAGTATATAGCATCTACCTACGATGTTTACAATGAGTCCATTAACGATGGCGTTTACGAAGGTCGAAAGTTGATAACATTTGCTAATATTCTAAAGCACGATGTGTTTCCATTGGCTGACGTGCTGAAAACCATTATGAAAATTTCACAAAATGAAATGGGGCGACCTATTGAGATTGAATTTGCTGTGAACTTGGATTACAAAACTGGCAAACAACATAGTTTTTATTTGTTGCAAATTCGTCCGATTGTGGATACAAAAGAGGTGATAAACGAAAATATAGGTGCAATAAACACAAACGATACGATAATTTCGAGTAAAAACGCTTTAGGTCATGGCATTGTGAACGATATTTTTGATATTGTGTACGTGCGCCCCGAAGTTTTTAAAGCCTCTACCAACGAGCGTATTGCTGTCGAAATTGATAAAATAAATTGCCAGCTTATGTCCGAAAACCGCAATTATATTTTGGTTGGTCCCGGACGTTGGGGCTCAAGCGATCCTTGGTTGGGCATACCTGTGAAATGGTCGAATATATGCAATGCTCGCATAATTGTGGAGTCAGGTTTATCACATTACCGCGTTGATCCAAGTCAGGGAACACATTTCTTCCAAAATCTGACCTCGCTTGGAGTGGCGTATTTTACCATTAATCCATTTCAAAATGATGGACATTTCGATGTAAATTATCTGAATGAACAACAAGCAATTACCGAAAACGAATTAGTGCGTCATGTTCGTTTCGAAACCCCGATTATTGCAAAAATTGATGGTCGCAAAAATATTGGGGTTGTTTTGAAAGGTAGAAATTAGAAAATAAGAAATTAACTCGAAATGCGAAACCCGAAACGAAAACCTATCCTTCAACAGGGTTTTCGGGTGTTGGAAGTGATAATTGCATAAACGCAGCGTCCAACCATTTCCCAAATTTGAAGCCAACTTGTTTGAATGTGCCAACATTTTCAAATCCGAACGATTCGTGTAAACCAATGCTTACGGTATTTTCTGCATCAATTACTCCAACGATACAATGATATTGTTGCTCTTTAGCACGTTCAATAATTTTGGCAAGAAGTATTTTTCCGAATCCTCTACCACGATAATCGCGGTGAATGTAAAGCGAATTTTCGATGGTGTATTTGTAGGCCGGACGAATACGAAATTGCCCGTACGACCCAAAGCCCATTAACTGCCCGCTATCGTCAACAAGGCCAATGACGGGGAAATTGTGCAACCGTTTGGTTTCGAACCACACACGCATAGTTTCCATTGTCCATGGAATGTAGTCGTACAGTGCCGTGGTATTTAAAATGGCGTCGTTAAAAATTTCGAGAATTTGCGATGCGTACTCTTCGGTACAATTAATAATCTTCATACTAAACTCATAATCAATTATTTAATTTTTACCAACATACAAATCGTGCAGTTCCTTAGCTTTTTGTAAACAGCGCGGATTTTTTTTATCGATTAAGCGCGAGTCAACTTTTGGTATTTTCACTATTGTTCCGGGCGTAATGCGGTCGGGATGAACAATATTATCGCGATTGGCTTCGTAAATATACACCCAAAACTCTTTTTTGCCATAATAGTGTTGTGCGATATTTGTCAATCGTGTACCTTCTGTAATTTCTTCTTCACCCAAAAATTCAGTGTATTCACGTTGCTTGTTAAATAGTTCTTGTAAACTATCAGCAGGATTAGATAGAGAGGACAGTTGTTCTTCTTCAGTTTGCTCTGGTTCGGTTACCGAGTCAGGCAAGGTGATTTTAGCTATTGAGTCATTTAGGGTTGAGTTATTTTCTTGCGTTTTTTTATCACTTACAAACCAACCTTTAAACGATTCTGTGAATTCGCTCAGCTTCTGACGATTTGCTTCGGAAAACAAATCGTATTGTACCCAACAGCGTATGCACGATGATGAGAAATAAGCTGCATATATACCACCGCCAATTATCAACAAAACAACGATTAATCCGATAAGTACCCTCAAACCTTTGCGTTTTTTCTTTGTTCTCAATATAGCCGGTACTAAAGTTTCGGTTTTAGTTTCAGTTTCTTCAATAGATTCCTCTGCTGCTATTACAGGTTTACCAGCTGCTTTTTTGTACAATTTTGCAGGTGGTAATTCTTTCTCAGTTTCTTCTTCGGGTAAATCTTCTTGTTGCTCAATTTCAGCCTCAGGTTGTGGAATAATTTCAATAGTTTCCGGCTCTTGTGCAATAACTTCAGCTATTTCCGGTTCCGATTCGCTTGCTGTAGTTGCTTTTGGAGCAATTTCTTCTTCATCAATCAATATAATTTCGTAATCGGGAATATCTAATTTCTTTTCTTGAACAGATTCGTTCGACTCTGTAAATGAAGTTATTTTAGTCTCTTTTGGTGTCGAAAGCGAATTGATTTCGGATAAGATATCTTTAATTTCCGAAGCCTGCTCCGTTAAATTGCGCAAGGTTTCGGGCGTAGTGGCTGCCGGCTTTTCTACTTCGAACGAAGGAACTTCCTGTCCGTCGAGTTCTACCGGTTCCAAATGTGAGTAAGGCTCATTAACCGCTTCTTTCAGGTCAGCATCAGGTGTAAAGGTTACTTTGTTGTAGCCCTCAATGGTGAACACTTCGCCGGTTTGTACGTTCACGCTTTTGCGCGGCTCGTTCCATTGCATTTTAAAGGTTCCTAAGTTTTTAATTTTCACTGATTCTCCTTTTAACAGCGTTTCTTCGATTTCGGTAAACAGCGATTTTAAAAATTCTTCGGCAACGCGTTTAGTGACAAATAGTTTGGCTGCAATTTGTTCAACCATTTCTTGCGATGATATTTTATCCTTACTCATAGCTTTATATCATTTAGTTTTTCTTTCAGAATTGTACTTTGTTTAAAATTAACCACTAACTTTGGAGGGATGAGTGTGCGAATTTGAGTAGCCGGATGTACGGATAAACGTTCTTCCCTCTTTCGAATCTCAAAGCTTCCAAAGCTTTGAAAGCCAACCGCAATACCGTTTAACAACTGTTCTTTTACTATATTTACAGTTGTATCAAGCAATTTTTCAGCTTCCGGTTTCGATATACTATTCCGTTCGGCTAATTTAGCGATTAATTCTTTGTGGTTCATAATTCGTAATTCATAATTCGTAATTATTTACTTTAGTTGGCATATAAATCAAAATCGGTGGTGTCTGTTATTTTTGCCACATAAAACTCACCAATTTTTACTCCTTCTGTTGATATTGGAATTAATACTTCCGGATCAACTTCAGGCGAATCAAATTCGGTTCTGCCTATATAATTTTCACCTTCAATTCGGTCAACCATAACTTTCAGTGTTTTACCAATTTTTGCCTGATTTATTGTGCCCGATATCTTTTGCTGTAAAGCCATGATTTCATTTAATCGTTCCTGTTTCACATCTTCAGGAATATTGTCTTCGTAGGCTTCGTAAGCGTGTGTGCCTTCTTCATGCGAATACGTAAACGCTCCCATTCGCTCAAACTTTGCAAATGTAAGAAATTCTTTTAATTCCTCCATGTCCTGCTCTGTTTCTCCGGGATGACCAATAATCATTGTGGTGCGTAGGTGTATACTAGGTACTTCCGCCCGTATGCGTTTTATCAGCTCATAAGTTTGTTCTTTGTTAATTTTTCGGCGCATAATTGTCAGCATATTATCGCTTATGTGTTGCAAAGCAATATCCAAATATTTACATACATTGTCACGCTCACGCATTACGCGTAAAATATCATAAGGAAATTGTGCTGGATAAGCATAATGTAACCTAATCCATTCAACGCCCTGAATATCTGAAATGCGCTCTACCAATTCAGGGAGCATTAATGTTTTGTATTTATCCAATCCGTACGACGATAAATCCTGCGCAATAATATTAAATTCTTTCACGCCTTTTGTCACTAAATTTTTTACTTCTGCTTCAATATCTTCCATCGGGCGGGAACGGTGCCTTCCGGTAATAAGCGGTATGGCACAATAAGAACACATTCGGTTACAACCTTCCGAAATTTTAAGGTAAGCATAATGATTTGGTGTGGTGAGGATGCGTTCGTTGCGCAGGTCGGCACGATATTCCTGACCTAAATCTGTCAGGATATTGGTGTAATTAAATTTTCCATAGAATTTATCAACTTCTGGAATCTCCGCCTCCAATTCTTTTTGATAACGTTCCGACAGACAGCCCATTACAAAGAGCTTGTCCATTTTTTTCTTCTTTTTCCGTTCGGCAAACTGAAGAATGGTGTTGATACTTTCTTCCTTGGCATCACCAATAAAACCGCAGGTGTTGATAATTACAATATCGCCATCAGGCTTTTCGGCATCGTGGCGCACTTTGTAACCCAACGCATCAAATTGACGCATCAATTGCTCCGAATCAACTAAGTTCTTCGAGCAACCCAACGTTACTACATCAACGGTTCCTTTAGTGTTTTTTGTTTTTGACATTTAAATAGTAAAATAATAGCCAAATTTTATTGTGTTTTGATTTGTGTAAATTGCGTTATTTGCTTTCCTCTGTTAAAAAATGAGATTCATCAGCTAAACAGCGATTCCACAAATTCCGTTCGGTCGAACACCTGTAAGTGCTCCATGCCTTCGCCCAACCCAATGTATTTTACCGGAATTTTAAACTGGTCGGAAATGCCTATTACAACGCCTCCTTTGGCTGTTCCGTCTAACTTTGTGATTGCCAATGCATTTACATCAGTTGCCAATGTAAATTGTTTGGCCTGCTCGAATGCATTTTGTCCGGTTGAACCATCGAGTACCAACAAAACTTCGTGTGGTGCATCGGGAACTATTTTTTGCATTACATTTTTAATTTTTGTAAGCTCGTTCATCAGATTTACCTTGTTGTGAAGCCTGCCGGCAGTATCAATAATCACCACATCGGCATTATTTGCTTTGGCCGAGGCTAAGGTGTCATAAGCCACTGAAGCAGGGTCGGCACCCATTTTTTGTTTTATCACCGGCACGCCAACGCGTTCGCCCCAAATAACTAATTGTTCTACGGCTGCAGCGCGAAAGGTATCGGCTGCTCCGAGATAAACTTTTTTGCCCGCTTTTGTATATTGATAAGCCAATTTGCCGATAGTTGTTGTTTTTCCCACGCCATTAACACCTACAACCATAATGACATAAGGTTTGTTTGGCAATTCACTTTCAAAATCTATTGGCATATCCGAATTATTTTCGGCAAGCAATGCAGCTATTTCTTCTTTCAGAATTACATTCAGTTCGGTAGTGTTTACAAATTTATCGCGAGATACGCGTTCTTCGATGCGTTTTATAATACGCAAGGTTGTTTCCACGCCAACATCTGAAGTGATAAGTACCTCTTCGAGATTGTCGAGTACTTCATCGTCGACCTTCGATTTGCCGGCTACGGCGCGTGTTATTTTTGAAAAAACACTCTCTTTGGTTTTCGATAAACCTTGATCGAGCGTTTCTTTCTTTTCTTTATTGAAAAAATTAAAAAATCCCATTCGTATTCAATTAACAATTAATAATTAGTTTACAAAGTTAATTCATTTTTCTGAGTAAATCATAAAAAAACCTCTCATTTGAATTCAAATGAGAGGTTTTTTTATACCATAAATGATAAGTACTTAATTATTTGGTAAAATAATCTTTAACTTTATCGTTGTGTACAATTTCTTCTTGAAAAATATATGCACCGGTTTTAGGTGATTTCACCATTTTAATAACCTTCGAAAATGCACGACCTTCTCCGCTTTGGAGAGATGCTACCGCTTTCTTTGCCATGATTCAGATATTATTTAATTTCTTTGTGTACAGTTACTTTTTTCAAAATGGGGTTGTATTTTTTCAACTCCATACGTGCAGGTGTGTTTTTACGATTTTTCATCGTAATATAACGCGATGTTCCTGGCATACCGCTTTCTTTATGCTCTGTGCATTCCAGAATTACCTGAATGCGTGCTTCTTTTGATTTCTTAGCCATAGTGTATTCTCCTCGTTATGCGTATAAATAACCTTTTTCAGCCGCTTTTTTAATAGCTGCATCCAATCCAACTTTGTTGATAGTGCGTAAACCGGCAGCCGATAGTTTCAGGCTAATCCAAGTGTCTTGTTCTACCCAATAGAACTTTTTGGTAAACAAGTTCACATCAAACGTACGTTTTGTGCGACGTTTCGAGTGCGATACATTGTTGCCTACCATTGCTTTTTTTCCGGTAATCTGACAAATTTTTGACATTTCAGTATATCTTATTTTATGTATTTATTTTTTCTCAAAAACAGTGCGCAAAATTACACTAAATTTTCCAAACTAACAAGCGTTTTTTGCTTTTATTTGTACAATTATTTTATAAAACGATTTTTGCGAGTTTAATTATTTGTATTACAGTTATTTATTGTAGTTTTTCAAGTAAAAAAAGAAAAGCATTTTGCGTGGTTCGTTCAATATTTTGAATACGATTTGTGCCAAACTGATACATTCTGCTTGTAGTCTTGTGGGGTGTACTTACGGCAATCCAAACTGTGCCAACCGGTTTTTCCACTGTTCCACCGCTCGGACCGGCTACACCCGATGTGGCAATAGCTACATCGCTGCGCATTAATTGACGAGCACCAACAGCCATTGCCTCTACAGTTTCGGCACTCACAGCTCCTTGTTGCGCTAAAATATCTTCGGGTACATGCAATACCTGTTGTTTAATTTCGTTGGAATAAGCCACTACAGAGCCTTTAAAATAATCTGAACTACCTGCAACTTCCGTAATTTTGTGCGCAATATTTCCGCCGGTACAACTTTCGGCTGTGGCTATGGTTAGTTTTTTGTTTTTGAGTACTTTGCCAACTAAAACTTCCAAAGGAATATCTTCGAAAGCCACAATAGCATCGCCCAGAATTTCAGATAGTTGATTGGCTTGTTGGTTGATTTCGAACTCTAATGCTAATTCATTTTCGGAACTTCCACTAATGCGTAGCCGAATTATTCCATACGTGGGCAAATATGCTAAATGCAGGTATTCGGGCAGGTTGTTTTCCCAATCTGCAATTTTGAGTGCCAAAGCCGATTCGGGGTAGCCTTTTACAATAATGGTTTTGTGAACTATGGCAGGAGTTTTAAATCTTTTTTGTAGTCGGGGAATGATTTCCGTCGACATGGCATTTTTCATTTCATTAGGAACGCCCGGCATCGACACAATTACTTTTCCAGTCTTTTCGAACCATGTGATGGGCGCCGTTCCAACCAGATTTTGAATCACGGTACAGTTTTCGGGAACCTTTGCCTGCAAGGCGGTAAGCTCATTCATGGCTCGTTGACGATTGACAAGTAGTTTTTCGATATTTTGAAAAACAGCTTCGTTGTAAATCAATTTTGTGTCAAAATATTTGCACAGCGTCTGTTTAGTAATATCATCTTTTGTAGGACCAATACCACCAGTAAATAAAATTACATCTGCACGTGTTTGTGCATCGTTCAATGCGTTAATAATATGTTGCGCATCGTCGTGCACCGAAGTGATTTGTGCAATTTCGAAACCAACCTTATTCAACTCCACAGCCATCCATGCCGAGTTAGTGTCCACAATTTGGCCAATCATAATTTCGTCGCCTATGGTTATAATTTCTACCAACATAATTGTAAATTTTATAATTCTAAAATTTTAGTTTATTTTCCAATCAACACATCACCGCATCATCACATCATTACATCGCTTTCAATTCCTTTGCCGCAATTTCCACCTGACTATACCAATCTTCGCCAAATTTTCGGATAAGTGGTTCTTTCAGAAATTGATAAACAGGAACTTTTAGTTTGCTCCCCAATTTGCGGGCGCAACTGCAAACGTGCCAACGGTGGTAATTTACGGCTGTAAAATCGTCGAACTTTTTGGTCCGTACGGGATATAAATGGCACGAAATAGGTTTGTAAAAATCTGTTTTGCCTTCGCGATAGGCTTTTTCGAGGACGCATTTACACACTTCCATATTGTCGTAGTATGTAAACACGCATTCAGCCCCGTTTACAATCGAAATGGCAAGCTCACCTTCGCGGTCGATATACGAAATGCCCTGTTTTTCAATTACTTCTTTCGCTTCTTTCGACAAATCGTCCCAAACAATAGGGAGTAGACTTTTAATTTTTTCAACCTCTTCTTCCAAAACGGGAGCACCTTCGTCACCTTCCACGCAGCAAGCACCTTTGCAAGTAGCGAGGTCGCACACAAAGTGTTCTTCTAATATGTCT
Source organism: Porphyromonas sp. (assembly GCA_020726365.1). Classification (GTDB taxonomy): domain Bacteria; phylum Bacteroidota; class Bacteroidia; order Bacteroidales; family Paludibacteraceae; genus Paludibacter. Next base: position 31,420 of record DYSC01000008.1, read on the forward strand.
AAACTTAGTACGGTATCGTTTATTTGTAGCATTTTGGTTGGTT
>DYSC01000008.1:31562-33919 GCA_020726365.1 Porphyromonas sp.
ATCATCAATCATTCTTTAGCGCGGGCAATCCCCAATGGTATTTTACGGCTAAAAAGCGCATGGCAATAACCGAAGAAGCCGAAATGATTTGTGTTATTTCGGTTTGAAAATTAAATAATGTGCAAAGATAGAAAACTACGCCACCAAAAACACAGGCTAATGCATAAATATCTTTTCGGAAAATAAGTGGTTCTTCGTTTATCAAAATGTCTCGAATTATTCCTCCAACCGAGCCTGTTACCACGCCCATTACTATGGTTACCCAAAATGAAAAACCTGCCTTAATGCTTTGTTCGATGCCTACCACAACAAATAATCCGAGTCCGATGGTGTCGAAAATGAAAAAGGCATTGTTAAACATTTTCATTCTGTTTCCCATAAAAATGACAGCAAGCAGTGCTATTCCGGTAATGATAAGGTATGAGGGTTGTTGCATCCAAAATGGGGTAACGTTGAGTAATAAATCGCGCGTGGTACCACCGCCAATGGCAGTAACGAGCCCAACTACATACGCTCCAAACCAATCGAATTTTTTAGCCGAAGCCAACCGAATGCCACTTATTGCAAAAGCAAAAGTTCCGGCATAGTCAACTATATTTATAAAGTTCATATTTTAAAAGAGTCAAAAGTCGGCAGTCAAAAGTCAAATGCCTTAAAAAATTCTTTTATTATTTTTTTTTAGTTTTATAAAAAAACAAAAGCGTATCAAAATATTTTTCTGACACGCTTCTACTATATTTTTACGAAGTTTTATTTTTGTGGAGCAGGTTGTTCTTTTGCAGCCTCGGGGTTTTCTCCAAATCCTGGTGCTACAACGCCTGGCTCAGCTTGTTTAGCGTTTTGATATTGCTCTTTAATTTCCGATTCGTTGGCAGACACATCTTTTTTGTTTACAGCAACTGTGGCAACCGAAAATACGACTACGAATGCAACCAACACCCAAGTTCCTTTTTCAAGAAAATCAGTAGTTTTGCGAACTCCCATAATTTGATTCGACGATGAAAAACCAGCAGCCAATCCTCCGCCCTTCGAGTTTTGCACTAAAACAAGTAATATTAATAAAATTGATGCAATGACAATTAAAATGGTGAAAAGAGTGTACATAATCTATGTCCGTTTTTTTGTGTTTATAAGTATTTTTTCCAAAAATCGAATTTGGTCTGCAAAGTAAATACTTTTTTTTGGATAAATCAAATTTAATTCGTTCAAAATAGCAATTGCTTCGCTATATTTCCGCTCTTTAATTAGCTTTTTTGCATATTCCTCCGTCATAAGTTTTTCCGATTCGCGCAATTGTTCTTCTAATTGGAAATAATCGGGTGTAGGAATTCGTACAGGCTTAAAGTGTTCGGGTTTAATGTGATTCGGGTTGTTAGTTTCTTTTGTCTCCGCTTTTGTTGTTTCCTGTTTTACCGAAATAGCTTCGCGTGCTGCTTTGAGCTTTTCGGCCAAACTTTTAAGACTTTGTTTGGCGTCGCCACCCTGCGATTCAAATTTATCAATCATGTCGAAATAGTTACCAGAGATGCGTGAGTCCCTTTCAGTGCGCAGTGGCTCAGATAATTGTGCCTTGTCGGGATGCAATAAATAATACAGGTTGCGACGGTCGGCGGCGTAAATACCGGCACGTTTCAGGTATACTTCCGACTGCAAATCGTTGGTTTGATGCATGGCTTTTGCCAGTAACAAATGCGGATGTGCAAAATAAGGATATTGCTCTGTCATTTCCTTTAGCTCCGCAATTAGTTCGGGCGTAAAACCTTCGGGATTTTTTAACAGAGAAATAAAGTTATCTTTCGTCATGAAATACAGATTTTTGAAATTACCACTTGGCAACTGTTTCGTTGTAAATATTATCGCTTATTTCGTCCATTATCGTTTTCAAAAGTTCGTCCTGCACATCGTTCAGCATCTTCGAACTATCAAAAGTTTGATAAGCTGAATACTTTTTCTCAAAATCGTCCTGCGGGTTTTTATTGTTTTTAAAACGCACATTAATAGTTACGGTAAGTTTTGTTTGCGAAGCGTAGGTGTCGGCACTAATAGCCATTGGCGTAAGGTAATACTCCGTTATTTCACCTTCGAGATACATGTCGCCCCCTTTTTTCAAAATCTGCAAACGGGTATTCCGGGCGTAAGTGTCGCGCAATTTTTCCGAAAACTGTTGTGCCAATGGTGCATATACCAGCTGAGCGGTGTTGGTAAATTCGGCTATGCCAATCGATTTTGTTTTGTTATAATCGATAGATGCACCGTTAAATTTATATGCAATGGTACAGCCGGAAAACAGTACAACAATTGATATGATGTACAGCAAACGTATATGTCGAAATTCCAATTTCATTATTTTTAATTTC
>DYSC01000008.1:34019-35545 GCA_020726365.1 Porphyromonas sp.
CGCTCCGTCTCTACAACAATGTGGCACGCTCCGTCTCTACTCTATACCATATTCTTTAATCTTTCGATACAAGGTGCGTTCTGAAATTTTCAGCTCTTCTGCAGCTGCTTTTCGTTTGCCGCGGTATTTTTCGAGTGTTTGTTTTATCATTTGTCGCTCCATATCTTCAAGGGTCTGTGGTTGTGGTGTCGATTCTACTTCTTGATATTCCTCGGCTATTTCGAAATCTTGTGCATGCTCAACTTGAGTGTTGAAAGCTGTGCTATCGCGTGGTGATTTATCAGCATAGATATCTACCGGCGCAGCAGTTGGTTTAAATGTATCGGCAGTAGCCAAAAATGACCCCGAGAACGTATTTTCAGTCGGAGTAACAACCGGTTGCTGCCCGCTCATCATGTCGTGAACAATTTTTTTCAGGTCGTTCATATCTTTTTTCATGTCGAAAAGCACCTGATAAAGTATTTCACGTTCGCTATTGAAAGATTTGCTTTCGTTGCCTACCCGCGAAAACAAAGCAGGCATGTGTTCTATTTCATTTTCGGGCAAATAGGTACGCAAGATTTGTGCATTTATTTCCCTTTGCTGCTCAATAACCGAAATTTGTTCCGTAATATTTTTTAGCTGTCGAATATTCCCGTTCCAGTAATAGCTCATTAGCAGACGTTTAGCATCTTCGGTAAGGCGTACTGGCGGCATTCGGTATTTTTCGGCAAAGTCTGAAGCAAATTTCCTGAAAAGCAAAGCAATATCGTCTTTACGCTCGCGTAATGGTGGTACGCTAATGGGTACAGTATTTAGTCGGTAAAATAAATCCTCACGAAATTTACCATCCCGTGTAGCCTGACTCATGTTGAGGTTGGTGGCTGCTACTACTCTAACATTTGTTTTTAGCGATTTCGACGAACCAACTTTGATAAACTCACCAGTTTCGAGCACACGGAGCAAACGCACTTGTGTCGACAGGGGTAGTTCACCTACTTCATCCAAAAAAATAGTTCCGCCATCGGCTACTTCAAAATAACCCTTACGGTCGGCAGTTGCACCCGTAAACGACCCCTTTTCGTGTCCGAATAGTTCTGAATCAATAGTTCCTTCGGGAATAGCACCGCAGTTTACGGCTATATAAGGTCCATGTTTGCGGTGGCTGTAGTTGTGGATTATTTGCGGAAAGTTTTCTTTACCTACTCCGCTCTCGCCGGTAATCAGCACCGATAGGTCGGTAGGCGATACCTGTACGGCAATATCAATAGCACGATTCAATAATTCTGAATTACCAATAATTCCGAATCGTTGCTTTACAGTTTGTATTTCAGACGCTTGCATAGTTTGTAATTTTTGTTGACTGTAATTTTGGCATACAACTGACAAAAGTAACAAAAAATCAGCTATTACACATTTAAAAATTTAAGATTATAAAAAAAAGTATACAGATTACGACCAGCACAGCTGATTGAAATCTAAAAACGAAATAAAATTGGCATTTCGTTTTATCTGCCTCCTTTCTTTTTGAATTATAATTTTGGTAT
>DYSC01000219.1 GCA_020726365.1 Porphyromonas sp.
CTTCAAACTCATTGATGATGATACGGTTCGCCACGCATAATAGTAAATGCCCGATAGAGTTGCTCCGCAAAAATAATACGAACCATTTGATGCGAAAAGGTCATTTTCGACAATGAAATAAGTCCGTTTGCTCTACTATAAACCCGTTGCGAAAACCCATACGGACCACCTACCACAAAAACCATGCGTTTTTGATTTCCCATAATTTTTTTGGATACAAATTCCGAAAAATCGACAGAACTATATTGCTTCCCATTTTCGTCTAACAATATTATTTCGTCGGTAGGTTCAAACATTTTTAATAACAAATCAGCCTCTTTTTCTTTTTGCTCGGTCTCTGTTAGGTTTTTATTGTTTTTAAGTTCCGGTATTGAAATGTAATCAAATGGGATATAGTGTTTTAACCTGTCCTGATAGTCGTTCTGAAGTTCAACTAAGTGCTTGTTTATTGTTTTCCCTATTGTTAAAAACGCGATTTTCATGTTTGATTTGCGTTGTTTTATTAGTTTGGTTTGTTATTTGCTGCTAAATAAAAAAGTAAAATAATTGTTGTAAGTCTGATATTTCTTGTATTTTTGCATTCTAATATTTAGTAAGCGAATGCAAATATGCGATTTTTTAACGAGAGTTGAAACTGTTAAACCTATTTTTTTTACACGAAATAAGAACTTAAAATAAAGTACAATCATGAAGACGACTACGTTTTTTTTAATCAGTTTGTTTGTTTTTACGGCATTAATTAATGTAAGTGCTCAATCGAATGAAATTTCGTCTGAAATTATTTCGGCACTCGATGAAGGTAATGCTTCAGAAATTAATAATAATCTCAGTGCCAATGTGGAGCTTGTGATTGGCAACAAAAACGATGTTTTTAGCAAACAACAAGCTTCGGGAATTATCAACGACTTTTTCAGAACAAACAAAGTAAGCTCGTTTCAGGTAATTCACAAAGGCAATAAAGATGCTGCAAGCTTTGCTATTGGTACGCTGAAAACTTCGGGAGGTAATTTTCGCGTATATGTCCTCACACGTAAACAGGGGTCAACTTCGTTAATTCAACAACTCAGAATAGAATCATCAAATGACTGATAATTTCGAACAATTAATTAAGTTGTGGTTTGCCGAAGATATTGGCGATGGCGACCATACCTCACTTTCGTGTATACCGGCTACGGCCATTGGCAAATCGCAACTTATTATAAAAGAGAATGGTGTTTTGGCGGGCGTTGAAGTGGCACGGCAGATATTTAAATCTTTCGATTCGGAACTAAAAATGACGGAATTCATTGCAGATGGCGCCGAAGTGAAAGTAGGTGATATCGCTTTTGTAGTGGAAGGCCGAATTCAATCGTTGTTGCAAACAGAGCGACTTATGCTGAACGTTATGCAACGTATGAGCGGTGTAGCCACGCGTACACGTCAGTATGTAAAAATGTTAGAAGGAACAAAAACCCGTGTGCTGGATACACGCAAAACTACTCCCGGACTGCGTTTGTTGGAAAAAGAAGCTGTAAAAATTGGTGGAGGTGTTAATCACCGCATTGGTTTGTACGACATGATTTTACTGAAAGATAATCATGTTGATTTTGCAGGAGGTATTGATAAAGCCATTCTTCGTGCACAGAATTACTTGAAAGAAAAAGGCAAAAATCTGAAAATTGAAATTGAAGTTCGCAGCTTCGACGAACTGGCACAGGTAATGGCTATTGGTGGTATCGACCGCATAATGTTAGACAATTTCTCAGTCGAAAATACACGCAAAGCAGTTGAAATTATTGACGGAAAATACGAAACAGAATCGTCAGGAGGAATTACTTTCGAAACACTACGACAGTATGCCGAATGTGGTGTCGATTATATTTCGGTGGGTGCATTAACGCATTCGGTTAAAAGTCTGGATTTGAGTTTTAAAGCCATCTAAAATTGG
>DYSC01000220.1 GCA_020726365.1 Porphyromonas sp.
TACAACCTTATGAGCATTTTACTACAGAACGAGGCAAAGGTATATATGCTGCTAATTCATTTTGTGTTGTCAAGAATTCAGTTTTTACTAATTTAGAATACGGTGTTTTAATTTCGCAAAATGGTTCATATTCAGGTGTGTTAAATGTATTTGATAACACTTTTACCAATAACTACAGAGCTGCTTTATTTGAAAACCACAGTACCTTCAAATTTGTTGGAAACACAATTAACACTTGGCACAACGATGTAATTCCATACTATCCTAACAACCCACAAAATGGCATTGATTATAGTTTTGGCTTGTACCTAAACGATTGCGACAACTACACAGTTGAAAACAACGAGTTTGTTGGCGATGCTACCGATGGCTCGGTTGCTGGTATGTACGTTAACAACTCTGGCGATGGCGAAAATATTATTTATCGTAACAATTTCCATAACTTTAATTCTATTAATGGAAACGACCGCTCTACTTCTATGATTGTGCTTAACAATAACGGGCAAGATATTGAGGATGGCACAGGCCTTTCTATTAAATGTAATGGTTTCAATAACTCCATATACGACATTGCACTTATTGATGCTACTATTAAACAAAATCAAGGGGAGAATATACAATATGACCCAACCGCCCCAGCGGGTAATACTTTCGATTACCAATCGGTGGGCTGCGATACACTATATAGCTCGTTTTTTATGGATGCTAATTGCCCTAAATTTATTGATTACTATTTCCATTCGCTTGGCGATATTACCGATTTTGCAAATTGCCATTCTGATAGTCTTGATAACCAGCCGACTTATCAGGTTTTTGTGTATGCAACAGCCTGTCCCGACAATCAAAACCCTGGTGGAGGCGGAATAAATCCAATTGGAATGAGTGTTATAAGTAGCGGTACTACTGTAACGCTAAGTGGTATTGGCGAAGTTTCGAATAATATTAATTATTTAGAAAGCGAAACTGCTACAAAAGAAATAGAGTTAAATAATTTGGTAGATAAAGGCAATACCCTACTAATGCAAACCGAAATAGAAACAGTAACAACAAGCAACTATACCGAGCTTAGCGACCAAGTTTCCGAAATATCGGGTTATGTTTCCGACCAAGTAATTACCGAATTTATGAAAGTAGATGCCGGTATGCCTGTAAGCAAAACTATTGCTTTACGCAACAATTCTCCACTTCCCGAAAAGGCAAAAAAGGAAATAGATAATACCGAGTTGCCTGCTTCGCTAAAAAGTTATTTAAAAAATTACCAAAACGGTAAAAACATTCGCGAGCAAAAAGAACAGGACATAAAAGCAATAAAAGCAAAACGCCAACAATTAATTAATTGGACAATACAAGATTTAGTGCAATACGATAGCACAGGCGTATATACCGATATGTTTATTAGCGAGCTAAACAATAAAGAGGATTTGTTTACTAAAACAAAAGTTTACAATATGCTTTTGGGAAGAGAAAGAAAAACCGAAGCATTAAGTAAACTTAGCGAAATAGAAACTATGGTTTCAAATTTAGAGCAAGCCGAATACGAAAATTATAGCAATTGGATTAGTTTGCAAAAATTTGTAATAAACCTTAGCGAAATAGAAACCGATAGTTTGCAAATGCCTGTTATTGAGCAAAATGCCGATTTATTATTTGCAATAGCAAATAACAATAAAGCAAAAGGCAAGGTACAAGCACAACTATTGTTAGAACAAGCAGATTTAGCCGATTATCCCGAGCCTACACCTCTGCCCGAGCCAATACTTACGCCTAAAAGTATGTTTGTAAGTAGTAGCAATAGTGCAAACAACAATTTAGATATTTACGAAAATAACGACCTTATTTTTGTGTATCCAAACCCAGTTAAAGATATTTTAACTGTTGAGTATGCACTTTTAGCAAATACAAACAT
>DYSC01000221.1 GCA_020726365.1 Porphyromonas sp.
TCTGAGACGGGGCGCGCCCCGTCTCTACGGGATGGTGCATCTTCAATTATTACAATGGCATGAATGTGGTTGGGCATTATCACAAATAATGGTATTTCGGCATAAGGATAATGCAATGAAACGTTTTGCAAATTTTGCAATAAATAATCTCCCAACGCATTCAATACCATTTCGCCATTTGTAATTTTACCAAAATAATGTTCATGATTAGCGGTGCAAACTGTAATAAAATACATGCCACCATTGTAATCATGGGCAAAATAACGGGCGGTTGGCACACGGTATTTTTTCTGGAACAGATTGTCGGACATTTTGGTTTAAATTTTAGAAATTCGAAAATTTAAAAGCCTAACATTTAAACGCTTAATTTGAAGCAAGTATCCGAATACATTTTTCCAAACTGTCTTCCCAATACGGAATTTCGATGCCGTAAGTAGTTTTTATTTTGGATTTGTTGAGTACACTGTAGTGCGGACGAGGGGTGCGTGTAGGATATTCTTTTGTCTCAATGGGTTTTACCACACAGTCTACTCCAGCAAGTTTATGAATGCGTTTTGTAAAGTCGTACCAACTACAAACGCCTTCGTTGGAATAATGATAAATGCCGGAAACAAATTTTTCGGCGCTTAATACTGTCAATATCGCTTCGGCCAAATCGGCAGCATAAGTTGGTGTACCTACCTGATCAAAAATAACGTTTAGGCTGTCGCGTTCGGTACCGAGTTTGATCATTGTTTTTACAAAATTGCCTCCAAACGATGAGTACAACCACGAAGTGCGGATAATTACCGAATCGGGACAAATAGCCCTTAATTCATTTTCGCCAGCTAATTTCGATTTGCCATAAACTCCCAAAGCGGCTGTGGGCATATCTTCGGTAAGTGGTAGGTGACTCGTACCATCGAATACATAATCGGTTGAAACATGTACAACTTTCAATTGGTGTGCCAATGCCACTTCGGCAATATTCCGAACAGCGTCGCGGTTAATTTTGTAGCACAAATCCACATCATCTTCCGCTTTATCCACAGCGGTGTAAGCCGCACAATTAACAATGGCATTAACCGCATTTTCAACCACAAAATTTTCCAATGCCGCTTTATTGCAAATATCCAATTCGGCCACATCGGTAAAAATATAATTAAATGCACTAAAAATAGCCGAAGCTACACGTATTTCATTGCCTAATTGGCCATTACTGCCGGTTACAAGTATGTTCATAATCGTTATTTATTGTTATTTGCTTCGTGTTATTTGTTATGCGTTATTTTTCAAATTATCATATTGGCAAATTATCACATTGGCAAATTGGCATATTATCATATTGGCACATTATCAAGGCTCCAAATCCAGTTCGCCATTTCTGTAAGCCTGATAATTTTTGGCTAACAGCACCACGTATTTACTTATTTCAGTCAGGGTCTGGTTTGTTTCGGGTTTTATTTCTGTTTTTTTCATGCGCAGCAACATTATGCCGTACATAAAATTAAAACACAACTCAATATCCGTTAAGCCCACTTCCGATTTCGTACGAAGCTGATTTATAAAGGGTAACACGTGAAAAAACTTTGCGTTATAACTCGGTACTTCCCCCGATTTAAGTATCAATTCGTGAAAATCAACCAAATCGATAATCACATTTTTATTCAATTGCAAATGTCCTTTCTCCTGCACATTTTCCAAACGCATCATTTCAATCAGGCTTTCGTACCACTCATAAAGCGATTTGCGTTCGGCCTCATTTTCAACATGGTAAGCCGAAATTATTTTTTCGTTAAGCAAATCGATATTCAATTCAAAAGCACGCAACATGTCCTCCACCTGCCACATATAAAGCAGGTACTCACAGATATTTTCTTTTTTTAATTTGCTGGCTATAAACATAAATTAGTTCGTAAA
>DYSC01000076.1 GCA_020726365.1 Porphyromonas sp.
AAAAAAAAAGCTGCTCAAAATTTTGAGCAGCTTTTTTTTGTTTTAGAAAATACCGTTTAGCATTTTGTTGTTTTCAAGCATATATCTAAATCAATATTTAGTCAATATACTGTATGTAAATGTTTTATTTTACATAGCTCTTATATATGAAATTGAATATTGTAGCGAAAACTTCCAAAGTTTGGAAAAACGATTAATGTGTTTGCCATTAATGAATGATGGTTGCTAATCGTTTTAATTCAGCCAGCTTAATTCAAAATTTCCTATTCTTCCACGATACAAATCTGCCATTTTCGTTATGATAATTAATAACGCCCTCAGCTTGGCGTAGCCAGAATGGCTTGGATAGTATCTTTGCATCTGTTGCAGTAAGTGGAACAAGGAATTAATTCATTATTAAATTTTACAAAAATATACGAGTCATGTTATCAATGATCCTATTTGTTCGTATATTTGCAATTGAAACTCGTATTGTCCGCTAATTTATTTTATATTTATGCCCGAAATAAGTCGTTTTTATGGAATTGTAGTTTATATGTTTTTTGTAGATCATAACCCGCCTCATTTTAAAGTTAAATTCGGCGAGTTTGAGGCGAATATCTTAATTGAAAGTGGTGCTCTGCTTAATGGTGATTTGCCTATAAGCAAACTAAAGTTGGTTCAGGCTTGGGCCGAAATTCACAAGCTGGAGCTATTAGATATGTGGTTAAGTAAAAGTTTTCATAAAATTAATCCATTGCAATAATGTTAAAGATTTTAAGTGTACGTGTGAAGGACCCTTTTCTGCTTATTTGTGAGTTTAATACAAATGAGCTTAAAGTGTTAAATGCACTTCCAATTATAGCACATCAAACACAGTTAGATGGTGTAAGCCAATTATTCGATAAGGAGTTGTTCTCATCAGTTGAAGTTGGTGACTGTGGTGAGTTGCGTTGGAAGCAGATCGTAACTGTTGCGAATCAAGGCGAAAGTGCATGTTGGGATTTTGATATATCACCAGAATATGTCTACGAACATTCGAAATCTATAAAGGAAGTAGTTGCCTAAGTTGGTGATTCTAAGTATAGTTGCTTCTCGTTTTTTTGAATTTGATATTCCCTTTTATTAATTACACCTCTATAGTCCTGTTTAAATACTTTTTTGGTATTTAGGGATGAAGTCGACTTTTCCACGATACAAACCTGCCATTGTCGGTTTAGTAAATAATGTTGCCGTTGTTATTTGCCATTTTTTAGATAAATGAGATCTAAATCAAATTTAATCTATTGTCTTTGTAACCGTAGTAACTGTTACGGCTGTAGCAAAACATTTTATTTGTTGTCCGTAAAAATGAGGCTACGCTTTGCTCAGAGTTTAAATCGATAGTTACCCAAGCTTTAGGCGTTTTTACCCCTGACGAAGTACGCACTTTCCGATCGTTGTTTACCATCCTTATGCAAGTGACCGAACGTCACTCTTTCGTACTTGTAATTATACCACTCGTATATTTTCGGGTGTGATATAAAAATTCAGAACGATTTATGTTGCAAAAAGTATTTCTTTGCACGAAAAACTCCATGAGGATAAGTTAGAATTTCGATGAGGTATGAATAAATTTAGAATAGCTTTTTCAGAAGAATCAAATAAAGATATCCAAAAATTATTTGACTTCATTGAAGTAAATTATAAAGTGCCATAAACTGCCAAAAGGTATATTGTCGGATTATTCTCTACAATAGATTTACTATCAAATTCGGCAGACTCATATCCAATACAGAATCATAAATCTTTTTTTAAATATGGCTTATTTGTTCGAAGATTGAAATATAAAAGAATGGTTGTTATTTTCACGTTGGGAAATGATGTTGCTTTTATTCTTCGAATAATCCCAAGTTCATTAGTTATTTGAATATGAATTACAATTAGCAATATAACTTTCGATATCCTATTTCGTGTATTTACGGCGTTAAAAGCAAAAGTTACATTTCAAGTGGAAATACCCTAAAACTTAAATAAAAAAACCGAACTCCCTCTTTAAACCAAGGCAAGTTCGGTTTTTTTTTATGTCTATTCGGGGCGCAACTTAAAGTCGCACTCCTACTGTGCATTTCAAAACCCTAAACGATAAACAGTTTTATTTAACCGGTATATTTTTAAGCGTTTCAACCAAATAATCCCAGAAAAGCTGTACGGTGGCAAAGTTTACTTTTTCGTCGGGCGAATGTGGGTAGCGAATAGTTGGTCCAAACGAAATCATATCCATATTAGGATAATGTGTTCCCAAAATTCCACATTCGAGTCCGGCATGAATAATCATAATTTTGGGCGTTTTGCCATATTTGTTTTCGTAAACCGAAGTCATTTCTTTCAAAATGGGCGAATCGAGGTTTGGCTTCCAGCCCGGATATCCACCAACAAATTCCACTTTTGCACCAGCTAACAAAAAGTTGCTTTCGATAATCGAAGCCAATTCGTCTTTAAGCGAATCCACCGAGCTGCGAAGCAACGAGCGCAATTCAATTGTTTTGCCGTTCGATTTGATAATAGCTAAGTTATTCGAAGTTTCCACTACCGTTGGCAACTCGGGAATAAAACGGTATACGCCATTGAAGCAAGCCACAACGCCATTAATCAAGTCATCCTGAATCTCTTCGGGAATTAGTCCGGCAGGCAAAGCCACTTCTTCGGCTGTGAGTGAAGTGTTATTTTCGACACCTGCAAATTCTTCCACAAAAAGCGTTTCCATTTGGTCAACCAAATCCATTATATCCTCTACGCCTTCGGCTGGAACAGTAATTACAGCAAAAGCCTCGCGCGGAATAGCGTTGCGCAAACTACCGCCATCGATGCTTGCCAATCTCGCTTCGCAATCTGCCACAGCCGTTTTCAGGAAACGGAACATCAATTTGTTAGCATTGGCACGTTGCAAGTGAATATCCACGCCTGAGTGACCACCTTTTAAGCCTTTGAGCGAAATTTTTAATGCCACATCGCCTTCTGGAATTTCCACTTCGTTGTAAGCAAAGGTAATATTAGCATCCAAACCACCGGCACAACCCACATACAATTCGCCTTCATCTTCCGAATCCAAGTTCATCAGAATATCACCTTTCAAAAATCCTGGTTTCAGTCCGAATGCACCATGCATTCCCGTTTCTTCGTCCACCGTTATGAACATTTCGATAGCTGGATGCGCAATATCTGTCGATTCGAGAATGGCCATAGCAGCCGAAACTCCAATACCATTATCAGCTCCAAGTGTAGTATCTTTGGCTGTTACCCAGTCGCCATCAATGTAGGCTTGTATTGGGTCGGTTTCGAAATTGTGAGCCACACTGGAGTTTTTTTGAGGCACCATGTCCATGTGAGCTTGTAGTATTACCGCTTTCCGGTTTTCCATGCCCGGAGTAGCAGGTTTACGCACCAATACATTTCCTATTTCATCGCGGAGAGTTTCTAAACCAAGCGATTTCCCATAATTTTCGAGAAAAGTACCTATTTGTTCTTTTTTCCCCGAAGGGCGAGGCACCTGTGTAAGGCTATAAAAATGTTTCCAGAGCGCTTTTGGCTCTAACTGAAGAATTTCACTCATAATTTTTTATTTAATGTTGTATATTTATACTGATTTTATTAACTGCAAATATCCGTATTTTTTTCGAGAAAACCCATTCGCCCAACTCATATTTACAAAATTATTCATATATTTGCAATTCAAAGGATTTCAAACCCGATTGTAGCTACAATCCATTGAAAATTCTGATTACATATTAAAAAACAAACACTGTAAAAGATATTGATTATGGAGCTTTTGGTCTTTGTACAGGTTTAATGTCAATTAATATCCCAAATTCTGTATTAAACATTGAAGATTATGCCTTTAAATGTAACTTAGCCCTATTGTTGAGTTAATGATTATTTTTAATCTTTTATCTCAATAAATTCGTAAAATATTCTTTATCATACACTTAGTGGTGCTAAGTAGTTACGTGCAAACTTACTATAATTTTTTATATTTTTAATTGTCCGATTAAAAACCGTTCTTTGTGCTCATCTCTTATTCTTTGATGTTTTTTTGAACAATCTCTGTTATTTCTTCGATGATACTTGTTACCCGTTGTTTGTTGAGGCTGACTTTTTCGGCAACAATTAGTATGTTTTGATTCGGCTCTCCTTTGCTGTTAATGGTGGTTGTGTGAAAGCCATTAAAACCCTGAGATGGAAGTAAATCGTACGTCGGCGAGAGTCTCCGGTCGTTATTTGATAATTGAAACGAAAAATTTTTAGCGTGATCTTTTTTAATTGAAATTTGCCCATAGCTTCAGACAAAGTGCTCGTAAGCGTTTCTGAATCCTTTGCAAATACTTCTATCTCTGAAAATTTATTTGTACTTTTGTGCTGTTGCATATTTAGCTTGAATTTCGAATTTATTTTGTAACTGTCTAAAATGCAGTCATTTATGCCGAAATATGCAACTTTTTCAATTTTACAATCTGCTCAAAATCAATAATATAACTATAATTAACGAATCAAAGGTTCGCTTAATTATCAAACACTTATCTCATCCGAAATGTTAGTTCTTAAATTTTAAAACAAAAATCAAAATGAAAAAAATACTCTTGTCATCTGTTTTATTTATTTTATTTTCAATGTATATTTCAGCTCAGGATGTTGATGTTTTTAAACGCGATTTAAATGACCATTTCAGCATTCCTCAAATTACTGACAGTATGAGTTTTGATGAATTTGAAACGCTATCAACTAACTTCAGGTTAATGGATGCTATGGAGGCAATAGTTGTTCCGGGTTTAATTCATTTTAAACTTAAAGACAATACCACAGGATGGGTATTAGTGGGTACACGTTTAGTCGGTTATACGGGGTTGATATATGCCAGCTTTAACAAAGATGGGATTTGGACTGATGTGTTTAATTATAAGATTTTAAATGCCGAAGAATCAAAAAGTGACTATTATGTAGCTTTAGCATCAGTTAGCTTAGTTGTAGCTTCGTATTTATATGATTGGATTCACGGACGGAGTCTATTGGAGAAAAAGCAACAAAAAATCAGGTTTAAATATGCGGTAAAGTTGCGAAAAGATGTTTCTGTTGTTCCTTTCAACTATAAATCAACTGTTTATCCGGAATTTGCGATACAATTTCATTTCTGAGATAGCACAACACCTAATTTGCAAGTAAAATGAGAAAGGTTTATTATCATTTTTGGATATATATATTATCAATTTTTGTATGTCCGGTGCATTTATTTGCTGTAAATGACACGCTTGCCTTGCATAATTTAATGCAAAAATCCGAAAACTTCGACGACAGTTATGCCCTGAAAGCTGCTACTGCAGGATTTATGTCGGCACAAAAAATGAATGAAAATTCTTTTGCTGCCCGATTTTTATACAATACCGCCAAATACCATGAGTACCACGAGAATTATGATTCGGCCAATGTGTATTTCGAAAAAGCAGCACCTTACTTCGAAAAGCTCAACAAGAATTCGGATGCAGCCAAATGTTATATTAACATTGGCGTAACGCATTATTATTACGGTCGCTTTCCGCTGGCACTTAGTGCTTACAATCAGGCTCATAAACAACTCGAAAACAGCACTGATACTGTATTATTGCTCAAACTCTATAACAATCTCGGATTGGTTTATAAATCAACCGGGTATTACCGCAAAGCCATTGATAATTTTCATAAAATATTGCATTTAAATAAAGACAACAAGAATCAGAAAAATGTTGCCAATGCTCACCAAAACCTCAGCACCCTGTATTGGGAACAAAAAAACTATAGTTCGGCGTTAAAATGCCTTGGATTGGCGCTCGAAATTTTCCAAAAACTCGATTTGAAAGATGACATTGCCTCGGTGTATAATAATTATGCGCTGATTTACAACAGCCTTAACGAAGATGAAAAAGTGATAGAAAATTACCAAAAAGCCATTGACATTTACTCGCAACTCAACAACAAAAACGGAATGGCAATTGCGCTTAGTAACAAGGCTATGTATTTGGATAAGAAAGGGAAAAAGAAAGAAGCCGAGCGATTTTTCAAACAATCATTAACTTTATTCGAAACTACCCGCTACGACATAGGGATATTTACCACAAAGCTAAACCTGAGCAAGCTATATTCCGAAACAGGAAGAAAGGCACAAGCGCTGAAGCTGGCCGAAGAGGCGGTGAAAACTGAAAACACCCAACGTCCGTTGAAATACCTGTCGAATGGTTACCTGCTTTTAGCTCAAACCTATGCCGACATGCACGAAAAAGAAAAATCAGTTCAATATTTTCAAAAATACATAGTCGTTAACGACTCGGTTTTTAACATGGAAATAAACAAACAAATAGCCGAGATACGAACCAAATTTGAAATTGAAAAAGCCGAAGCGCAACTCTTATTGTCGGGGCAAACTATCCAAATTCAACAATTAGAAATTCTGAAAAAGCGTAAAACCATTACGGCTGTGGCAGTTTCACTTATTCTTACCTTTTTGCTATCCATTGTTTTATTTTTACTATACCGTCAAAAGAACAAACTTTATTTAGCACTTGTAGAACACAATGTTTACTTAGCAAAAGCAGACATAGAAAAAGAGCAACACCACACAATGAATATTGATACGGTGAATAAAGAACATTCCTCTGAAAACAAAGACGAAAATTTAAGAACCGAGTTAATTCCGGCAATAGAAAAACTAATGCTCGAAGATAAACCATTTACACAAAAACAATTTGCCATCAATGATATGGCACAACTGCTAAATACCAACCGGAATTATTTGTCGCAAATAATAAACGATTATTACCATACAAATTTCAACAATTACATTAACGATCTGCGGATAAAAGAGTCCCGCAAAATACTGATTAACTCCCAATTTAAGCATTACAGCATCGAAGGTGTGGGCGAAGCAGTAGGCTTTCATTCCAAAGCTACTTTTAATACATCGTTCAAAAAATTTACAGGTGTTACTCCTTCGTTTTACAAAGAAAATGCGGATAAGTTTGAGTAAAAAACTAGGTTCTACCCTTATTTGTGTGGGTACAAATAAGGGTAGAACCACAATTCTATCTTAACTTAATGTTCTGTTTTAGGGGAGTATCATAAAAATACCTGCTTCAATATCTTGAAGCAGGTATTTTACCTTCACGAGTTCTTTTCAATTGTATCTTGCAGGTTGATTTCAATACCTTTTTTGTCGTAGAATTTATACTGTAGAAATCCGAGTTGTTGAGATGCTAAAAACTTGCATCCTCTGCCGTATTTGGCTCGCCATTTCCACTTCATCGAAATAAATCCTTTAGAGATAAATGCTTCTACATACGGATGCAGATGTAATGTAAATTCTTTTATCTTCAATTGATTTATCACCATTTCAATTTTGCTTTCCAACTGGTCGGCAAACAAAATAGAAGGTTTGGTATGTCCTGTGCCAAAACAAGTAGGACAGGTCTCCTCAATGTCGATATGTGTAACCGGACGTACGCGCTGACGGGTAATTTGCATTAAGCCAAATTTACTAAGCGGCAATATATTGTGTTTTGCACGGTCATTGGCCATATTGTCGCGCATGCGATCGTACAGTTTCTGACGGTTTTCATTTTCGTGCATGTCGATAAAGTCGATCACAATAATACCACCCATATCTCTTAGTCGTAATTGACGGGCAATTTCGTCGGCAGCTGCCAGATTCACATCTAATGCATTAGCCTCTTGTCCGCTACCACTTTTCGAACGGTTTCCACTGTTTACATCCACTACATGCAAAGCCTCAGTATGCTCGATAATCAGATAAGCACCGCTTTTGAACGAAACTGTGCGTCCGAAACCCGATTTTATTTGTTTGGTAATACCAAATCCGTCGTAAATCGGCGCTTCTTCTTTGTACAGTTTCACAATGTCCTTTCGTTCGGGAGCTATCAGTTCTACGTAATCTCTGATTTCGGTGGCTACTTCCGGGTTATTAACATGTATGTGTTTGAAATTGATGTTGAATAAATCTCTAATTATTCCCACCGTGCGACCTAATTCTTCCAGAATGAGCGAAACTCCTTTGGTTTGTTGTGTTTTGGTCACTGCTTCTTCCCAGCGTTTAACCAAAATACGCAACTCATTATCGAGTTCGGCAACTTTCTTTTCTTCGGCAACTGTACGTACAATAACTCCAAAACCTTTTGGCTTAATGCTTTGTATCAGTTGTTTCAGTCTGATTTTTTCTTCTTCGGTTTTGATTTTCGACGAAACGGAAACCTTATCGGCAAAGGGAATCAGCACTAAAAAACGTCCTGCAATCGAAATTTCGGCGGTTAGGCGTGGACCTTTGGTAGAGATAGGCTCTTTAGCCACTTGCACCAATATGTCTTGTCCTGTTTTTAGAATATCGCCAATCGCACCGCTTTTGTCAATTTCGGGCTGCAGTTTAATTTTCGAAATAGCAGGTACTTTTTTACGGTCGCTCAGTATCTGCGTTGTAAACTGGTATAGTGTATTGAAATTCGAACCTAAATCAAGATAATGAAGAAAAGCGTCTTTTTCGTGTCCAACATCTACAAAAGCTGCATTCAGACCGGGCATTATTTTACGAACTTTGCCCAAATAGATATTACCAACAGCGAAGCTCTCTTCGCGTGCTTCATAATTCAATTCTACAAGTCGTTTGTCTTCGAGCAGCGCAATAGATATTTCGGATGGTTGTACATCGACTACTAATTCGCTATTCACTTTTTTCTGATTTTAGGGTTGTTTTTATAACGAAAAAACAAACTTAAAAGCCAAGATACAGCTTAATAAGTTTGTTTTCTTGGGCTTTAAAGTATTAAAGACCATGTAAGACTATTTCTTTTTATGTCTGTTTTTACGTAGTCTTTTTTTACGCTTGTGCGTGGACATTTTATGTCCTTTTCTTTTTTTTCCGCTTGGCATCTCTTTTTACTTTAAAAATTTTAAAAATATTATTTTACTTCACTAACAAAAGTTTTGGCTGGTTTAAACGATGGAATGTTGTGAGCCGGAATGATGATAGTTGTGTTTTTAGAGATGTTACGAGCAGTTTTTTCAGCGCGTTGTTTCACAACGAAGCTACCGAATCCTCTTAAATAAACATTCTCGTTTTTTGCTAATGAGTTTTTTACAGCTTCCATGAAAGTTTCAACTGTTTTTAATACATCAGCTTTGTCAAGACCTGTGCTTTTAGCAATCTCATTTACGATATCTGCTTTAGTCATTTTGGTAAGTTTTAAACTTGTTAATAAATATATTTGTTTTTTTTGTTTTCTAAAAACGGACTGCAAATATAGAGCTTTTATTCTGATTAAAAAACAATTGCGTGTTTTTTTTTGAAAAAAAGTTGATTTTTAGCATTTTTATTTTTTATCCGAAATTAAGAATTTCAATCTAATGCTAATGCCCCTACGGTGAAATCCGATTACATTGACAATTTTTTCAAAATTGCTTTCGGCAATGCATCTTTGTGCACTACAATATTGATGGTTTTGTGCATTACAAAGGATTCGCTGGCGTACCAAATTCCTTTGTATTTGGAGTCGGTTCCCCACGAATTTTTTACTAAATAATATTTTGTACCATTTTGGTCGTTGGCAGTACCGTAAATCACCATGCCATGGTCGTCGGTTGTTTCGTAATTATCAAAACTTTTCTGACGAAGTTCTTGTGTCACTTTCACTTCCGGTTGCGGACCTTTTACTTTGTAGATTTTGTCTTCCATTTCCTTTTGCGAAATATTCAACCACTTCGCCTGATCGGAACCCGGTAGATTTTCTTTTTTTACTTCTGGATTAACCGCCACGCCATTGCGAGTAAAGCCCTTTTCGCTCACATCCGAACCCCAAGAGATGGTGTAACCTTTATCAATAGCATTGTCGAAAACAGCCATAAACTCATCCAGAGGCAGGTTGTAAGATTCTTCCCAACGCCAATTGTCCGGAATTTCGATAATAAATTTGCTGTAAAACGGATGATGCGTAAACGATGTCAGTGATACGTAATCGTCCATTTTTAAGCCGAGCGTTTGCGCGTAGGTTAGTGGCGTTTGCTTTTTTCCATTTGCTGTAAATTCAGTAGGGATTTTACCCAAATAGGCATCCAAAATGCCATTAAAACCAGCTTTCCAAGCGGTAGAGAGTTTCTTATTCGGATTTTTAACAATCACATCCACATAAGCATGCGTGAGGTTGTCCAGCTCGCCATGACGGTGTTTGTCTTCACCATAGTTTAAGCCACTCATTTCACTTTCGGGTACAATTCCGTAATTTTGCAGCGTATACATTACATCGTAAAACGAACCGCCACCTGCAAAGTTGGAAGTGCCTTTCATACGTACAAATTTATCGGCTTTGTCCAAATACGATTTATGAACTACAAACATTTCCGAAAGATCCACTTCGGGCTTTCCCATGCGTAAAAGTTCAGCTTCGAAAAATCCAATAGCCGAAAAACTCCAGCAAGTTCCCGAACTTGCCTGATTTTTCACAGGCGTAATTTTATTTTCTTTTATCGTTGTAAAACGAAAGGTATCAACAGCTGTCGTGTCTTTTTCGGCAGCTGTTGCAGCAAAAGCAAAGAAGCAAAATGCTGTGATAAGGAGAAGTTTGTTCATAAATATATTATTTTAAAATTTTATCATTTTTGAATCAATGTCGTTAAG
>DYSC01000222.1 GCA_020726365.1 Porphyromonas sp.
CAACAGAAAAACTGACATTGGTACCTTCGCAAGAAGTCTGATTCCCCGGATTTGACGATATAACGGGTTTTAAATCGACGGTAATATTAGCCGAATTTGTATTAATAGCAGAATTGCATGTACTTAATACTTGGCAATAATATAAATCGGCAGCACTTGCAGTGATATCTGAAATATGCAATGAATTTGTATTCGCACCCAACACAGTCCCTGCAGAGTTAACACCATTAGAAATAGGCAAACTATTTTTATACCATTGATATGTTAAGTTAGTTCCAGTAGCTGACGTGGTAAGATTGAGAACTCCATCTTCGCAAACATTTTGGCTAATAGGATTGATTGTGATATTTGATAAAATGCAATGGTTATATAAAGCTAAAAACCTGCCGTTCTGATTCAATGAAGGTGTGGCATAATAAACCCCACTACCGGGGTCAAAGTCTACCGCACCAGTAAATTTACCATATAGGGCCATTGAATTCGAAAATTTGTTTACGCCCATCAACATTTCATTTGCCGAAATATCAACGATTTGTTGTAGTTTATACGAAATCAAATTGGTATTGTATTTACCAAAAAACAAATCTTGCCCGCTTGTTGAATTAAACAAAAGCTCGTCATCAAGTGGATTTAAATCTATCTCGTTGTTAAAATATCCCATCACACATATGTGATTATTTATATCAACATACATTTGATTTAACTTACATTCATAATCATTGCCTAAATTTAAAACAGCTAAATCGTTTAAAGCATAATCGTATTTTATCAGTAGCCCATTTGCACCTGACAAAGTCATAATGTTGTTTGTTGTAGCAGATTTTATATCGACATCTATGGTTTTGTTTGCTGGGATATTACAAGCTAAATAAAGATTTCCGCTACCATCCATATCAAACCCCTGTATGGTATCATTACCATTAGATCCAATTTTTCCTATATATGAGGATGAGATATAATTTCCTGCCGAAGTATACATTGAGAGATAAATATCGTTAAGCCCGGCAGATGTAAGATTATTGACCGTTGCACTTGGATTAAAATCGACTACGGCATCATCGTCGAAAGTGCCAGCTAAATAAATATACTCATAATCGGGATGTACCAAGATATTTGCTACCGTTTCTTTATTGTCGGAAGCACTTTTTATAGCTTTACCCCAAACAAAGGATCCGTCCCCAGCATTAACTTTCCCGAAAAATATATCACCATGTAAATCAGATGTTGTAAGGGTGTATGTGCTTGCAAACTCAAAAGTTCCTGTATATGTCCCCGCAATAAATAATTCGTCATTTGGTCCATGATAAAATATTTTACCGGATAGAAAATTAGCTGGGGGACTACTTCCTCCCACACCTGGAGTAGTTACAATTGAATCTTGAATAATACCATTCCCATATATTTTCATTTGTGCCAGAAACAATTTTCGTTCATAATTACCAATAGATAAAGCTGAACTCGCGTCTTGTGTGTGGAATTCAAAATCGTCTTCAAATGCTCCTAAAACCCACAAATATGATCCTGAAAAAACCATATCGAAACCCACTTCGTCAGCAAGGTTATCGGGATATGGTATTGTTGTACCACCAATACTTTTAATGTGATAGTGAGACAACAACTCGCCTTCAGGTGAATAAGATGCAATAATACAGTCTTTCTTTCCATAGTTATGTACCACGTATTCGGAAGCACCGGGTGTCAAATCAAAATCATCGTCAATATTAATCATTACATAGACATTACCATCACTTCCCACTTCAATATCTGCAATTTCGAATGTGGCAGGGTCATTTTCCGAGAAATCCTTAACCCATTGGAAATCTTGAGCCATTGTGCTAATGCTCATAAAAGCGAGTACTGCTAAAATAATTT
>DYSC01000223.1 GCA_020726365.1 Porphyromonas sp.
ACACAAATAAGGGTAGAACCGTTTAAAAATTAAACGAAATTCTAACTACAATGTTTATTAGTAACCTATTAAAACATATTGACTCTTACCCTGCCCAACCTTCTCTGTCTAAGTTTCGGTAATTGATAGCTTCGGCAATATGATTGGAGAGTATGTTTTCGACATTGTCGAGGTCGGCAATAGTGCGGGCAACTTTAATAATGCGGTCGTAAGCGCGTGCCGAGAGGTTTAAACGTTTCATTGCATTTTTCAATAGTTCCGAACCAGCTTTGTCTATTTGTGCAAATGTGTGCATTTGTTTCGACGACATTTGTGCATTACAATACACGCCTTCAATGTTTTTGAAACGTTCTTCCTGAATTTCTCGCGCTTTGATAACCCGTTCGCGTACTTTTTCGCTGGGTTCAGCATCTTTCAATTCCGACAGTTTCTCAAATGGAACAGGCACAATTTCAATGTGAATATCAATGCGGTCGAGTAGCGGACCCGAAATGCGACTGAGGTATTTTTGCACAACTCCCGGACCACAAACACATGCACGGTCGGGGTGATTGTAATACCCACACGGACAAGGATTCATTGCAGCTACGAGCATAAAACTGGCGGGATATTCGATGGCAAATTTGGCACGCGAGATACAAATTTTCCGGTCTTCGAGCGGTTGGCGCATCACTTCGAGCACCGTGCGCTTAAATTCGGGCAATTCATCTAAGAAAAGCACGCCGTTGTGAGCTAACGAAATCTCACCAGGTTGCGGAAAAGTGCCTCCGCCAACAAGTGCTACATCCGAAATAGTGTGATGCGGACTACGAAACGGACGTTGCGAGATAAGAGAAGTATTGTTGTCGATATTTCCAGCTACGGAATGTATTTTTGTAGTCTCAAGTGCTTCGTGGAGCGTTAACGGAGGCAAAATAGTAGGGATTCGCTTCGCCAACATCGACTTTCCCGCTCCCGGAGGACCAACCATGATGATATTGTGACCTCCAGCAGCTGCTACTTCCATAGCACGCTTTACGTTTTCCTGCCCTTTTACATCCGCAAAATCTATTTCCGAAAGATTTATTTGATTAAAAAATTCGTCGCGGGTATTTACAATGGTTGGTTCGAGGGTGGCAGTACCGTTAAAGAAATCAATTACTTCCGAGATATTCTCAACTCCGTAAACATCTAAATTATTAACCACTGCCGCTTCTCGTGCATTTTGTTTGGGCAAAACAAAGCCTTTGTAACCTTCCTCACGTGCTTTTATAGCAATAGGCAACACGCCTTTTATGGGTTGTAAACTGCCGTCGAGCGAGAGTTCGCCCATGATGACATATTTTTCTAATTCTTCGGATTTTATTTTCTCATCGCCAGCCAACATACCTATGGCAAGTGCCAAATCGTAGGCGGAACCTTCTTTGCGAATATCAGCCGGAGCCATATTTATAACAATCTGCTTACGTGGCATTTGATACCCGATATATTGCAAGGCTGATGCAATGCGTTCGTGACTTTCTTTCACTGCATTATCGGGCAAACCCACCAAAAAATACTTAATCCCCTTACTTACATTTACTTCTATCGTAACGATAGTTGCATTAATTCCCTGAACAGCAGCACCGAAAGTTCTAACTAACATATTTATTTTTCTAATTTTTTATAAGGTAAAAAAATGTAATTAAACTTTCCATTTAAACACTTTTGGCAAAATTATTAAATTATTCGGAATCTACAAACGGTAAAATCAAATTTTGTAGAGGCACATAAACATTCATTCATTTCCGTTGTTTAAATCAAAAAATTGAAAAGTGTTAATGCCTGAATAGCGTTGACCGTTTTTCTACTTATTTATGTCTTATTTTTC
>DYSC01000077.1 GCA_020726365.1 Porphyromonas sp.
GGCAACTCAACAACTCAACCATCTGCATTATTCACATTTTTTAATTTTATTTCAAAAATCCATGTCAAATATTCATTATATCTCATCTAATCATCTCGATTTTAATACGATTCAAGTAATAATCGACGAAAAAAAACAATTAGCTCTTTCCGAAGATGCTGTACAAAAAATTGTAAAATGCCGAGCTTACCTAGACCAAAAAATGGTGCAATCAGAAGCTCCAATTTATGGAATCAACACAGGATTTGGCTCACTATATAATCAAAGTATTTCGAACGATAATTTGACCCAGTTACAAAAAAATCTGGTCATGTCGCATGCCTGTGGATTAGGCGAAGAAGTACCTCAAGAGATTGTAAAACTGATGTTGTTGCTTAAAATTCAGTCGGTTGCATATGGGCATTCTGGCGTTCAACTTGAAACCACTCAGCGTTTAATCGATTTTTATAATCACGGAATTTACCCTGTTGTTTATCAACAAGGTTCACTTGGAGCTTCTGGCGATTTGGCACCTTTAGCCCATCTTACTTTGCCAATTTTGGGCTTAGGCGAAGTGTATTACGAAAACCAAAAGTGGCAAACCGCCGATTTGTATCAAAAACTCAATTGGAAACCTTTAGACTTAAAATCGAAAGAAGGTTTAGCATTTTTGAATGGAACTCAATTTATGAGTGCATATGCTACTTTCGAAGTATTAAAATCTCGAAAATTGAACGTCTGGGCCGATTTTATTGGAACCATTTCGCTCGAAGCATACGACGGACGTAAAGAAGCATTTTATCCACAAATCCAAAATGTAAGAGCACACAAAGGCCAAGTCGAAACGGCTGCTAATATTACCAAATGGTTGAAAGGTAGCGAACTAATTAACCAACCCAAAGCACACGTTCAAGATCCCTATTCGTTTAGATGTATGCCGCAAGTTCACGGTGCTTCAAAAGATGCTTTGGCATACGTCGAAATGGTTGTCGAACGCGAAATTAATTCTGTAACCGATAACCCTACGATTTTCCCCGACGACGATTTAATTATTTCGGGTGGGAACTTTCATGGACAACCTCTTGCCATTGCTTTAGATTTATTAGGCATTGCATTATCGGAGTGGGGGAGCATTTCGGAACGTAGAACCTATCAGCTCATAGCAGGTAAGCGCGGATTGCCCTCTTTTTTGGTTAGAAATCCGGGATTAAATTCGGGCTTTATGATTCCACAATACACTGCAGCGTCAATTACCAGTCAAAATAAACAATTGGCCTCACCGGCTTCGGTCGATACAGTCGAATCGTCGCAAGGGCAAGAAGATCATGTAAGCATGGGTGCAAATGCGGCTACAAAAGCGTATCGAATTTTGATGAATTTAGAAAAAATTCTAGCCATAGAATTGATGAACGCAGCTCAAGCAATCGAATTTAGAAAGCCATTAAAAGCGAGTCTTATTGTCGAAAATGTACTTTCTGCTTATCGGAAAAAAGTTGGTTTTGTCGAAAATGATGAAATAATGTATACAAAAATTCAAGATTCTATTAATTTTATAGCTGTAAACAGGCCAGAAAATTTTGCATAAATAGACTTTGGTATAAATCGGCGTTCAGTTTTTAATAAAAGCTAAAGATAAAATCAGTAAAAAATCAAATATAGGTCGAAGACCTTGAAATCAATTAAAAAAAGATAATATGGTTGTGATAGGAATAGCGGGCGGTTCAGGTTCAGGAAAAACGACAGTGGTTAAAAAGATTATCAAGAGTTTGCCCCCAAATTCGGTGGCTATTCTTTCGCAAGACTCTTATTATAAAGACAATAGTCATATTCCAATGGAGGATAGACGTAAAATTAACTTCGACCATCCCGATGCCATTGAGTTTGAGCTTTTAGCCAAGCACATCGAAATGCTTCGCCAAAAAGAGATTGTGCAAGAACCCACTTATTCGTACATCACTTGCGAACGTCAACCAGAGTCCATCGAGGTGCAACCCCGAAAAGTACTGATTGTAGAAGGTATATTAATTTTATCGCAAAAAATATTACGCGATTTGTTTGATATTAAAGTGTTCGTATCTGCCGACGACGACGATCGTTTGAGTCGAGTGATTCAGCGTGATATTGTCGAACGCGGAAGAACAGTGGAAGAGGTATTACAACGTTACGATAAAATTGTTAAACCCATGCACCTCGAATTTATTGCACCTTCGATGCGATATGCCGATATTATTATGCCTCAAGGTGGAAAAAACAAAGTTGCAATCGATGTGCTCACTCATTTTATTCATCGTAAATTGGATTAAGAAAATTAACAATTAAAGATTAAGAATAAGAAATTAAACTTTTACAATTTGTAACTTGTAACTTTCAACGAATAAACATCTCAACAACTCTCAAACTAATTATGAACAAAGACTTACAACAAATTTTGTTTATCGACATCGAAACGGTTCCACAGTTGCCACAATATGACCTTTTGGAGGGGTCATGGAAGAAGCTTTGGGATAAAAAGGCACAATTTCTCATTAAAAACGAACAATTGCCTACCGATGTTTACGAACGAGCAGGTATTTATGCCGAGTTCGGGAAAATAATCTGTATATCAGTCGGGTTAATCGATAAAGAGCAACACATCAAAATTAAATCGTTCCAGGGGCACGATGAACAGAAGTTGTTGAATGAATTTGCCGAAATGTTGAATAAGTTTGAAAAAAAATTCACCAAATTTGCGGCACATAATGGAAAAGAATTCGATTATCCATACATTGCCCGCCGAATGTTGGTAAATAAAATTGCATTACCCAAAATATTAAATCTAACAGGTAAAAAGCCTTGGGAAGTACCCCATTACGACACTTTGGAAATGTGGAAATTTGGCGACTATAAACATTACACGTCATTAGAATTGTTAGCAACCATCTTTGGAATCCCCACTCCAAAAGATGATATATCGGGTGCAGATGTGGCTAAAGTTTATTATATTGACCAAGACTTAGAAAGAATTGTAAAATATTGTGAGAAAGATGTGTTGACATTAATTAAATTGTATCTTTGCCTTAATTCAATCGACCTAGACCAATTTGTGTATTAAAGGTGGAAGATTTAATATTAACCATCAACTTTTAACACCTCAATCTACCTGGCGGTAGATATATCTGCCGAAGGGAGATAGGCAAATCAACACGTCATCAAATAAACAAACACCTCAACTAATTAACAATTGCCAATTATATATCGATGAAGAAAATATTAAAATATACCTTGTTTCTAATTTTAGGAATAATATTGTTTTTGGGAGGTTTTTTATTCTATTCAACCCTTTCCGATTTTCAACCAGAACCAGAAATACTTATTTTAGAACCAAGCGATTACAGTTCTATTTCGGACAGTGCATTTACGGTAATGACTTGGAATCTTGGCTATGCTGGGCTAGGCTCTGATATGGATTTCTTTTATGATGGAGGAAAACAAGTTCGAACTTCTGAAGAAAATACGAAACGAAATTTAAACCAAATTATCAACTTTATTCAACTTCAGAAGAATGTCGATTTTTTCTTATTCCAGGAAGTCGATGTTCAAGCTAAACGCTCGTATTACATCAATCAACGTGATACCATCGAAAAAGTGCTTCCCGAGTATTTGTCGCTATTTGCCGAAAACTATATCGTAGATTTTGTACCAGTTCCTTTTACAGAACCAATGGGTTCGGTTCGAGCAGGACTTCAGACGGCTGGTAAGTATATCCCAACCCAATCTATGCGCTATTCTTTTCCTGGAAATTTCGATTGGCCAACTAGAATTTTTGAACTCGACCGTTGTTTTATGGTCAATCGTTACCAGTTAGTTAACGGTAAAGAATTATTGATAATAAACACGCATAATTCTGCTTTTGACGACGGAACCCTTAAACGACAGCATTTAGACTATTTAATAGCTTTCCTTAAAAAAGAAGCCGAAAAAGGGAACTATTTTGTTGTTGGAGGCGATTGGAATCAAAATCCTCCAGGGCTCGATGTCAGTCGATTTGGCAACCATTCCGATAGCGAAAGTTTTATTCTTTCTATGATAGATAAAGACTTGTTTCCAAACAAATGGGTTTGGGCATTCGACCCCTCTACACCAACCAATCGATCTAATGTAAAACCATACGAGAAAGGCAAAAGCTCAACAACCGTATTGGATTTCTTTCTGTTGTCGCCAAATTTGAAAGTGAACTTTATTACTGCCATCGACTTAAATTTCGAAAATTCAGACCATCAGCCAGTTATTATGAGTTTTGAATTAAAATAGTTCATTTTATACGTAATAAGTAGTTAGAATAATTTAATGTAGTATTGTTTTAAACTATAGTGCTGACAAATTGACAGTTACAAAAACAACAAATAGGTCGAAGACCTTAATTGAAAATTGTTAAGTTATTGTTAACTTTACAAAATGAAACTTACTTATAAACTTTTACTCCTATTATCTATAACTTCGGCAAGTTATTCTGTAGCTCAAGATTCTACAGATTATTTTCGTAACGCAGTTATCAGAAAACCTAATGATGCTCATCTATTAAACCGATTATCTTTTGAGTTTTCGGGAATCAATCAAGATAGTTGCTTTTATTTTGCCAGTAAAGCATATCAAAGTGCAGTCAACAATCATGATACTTTTGAACTGGCTTCTGCATTAGCTAATATTGGGAGTTCAAAAGTGAATATTGGGCAACCCGATTTGGTGCTGAAATATTATACAGAGGCTTTGAAGCTTTTTTCAAATATTGGTGCTTATTTCGAAATATCGAGAGTACATAATCGCTTAGGTCTTTTTTATGCAGCTATGCCCGACAACGAAATGGCTATTTACCATTACAAACTGGCACTTGAAGTACAAAGAAAGAATGGAATCAGTCAGAAAATAGAACATTTACACAATAATTTAGCCAGTTCTTATCTTAATTCGGCACAGTATGATAAGTCGTTGGTTTACCTTGACTCAGCATTAATAGGCTACAAAAAACATAATGATATTAGAGGTATTTCCTATGTGCTAGCCAATAAATCATTTATCATACTTAAAAAAGGAGATTTTGTAAATTCAAAAAATTTACTGGATCAAGCCATGTTGCTAATTCGTAAGAATGATGATAATTCTAAATGGATTGCGGCTTATAAACTTTACGCGGTTTATTATATAGATAAAGGGAATTTGCCATTAGCAAGAGCTTATTTGGATAGCATTCATATTTTATCAAAAAGCCTCAAAATGATCGAAATAACTAACGATAACAATAGGATGTACTATTCAATGTATAAGCGTTTTGGTATGCCAGATTCTGCGTTATTTTATTTTGAAAAATTTCAGGATGTTAACGACTCAATTAAAAATAACGAAAACCTAAGACGTTTAAGTGAAGCCAGAGCTTTATTCGAAATCGAAATAAACGAACAAAAAATCATTAACCTTAATCACGAAAATGAGCTCATTCGATATAAAGTTTCATCTCAGAAAGTATGGATTTGGGTATTAAGTATTGTTTTGTTTATTATGGCAGGTTTATTCTTAACCATACTTTGGTTGAGAAACGATCGATTTCAAGCTCAAAAGAAACTGGTCGAAAAGAGCCTTGAACAAATATCGTCAAATGTGCCAATTATCACTAGCCAAGATTTTGAAGTGTCCGAAGAACCAGAAGATGAAGACACCAAATATCTTAATTCTAATTTGACAGACGAGCAAAAAGAAGAGATTACTAAAAGTATTATTAATCTTTTCGAAATTGATAAAATATACCTCAATCCCGAATGTTCTATTTCGATGTTAGAAGATAGAATCGGAACCAATAAAACCTATATTTCACAAGTGATAAATGAAAAGTTTGAGAATAATTTCAAAACCATTCTTAAAAAATACCGAATCAAAGAAGCAACCATATTGTTAAGCGACCCTAAAAACCATCACCTTTCAATCGAGGGAATATCTCTTATGGTAGGATTTAAGTCCAAATCCGTATTTAATAGTGCTTTCAAAAGTATTGTAGGGGTTACCCCTTCGTTTTTTCAAAAAGAAAATGAAATGCCAATGTTATAATCTGAGAATTCTTCTATTAGATGAATTATTGTAACCTGTTCTTATACAAATTGTTAGAATAATTGCAACAGAAATATTATTAATGCAATATTTCTAATTTCTAAACCAGCACCCATTCAACTCCGTATAGTAGCTTCCTTATAGGTAGCTTTGCGTCTGAATTGCGATAAAACAAACTAATCTAACGCAAATGCATTACTATGTGGAATTTATTTAAAAAAACGAATGGTGTTATTTTTTTAATAACCTTATTTTATACCAACATTAATCTAAATGCTCAATCGACAAATTGGTCTATAAATTTTGACTCTGAGCTTTCTTTTGTCGAAAATAAAGGCCAATTTAAAAATCGAAATTGGCAAACAACACCAGTTGAATTTGCAGTTCACCGAGGAAAACTAAGTGCATTTTTTACTAAAAAGGGTTTAACCTATCGTTTCGATAAATTTGTTAGAAACCCAAAACGTAAAGAACATGGCATAGTTGATACTACAGTTGGAAAATATACGAATGTAAGCGAGTTAATTCATATGACTTGGATTGGTTCCAATCCGAATGTTCAAATACTAGCTTATGAACCATTGAATTCATATTCTTCAATATCATATATAGACTACAATGATAATGAGAAAGTTAAAAATTTTAATTTTCTAAAGAATTATAAAAAGATAATATATAAAGAATTATACCCTAATATAGATTTGGAATATACAATACATCCAGATGGTGGAATAAAATATAATCTTATTTTACATCCTGGAGCCGATGCTTCAAAAATTAAAATGAGTTACTCAAAAGCCAATACAAATGCGGCAAAAGAAGACGTATCATATGGGGTAGATAATAATATGGATTTTCAAATTAAAGCTTCTCTTGGGCAAATTATTGAGAAAAAACCATATACCTATTACGAGGGTTCAAAAAAAGAAATAGAATCAAAATTTTCCTATACAAACAATGTATTAACTTTTGATATCGTTAACTACGATGTAAACAAAACCATTGTCATTGATCCTTGGATTTGGGCTTCTGATTTTTCATTATCTACTGCAACTCGCGAGGTTGAGTGCGATGGTTCGGGTAATTCATACGTGATTGGTGGCGAAGATAATATGCAGTTAAAAAAGTTTAATAGCACTGGAGCATTGCTTTGGACATACAATACACCATGGGACACAATTGATGGAGGCTGGTTGGGAACTTTAGCGACCGATTTTGGAGGCGATTCATATATTACAATGGGTACATCACCAGAAATCCAAAAGGTCAATAATGCTGGGGGCCTTGTTTGGGGCAATACTGGCGGAAGTATGGACGAATATTGGTCAATTACCTTTAATTGTGATAAAACAAGATTAATAATTGGAGGAACACATTTAGTCTTTGGGTTACCCATTGATGCATATGCCAGAATTTTTGAAATTGATGTTAATTCAGGAAATGTATCGACCACTTTTGATGCTCATCATGGTGTTTCGAGCGGTTTAGGGGGTACTCCAATAGAGGTTCGCTCAATTTCGGCATCGAGGAGTGCAAAATACGCATTTCTTACGCACGAGCAAGTTGGAATTATTAACCAGAATTTAGGAGCATGTCCTACCATGTTGCCAACTTTTAGTGTTGATAATCAGGCTCATTTAGGTTATAAATGCGAAACTTTTTTGGGAATAGAACAAAATGGCGGTGGATTAAAAGCGATTATTGCAAATGACGATTTTATTTTTACACATCTAGGCAACGAAATTAAAAAATGGGATATTAATACTGGTGTTTTATTGGCATCGGCTTCAATTCCTGGAGGAAGTAGTTCTACTAGCTTGGGTTTGAAAATTGTTGATAACACTGGATTAGCAGTTGATGATAACAATTTTATTTATGTAGGGTCAGGTGATAGGGTATTAAAGTATGATGAGAATTTGAATATTATTCAACAAATTAATACCAACAGTGGATTTACCGTTTACGATGTTAGTGTAAGTAGTGACGGCAAGCTTGTAGCTTGTGGGGCTGTACATGATGCTTCAAATTCGACAAACAGATTAGGAAAAGTTGAATCGTTCGATATTACTGCGGGGCCTCAATACGCTCTTATATGTTGCGATGTTAATATTTGCCCTATCGACCCAGTTTGCAATACAGATCCTGCGTTTAATATTACAGTATCTTCACCTGGAGGTACTTTCTCTGGTACAGGAATTACCAATGCTTCCTCGGGTACATTTGACCCCGCTGTTGCAGGTCCTGGTGTACATACAATAACTTATTCAAAACCATGTGGGTCGGAGGTTGTAAATATCACTGTTTTAGATTGTAATATTGATTTTTGCTCCGATGGTACTACATTTACTGCTATTGGAGGAAATGGAACTTATACATGGAACGAGTGGGGGACTGTAACCATAACCATCACCGATCAAGCTACTTGCACAAGCTGTGGTGGAAGTTGGAATCCTGGTTTTCCTCCTTTTATAGCTGCTAGCTGCGATATAAGCAGTTGTTCTTCACCGGGTTGGGTTCAGGTCGGAACGGGTTCTTCTGTCAATATTTCAGCAATTAATAACTGGCCAGTACAGTTAATTGATGGGGCAGGAGCTGACGTAACTTATAATTCAATTGGGGCAGTGCCTTCTTGCTCAAATTGTACCCAACCAACTGTGGTAGCTACTCCGACTGCTGTTACTTGTAACAATGGATCCGATGGAGCAATTAATACTACAATTACTGGTCCACATACTTATTCGATTTCTTGGACAGGACCATCTAGTTTTAGTTCTACATCTGTAAATTTGGTGGGATTGTCGAGTGGAACGTATTTTTATACTGTAACTGATAACACCGACAATACATGTCAACGAACGGGTTCTGTTTCGGTAGCGAATGGAACCTCGCCAACTGCAAGCATTTCTGGTAATGCTGATATTTGTAACGGTGCTACAAGCAATGTTCAAATTACTTTTACAGGGTCTCCAAATTGGAGCTATGTTTATAGTTTAAACGGGATCAATCAGCCTGCGGTATCTGGCATTGCTACAAGTCCACAATCTATTAGTAGCTCTGGGGGCACATATGCTTTAGTCAGTGTAACCGATGGACATGGATGTACTGGAACGGTATCTGGTTCAGCAACTGTAACCGCTCATTCGCCGGTAGTGGTAAGTAATATCCAAACAGCGTGTAATGGAACTGCAAACTACACTGTAACTTTTGATATCAGTAATGGTGATGCAAGTTCGTATGTAGTAACACCCTCGGGAAGTGGGGCTTTAAGCGGTGGGACGTTTACTTCGAACCCTGTCAACTCTGGTACTGCATATAATTTTTCTGTAACTGATCAATATGCATGTACGCCTCAAGCGGTTACAGGAACGGTTGATTGTTCTTGTCCAGTCACTGCTTCAATTTCTGGTAATGCATCAATTTGTAATGGGGCTTCAGCCAATGTTTCGGTTGCTGTTTCTGGAGGTTCTTTCCCTTACACAGTAGTATATTCTGATGGCTCAAGTCATCATACCATCAATAATGTGATGAGTAGTCCTCATGTTATTCCGGTTAGTCCAACATTGAACACAAGCTATACTCTAATTTCGGTAAGTGATGCAACTTGTAGTGGCTCTGTGTCTGGGTCTGCAACAGTTACGGTAAATCCTATTCCGTCGGTTACAATATCATCAACTGCGAGTATTTGTGCAGGACAAAGTGCACAATTCAATTTTGTAATGACTGGTACTCCAAACTACACAATTGTATATCACGATGGAATTAGCAATCAAACTATCAGTTCTATAACAAGTAGTCCCTATCAGTTAACAATAAATCCGACCACATCAGTAACTTACACCTTGGTTTCTGTACAAGATGCCAATTGTAGTTCTGTTGCAAGTGGATCTTCAACAGTAACTGTTAATCCAACACCCAATGTGAATGCAGGCAACGATGTGTCATTATGTACGGGCGATCAAGTTACCTTAAGTGCTACAGGAGCAAGTTCTTATCTTTGGAATAATGGTGTGGTCAACGGAATGTCGTTTACCCCAAGTTCATCAGCCACATACACAGTTACGGGAACTGATGCCAATGGTTGTGTGAATACCGATCAAGTTTCGGTGACAGTTTCTAGTACTCCCGTAATTTCGGCAGGAAACGATCAGTCCATTTGCTTGGGGCAGTCAGCTTCGTTGAATGTGGTAAATAGTGGGAGTATATTGTGGAGTACTGGAGAAACCACATCGAACATTATTGTGACGCCAAATTATAATACTTCATATTCGGTAACGGTAACCAATGGGTCTTGCTCTGGAACAGACGAGGTGAATGTCAATGTACTGAGTTCACCTGTTGCTAATGCTGGAAACGATGTGTCGATTTGCTTTGGCGATTATGCAGT
>DYSC01000009.1 GCA_020726365.1 Porphyromonas sp.
TTGTGTTATCCAAAGTGCGGCACTTGCCAAAAAGCAGAAAAATGGTTGAAAGCCAACAAAATTGATTACACTTATCGTCCGATAAAAGAAGAAAATCCAACCAAAGCCGAACTTACGGAATGGTTGGATAAAAGCGGTTTGCCCATTGCTAAATTTTTCAACACAAGTGGATTGTTGTACAAAGAGCACAACATGAAAGACAAAGTTAAAACATTAGCTAATAACGATTTAATTGAAATCTTAGCTCAGAACGGACTAATGGTTAAACGTCCGATTTTGTTAGCAAGCGACAAAGTGCTTGTTGGCTTTAAGGAAGAAGATTGGGATAAGTTATTTCACTGATTATAAGGCCGCCATTCGTAACAACCTGCATCCGGTTGACCATCTACAAAGCGATTACGTCCATTCAAATCGAGCGGGTATTGCGAAGCTACCGAAGGGTCACCTATATTGCGGGCTGGTGAAACGGAATCGGGCGTAAAGTCAAAATACTTTTTCTTTTCGTAATCGAAGCGGCTATGTTTAAAAATGGTGTCGCCAAACTGATACCAGCGTATATCCTGAAACTGCGATTGCTCATATTTCAGCTTTCGCTTGATGTACGAATTTGTAAAACTACCTTTGTAATCTTTTAAAAAGCGACTCGCAATTGCAAATTCATTGTCAATAGTTCCCGAAACAATACAATTTACAAATTCTGTTTGCATGGGCGCAGTACGTTGCAAACCCATAATCATTACGGCAGGGTATTTATCACGCGAACTTGGTTCAAAATCGTTGTTGGCATAGTGATTGGCAATGGTCGATTGCTTAAAAACATGCATGCCCCCACTTAAATACACCGTATAACTTCCGGTATTCGAAATTTCACTATTTATTACTGTTAGGTTTGTATTTTGAGCCACAATGCCATAATACACAAAATTGTGAATACGACAATTCTCAACCGTAATATCTGGCAAATTATCTCTGTCGGAGTTGGGTGAATAAAGCCCAACATAAGCGCTCGTAATATTAGTGTTTCTCAGACTGTGAACTCCATTCGACGATAACAAATAAACACCTCCCCACTGTCCTGCCACGTAATTGTATGGCACGGGGTCCAAAAACTTCACCTTATCCAATCTATCGCCGCGCAATTCCACAGGCTGATTAAATGTACCTTCGGTTCGTAAATTTCCATATACAATCAGATTCGAGTTGTTGTGAAAATATAATTTACAACCGGCAGGCAGGGTTAAAGTTTGTGCTGTATCAACTACCAAATCGCCATAAATAAGATAGGGTTTATCGTTTTTAAATTGAATATCATTTTCGAGCAACTCATTTTTAAGCAAATACATGTTTTGTCCAAAAGCCTCCAACAAAACCTGTTGCTTATTTCCATTAAATTCAAAAACCACCGAATCTTCAATCAGTATTGGATTATTGTCGTCCGAAGTATTTATGGTTGTTTCCACAAAAATATACATACTGTCGCGGGCTCCAATTTCCAAATCGTTGAAAACATTCGAAGCGGAAACCGTTCCATCTACATTTAATCTGAATTTAGAACTAGCTCCCTTTGCCAAGCTAATGCGACTTATACGCAATGCCCTATTGTTATTATTGTAAATTAAAAATCGCTCGGTAGTACTTCCAAAAGAAGTAAAAATAGTATCGAACGTGAGCGTGTCGGTCGAAAATTCGAGTTTATTTTCGGGGTTGGTGGTGAATAATTCATCCTGACACGATGCAAAACCTAACACTATTAAAATACAGAAAATAGAAATAAAAATATTCTTAACTGTCATTTCTTTACTTAAAAGATTTATTTTAATAATTATAGAATCAAAACTCATAATTCAATACTGAAAATTAATCGTAATTTCATTAATTCCAAAAGAATAGATTAACTTTGTAAAAATTTAAAACACAAAAGCATTATGGCAAGCCGCAGAAAACTCAAAAAAACAATTCAATTTGTTTGTACAGAACTTATTACTGATGTTTACTTCCGACTATTAATTAACAAAAACATCGAAGAAAAAACCGTCGAAGCATTGGTTGTAAAAATTGTTAACACTTCGCGCGAATTTACCCTTCGTTCTAATCGCCCCGGCGGAAAACAAAATCCTGCATCGGTAAAGTCGTATTATCGCAACCTTTATAAGGCATGGAACGAAAAAATAGCTGAAATAATAAAAGAAACTGAAAGCATTTAAATTATTCAAAGTTAAACGTCAAGGTAATTAACCTTGACGTTAATTTTGAAAGTGCTTGCGTATAAACCTTTTGACTTTCCTGCATCGAACCCGTATCACGGTTTTCCAATGGCGTTAGCATATTATTAAATCCTAATGCAAATTTCAGTTCGGGAGCTAATTTAAAAAAGCTGAAATAAATATCGCAGCCAACTCCCACTTCAACAAAAGGGTCAAAAGGTTTCAACAAAATAGCTAAATTATTATCCCGCCCTAAATCAATATATGCACCTCCACCACCAATAAGATATGGACGCAAATTTCCGTAACGTTCCGAGCTATATTTAAGATATACGGGCGTACTGATAAGCACCGACGAAACGACTTCCGGGTTTGCTAAATTATTAGTATAACTCAACTCCCTATCGCCAATATGCATAGTAGGTGTAAATCGAACATTCAAATGACGTGTGAGCATTAAATCGCTAATAATACCCACCGAAAAACCTGGCAATAAATTGGAGACATCGGCCTGATAAACTTTACCCTCAATTTCCTTTAAGCTTGGTACAATTCCAAAATCCATAGTATTAACACCCAACGAAAAACCAAAATGTAGCCATTTATCGTCACCATGATAACTATTTTGAGCACTCAGCTTACCGATGCAAACAAAAAGAATCAGTAACGACAATAATATTTTTCTTAATTTCGACATACAATTTTTTTCGTTTTTACCTTCACTTAAACGCCCTAAGCATCAAATTATTGCACAGACAGAAAGCAAAAATGAATTATTTTACGGCAATTGTTTCAATTTCGACCAAAGCGCCGAGAGGTAAATCCTTTACAGAAAAAGCTGAACGGGCAGGGCATTCCGATTGGTAGTATTTTTTATACACTTCATTCATTCCGGCAAAATTGCTGATATCCGATAAAAATACGGTTGACTTAACCACATCGGCAAAAGTATAACCTGCTTCGGTTAATATTGCATTGATATTAGCAAAAACCTGTTCGGTTTGCGTAGTTATTTCTGTTGCTTCAATTTTTCCTACGCTAGGATTAATGGGCAACTGACCCGAAATGTAAAGTGTTCCTTTTGCTTCAACTGCCTGACTGTAAGGTCCGATTGCTGCAGGTGCGTTTGTTGTGTTTATTATACGTTTCATGTTTATTTATAGGAATTTGAGAAATTATGAAAATTAGAAATTACGATTTTACGATTTCTGCAAAATCAGCAATATGTTCGTCAACATACCCTGCAATTAATGCTGTTTGTTGTTCTTCCATCTCAAAATACGATTCTTCGAGGTCGTCGAATACTTCAAAATCGACGTACATGGCATTAAATTCTTCCTCCGTAGTTTCACGTTCGAGTTCGGCTTTGTTGGCATCGTAAATTTCCTTTGCTTTGTAAATTAACTTGCCAAGTTCCACTGCACCAAACTGTTTCATGGTTTTTGCAAACGGATTTCCAAAAATATAACCACCGTATCCGTTCTGAATTAATTGCACAAAACCGCCATCACGCATTTCGGTCGAAAAAAAGTGCCACGCAAGTAACGTATGTTGCGAACCGTTCAGTTTGCTCATATTTTCGGGTGTCAAATTTCCATCAACTGCTTGTAAATATGCATCAATAAATACTTGAAGAAATTCATCCATGCCTTCATCAATTGCCTTCGACAATTCTGAATCATTAACTTGTATCATTCTATTAATTTATAAGTACTTCTACTCCGTAAGCAGGAAGTGTCAATACGATTTTTTTTGATTTGCTATCGAATTTACTTCCAAAAGTAGCTTTCAATTTTTCTGTTTTAAGCGATTTTGGTAATTCCACTTCAAAAGTACTGCTTTTTGCCGAATTATTAATAAATACGATGGCTTCTTTGCAAAAATACTTGCGCGCATATACCCACGTTTCAGGTTTTGTTTCGATATTTATCACATCGCCATACACCAACACAGGGTTATTTTTACGCAAATGTGTGAGTGTTGCAACACTGTTCCAAAGTTTTGTTTCGCGCTTGTTCCAACCATCAAAGCGCATCATGCGACGGCAATCGGGGTCATTCGCACCTGTCATACCAATTTCATCACCATAATAAATGACAGGAATTCCCGGAATAGTAAGATTAAAGGCGTGAAACAATAAGAATTTATCGTAAGCAGTAGAGTCGGTAATGCCAATCTGACGCGTCCACGCTACAACTTTCGAATCTTCACCGGGTTTAATGTCGCCCGAAGCCAACGCCATAAAACGCGGTTTATCGTGATTTCCGGAAATATAGCCCATTAAATTGTGCGTCCCAAAAATATTCAAACTCGAACGAAAAACATCCTGCACGCGGGTAAGGTCTCCACCACCCATTCCTGCAAATGTAGTATTAGCTATATCGTACACATTAAAATCGAACTGCCCATCGAGCATGCCCGTGGTGAGGTAGCTCGAAATCAACTTAGAGCTTCCGTAGGTTTCGCCAATCTGATAAGGCAAGTTTCCATTCAGTTCGCGCTTCATTTTAAGCGTAAGCGTACGCCAAAACTCTTCGTTGATATGCTTACAGGCATCGTGTCGGAAACCATCCAATTTAAATTCTTTCAACCAAAAAAGAGCTGAATCTGTCATCATTTCTACCACTTTCGGGTTGGAATAGTCCAACGACGGCATAAAAGTATCGAACCAAGTTGTAAGGCGATATTCATCCCATTTGGCTACATTCAACGTTCCATCGGGCAAAACAAGTTGTGTAGCAAATTCGGGATGTTGCTTGCATAATGGATGTCCTTCGTG
Source organism: Porphyromonas sp. (assembly GCA_020726365.1). Classification (GTDB taxonomy): domain Bacteria; phylum Bacteroidota; class Bacteroidia; order Bacteroidales; family Paludibacteraceae; genus Paludibacter. The sequence goes on from DYSC01000009.1 coordinate 4,984, forward strand.
AACATGATTGGCCACATAATCGAGCAACACATTCATTTTATTGTCGTGTGCCGTGGCAACCAATGTTTTAAGTTCGTTATTTGTGCCAAAACGAAAATCAACTTTCGACGACGAAACAGGCCAATAGCCATGATAACCCGAAAATTTTGTTTTACCAATAGCCGAATAACCATAAGGTTCGAGTGGATTTTGATTGAGAGGCGAAACCCAAAGCGTGTTAACACCTAACTTTTCGAAATAACCAGCTGCGATTTTCTGCTGCAAACCCGCCAAATCGCCACCCCAAAAATCGGCAGCATGTTTCACATCGGGTAGGTTTAGCGGCCTGTCGTTGGTTTTATCGCCATTCATAAAACGGTCCAAAAGCATAAAATACATAATCTGAGCATGTTTATCGGTACGTTGCAGTTGGTTTCCATCGGTGAGTACTTCGCCATTTTGGAGCGGAATCAGAATATCGTTGCTCACACCAAAATCGTTGCTCGCCCACACACGTAGATACGAACGCTCCAACGCACGTGCTTCAGCCGGAATATCAAAGATAATCTTATTGTTTTCAATAACCACAAAATTATCGGGCAAACGGTAATTCTGCCAGTAAACAAAAGCGGTATTTATTTTATTTTGTGTAGAAAGCTTAATCTTATTATTTTCAAACTCGTCGGTCAATAATTGTGGAAACGAATCGTTTCTGCCCGCAATTTGCAAAATGGAATTAAATTTTCCAAAGCCATTATCTACTTTGTTTGGATTATTCGGGTCGTGGTTTTGGTCGCCATCAATTGCCATTTGATACAGGTACGAACCAGGACTAAGATTCATGGTAATTTCGTATAAACCATTGTTGTTCAGAGCTAAATCGGGCATTCGCGAAGGCGTCCAATCGTTCATTTGTCCGGCAATTTGTACTTTTTTAAATACTTTTCCTTGTGGATTAAAGCTAAAAACATAATCAACTTTATCGGTTTTACGGCAAGGAACTGAAAATGGCACCCCTTTTACCCAAATTTGTACATCTACCATTTGCTCCATCGAAGCATCGACAAAAAACATTGCAGTAGTTTTATCATCGGCTATCTTAACTTTCAAAAGTTGTGAACTTGCTGTAACAGAATCAATTTCAGACACATTTAAGATAAAATCCTGAAGAAAAACTTTGTTTTCACCTACTTCGAGCGTTAACAACGAGTTGAGATTAAGATTGTTTACGCCCTCAGTGGGATACGTTAATTTGGGCTGACAAGATGCAAATACTAAAAAGAATAGAAATAAATAGCTGAATTTTCTCATAAGGGCAATTATTTTTAATAGATTTCAAAAATACTTATTAGAAATTAAATAATAGCTTGTACCTTGTCTACAACACTATATTTTTAATGCAAACGATATAGGAAATGGATTTAATCAATTATTTTTAAAACAAGTTTCGAAAGATCAGTCATTTTTAAATTCAGATTTTCCACATTTTCGGCAACGACTTTACCTGCAGGAGAAATTAATTTTGCTGATATAGAGGCGATCTCAGTGTTTGAGTAATTTAATAATGATGTGGAAACGATAATGGCATTTTTGAAAAAAATTGCTTTTTGAAAACATTCGTTTTTTTGAATTCCGCAACAGCATCCGTAATATCCACACTCCACTCATCGTAACCACCTACATGATTTCCCACTTTGGTGGTGTAAATATAAACGTCAGCTTCCTGACCAACTCCTTCGAAATGTAAAAATATTCTGCCTTGTGGGTTTTCCGATGAAATAAGCGTTTTATACCAAGCTGGTCCCTGATAATAATTATTTTAAATAATTTGTTTCTCATTGGCAAAAGTAGAGAAAAATTTAGATTTCATATTTCAACAATCAACCAATTACTTTCAATTTTAATACAAAAGCTACTGGAAGCTCTTATTAAATGTAGATATTCAAATTTTACACGAAACTATTTCTTTCGGTTTTGTTTAAAAAATATTATATTTGCAAAAAAAAAGTATTTCGAAATTACGATCCAAAAATAAGAAATCTGTATGAAAAAGTCAATTCTTCGCTTTATTCTTAGTGCTTTAATACTGGCGTTTGCCGGTGGTATTTACTACATTCATTTGCTAACACCTATCATTACCGGCTATGCTGCTAAAAATCTCGCTTCGGGAATTTTCGTAGGAAATCGGACGCAGGAAAGTGTAGAATCTATTGATTTGAATTTTTCGTTTATAAAATTCACCTCCAATACGGTTGATTACGAAAAAAAAGAAGTGGTAAGCCGCTTTTTGTGGGCAAGTTCAAAAGCTGTTTATATTAAGGGATTTGGCTGTACCCTTGTGAAAGAGTTTGACGAAAACACAATCCGAAACCGACCTTATACTATTGTTCCATTGCCGAAAGTAAACCCCGATACCATTGGGTGGCCGGCTGGCGACAAACTTACCGATACAATTCCGGCGGGTATAAAAATGGATGTGCTGAATGCAGCACTCGACCGCGCTTTTGCTGATACCGCCGGAACGAAAGGAACTTTTGCTGTGGCTGTTGCGTATAGAAATCAATTAGTTGCGGAGCGATATAAAACTGGGTTTTCTGCAAATAACCGTTTTTTGAGTTGGTCGATGGCTAAGAGTTTTACAAATGCTTTGGTTGGTATTATGGTCAAAAAGGGTATGCTCGACGTGAATAAATCTTGTGGATTTCCGCAATGGCAAAAGGACGGTCGCTCGGCTATTACAATCACAAATTTAATGCATATGAATGCAGGGCAGAAGTGGAGCGAGAGTTATGGTAATTTATCTGATGTAAACCTGATGCTTCACAAATATGGTGATATGGGACTTTACAGTATCGAAAAACCGTTGGCTGTTCGTCCCGATTCAGTTTGGGTTTATAATTCAGGAGCAACCAATATTGTAAATTATGCCATTCGAAAACAGTTTAAAAGCGAATCAGATTATTATGCTTTTCCCCGTAAAGAATTATTTAATCCACTCGGTATGCGCAGTGCTATTTTTGAAACCGATGCTTCGGGTACTTTTGCAGGTTCGTCGTATATATATTGTACAATGCGCGATTATGTTCGTTTTGGGTTGCTTTACCTGAATAATGGCAATTGGTTAGGCAATCAGATTTTGCCAGAAGGTTGGGTTGCCGATGTCCGCAAAGAGGCAAATGGCTCTAAAGGTCAATATGGTTCATTCTTTTGGTTGAATCGTTCGGGTGATTATCCTGATGTGCCGCACGATTTATTTATGTGTCGCGGACACGATGGGCAATATATTTATATTATTCCTTCGTTGCAGATGGTGGTGGTGCGTATAGGATTTTCTAAAAAAAGCTCGTTCGATTTACAAGCATTTTTAGCTTCTGTGGTAAAATCGGTTGAATGAAATGTAAGGGAAAAATAAGGTCTTATTTTCGTCACAAAAATAAATATTAAAAACACTTACCCGAAAATCGGATAAGTGTTTGTTATTCAAGGGTGGGCCCAACTGGGCTTGAACCAGTGACCCCCTGATTATGAGTCAGGTGCTACTAACCAACTGAGCTATAGGCCCGGCATTTGCGCAAATTTTTGTATCTTTGCAAAGCGACTGCAAAAGTAATAAATTTTGGCTATCTGCAAAAATAAAAACAATAATTTTACTGTAAATGGACAAAAAAAATAGTATTACAACCCTTATATTCGACTTTGGAGGGGTTATCATTAACCTTGATTTGCCACAATGCATCGAAAACCTTAAAAAATTAGGTGCTGTATCTATCGAATCGTATTTGAGCAACTTTGGACAAAAGGAATTTTTCCTGCAATTTGAAAAAGGTGAAATTGGAATACCAGAATTTAGAAACGAAATTCGAAAATTAACTCCCAAAACCGTAACTGATGCTGAAATTGACGATGCATGGTGTTCATTTTTAGTAGATGTTCCAGCCGAAAGATTGGTGTTGCTCGAAAAACTTCGCTCCAACTATAAATTATTGTTATTGAGCAATTCTAATCCACTACATGTGGATGTAAGCGCAGCCAAAGCACTCGAAGGATTAGGAAAAACAATTCGCGATTATTTTGACAAATGCTATTTTTCGTACGAAATGGGACTTGCAAAACCTGACCCCGCAATTTTTGATGCTTTACTTGCCGATGCCGGTGTAACTGCGAATGAATGTTTGTTTTTGGACGATGGACCAAAAAACATTGAGATTGCCAATTCATTAGGTTTTCAAACGCATTTTGTAACGCAGGGCGAAAATATTGATTTTTTACTTTCCCTTTAAACGTCTTTGCTCTTTATTCTTTGTTCTTAAAATATGAAAATACTTTATCCAAACGAAAAATATACGCCTGAAAAAGAATTAGTTGCAACTGTCGGTTTTTTCGATGGCGTGCATCTTGGTCATCGCTTTTTAATTGATGAGCTTAAAAGAATTGCTCAGGAACAAAACCAATTTTCAGCAGTTGTTACATTCATTTCGCACCCGCGCAAAGTGTTACATGCCGATTTTCAACCGCAACTGCTCACTACTTTCGACGAAAAAATCGAGCAACTTTCGACCACCGGAATTGACTTGTGCATAGTGATCGATTTTACGGTGGAAATGTCCAAACTAAGTGCTTTCGAATTTTTGAACAAAATTCTTTTCACGCAATTCAACGTCAGAACCTTATTGGTAGGCCACGACCATCGTTTTGGACACAATCGAGCAGAGGCTTTCCCCGAATATAAAACCTATGGTGAACAAATTGGAATACAAGCAATTCAGGCAACCCGATTTTCGCTACCCGACTGTACACACATTAGCTCTTCGGATATTCGGAATGCCCTTAAAAATTCGGACATTGAAAAAGCCAACAAATTATTAGGTTATAATTATTCATTAGTGGGAAAAGTAATCGATGGTTTTAAAATCGGTCGAAAATTAGGTTTCCCAACGGCTAATATTGACCCGATTGATAATGAAAAACAAGTTCCTGTATCGGGAGTTTATGCAGTAAAAGTATTCGTTGAGAATTCGTTTTTTAATGGTATGTTGAATATTGGTCGCAGACCAACTATCGACAAGGATGAACATATTAGCATAGAAGTTAATATTTTTGATTTTGAAAAAGATATTTATAATCAACAGATTAAAGTTGTTTTTGCAGGAAAAATTCGCGATGAACAAAAATTTAATTCGCTCGACGAACTTGTTTCTCAGCTAAATAAAGACAAAATTAGTGCTTTAAAAATATTTAATTTACAACAATGAATACATTAGATACAAAGTTAAAAGAATTCGGGCGTTTGTTAGAAATAATGACTGAATTACGTACCAAATGCCCGTGGGATAAGGAACAGACTTTTGAGTCGCTGCGAACACTGACTATCGAAGAAACTTACGAACTGGCTGATGCTATAATTAAAACCGATAAAAATGAAATTCGTAAAGAACTTGGCGATATTTTGTTACACGTTGTTTTTTATTCCGAAATGGCTTCCGAAACCGATGATTTTGACATTTATGATGTTTGCAACGGCTTATGCGAGAAACTGATTTATCGCCATCCGCATATTTTTGCAGATGTGGAAGCCAACAATAGCGAAACAGTAATGCAAAACTGGGAACAGCTCAAACTTAAAGAAAAGGGTGGGAATAAAACAGTGCTTTCTGGCGTTCCAGCTTCACTGCCTGCCATGATAAAAGCACATCGCATACAAGACAAAGCCCGAAGCGTTGGTTTCGATTGGGAAGAGCGCGAGCAAGTTTGGGAAAAAGTGCAAGAAGAGATAAATGAATTTAAAGCCGAAGTGGAAGCGTTTGCTAAAGACAAGATGGAAGCCGAGTTTGGCGATTTGCTTTTTAGTCTGATTAATGCAGCTCGCTTGTACGATATTAATCCCGAAAATGCATTGGAACGCACCAACATAAAGTTTATCAGCCGTTTTAATTATTTGGAATCAAAAACAATTTCGCAAGGTCGTGATTTAAAAACTATGACGCTATCCGAAATGGATGAAATTTGGGAAGAAGCGAAAAAACTACCCACAACATCTAAAGGGAAATGATGATTATTTAAGAATTAGAAAACTATGGAAGAGGGAATCGCAAAAGTTGACACGGTTTTGATAGAGAATCGAATCTTTACTATCAGAGACGAGCACATAATGATTGATCGCTACCTTGCTGATTTGTATGAGGTTACCACAAAACGTATTAATGAACAAGTTAAAAGAAATATTCAACGATTTCCTATTTCATTTTGCTTTCAACTATATGAAAAAGAGCGAACTGAACTATTCGCAAATTGCGACCGGTTCAAAAATCTAAAGCATTCATCGAGTTTGCCTTATGTGTTCACAGAACAGGGCGTTGCCATGCTTTCGGCTGTATTACGAAGTGAAACTGCGGTTAATGTTTCTATTAGAATTATAGATGCTTTTGTGGAAATGCGCAAAATGATTGCTGAGAACTCATTAGTTTTTAATAGTTTAGATAAATTAGAGAAAACTCAGCTGCAAAACAAACAAAAATTTAAACATTTATTCAAAGCGTTGGAATCAGGCAATATCCACTCTGAAAAAGGGATTTTCTATGAAGGTCAAATATTTGATGCGTATTCTTTTATATCGTATTTGGTTCGTAAAGCTGAGAAATCAATTATTCTTATTGGTAATTATATTGATGACAGCGTACTTATTTTATTTGGAAAACGAAACCCTGAAGTAACTCTCCGTATCTATACAAAAAAATCAATAATCAATTGAAGTTGTATATTGAAAAATTTTCAGCACAATATGGTAATGTATAAATTGTTGAATTTACTCATTCTCACGACCGTTTTCTTATTATTGATGGGAATGAATTACACCATATTGGAGCATCCCTTAAAGATGCCGGAAAGAAATGGTTTGCATTTTCAAAAATGGACACAGAAATATTACCTTTGCTAACTAAAATTCAAGAGAACAGTTAAATGCTTTACCCTATCCATTTCGAAAAAAAAATAGATTTCACCACCATTCGGCAGTTGCTGAAGGACAAATGTATCAGCACATTGGGTTCCGAAAAGGTGGACGACGTGCAATTTACAGCCGATGATGAAGAAATTGAAAGATTGCTCAGCGAAACCGATGAGATGTTTCGTGTACTTACATTAGGTGGAGAAGAATTGCCAATTGGTGATTTTTACGATGTTCGTCATGCATTGTCGCGCGTGCGGATAGAGGGGCTTTTTTTGGACGAGTTGGAAGTGTTTGGACTTTGGCGGGCATTGGAGGCTGTTCGGAAATTAGTGTCGTTTTTAACCAAAAAAGAAGATAATCCGTATCCGTACCTTTCGGAATTATTGCCCGGCACTGAAACTTTTACACTTATCATAAAGCGAATTGATGGATTACTCACTAAGTTTGGTAAACTGAAAGACAATGCTTCGCCCGAGCTTGCACGCATCCGAAAGGATATTCATCAGGTCGAAAATTCGGTTTCGCGTACGTTGAATGCTATTCTGCGACAGGCACAAGCCGATGGTTATGTGGAAAAAGATGTAGCTCCAACCATACGCGACGGACGTTTGGTGCTTCCGGTTTCGCCGGCATTTAAGCGCAAGATTAGCGGTATTGTACACGACGAATCGGCCACAGGGAAAACGGTATTTATTGAACCACAACAAGTGGTGGAAGCAAACAATCGCATTCGGGAATTGGAAGGAGAAGAACGCCGCGAAATAATTCGTATTTTGGTAGAGTTTACAACTTTTCTTCGTCCGTATTTCGAAGAAATACATGCATCGCAGGACTTTTTGGGAACTATTGATTTTTTACGTGCCAAAGCACTTTTTGCAATTGAAATCAACGCCATAAAACCGCGAATTGACAATGTTTGTCAGCTAGAATGGGCAAAAGCAGTACATCCACTTTTATTCTTATCATTGCGTAAGCAAAAAAAGGAAATAGTACCTCTTGATATAATTTTAAATGAAAAACAGCGTATTTTACTGATTTCGGGTCCCAATGCGGGAGGAAAATCAGTTTGTCTGAAAACGGTTGTTTTATTGCAATATATGCTGCAATGTGGTTTGCTGATTCCGGTGCATGATAGCAGTCGGGCTGGTATTTTTGAGCGTTTATTTATTGATATTGGCGACGAACAATCCATTGAAAATGACCTTTCAACTTACAGTTCGCATCTGCTGAATATGAAGTTTTTTATCAAAAACAGCAATTCAAAAACGTTATTACTGATTGATGAATTCGGAACAGGAACCGAACCAATGATTGGTGGCGCGATAGCCGAAGCTACGTTGGAACGTTTCAACCGCAACAGCGCTTTTGGAGTGATTACCACACATTACACCAATTTAAAACTCTATGCCGATGCCACCGAAGGTATTGTGAATGGCGCTATGCTTTACGACCGTCAGCACTTGCAGCCGCTGTTTCAATTAAGTATTGGTAATCCGGGAAGTTCATTTGCCGTAGAAATTGCCCGTAAAATTGGTTTACCCGAAGATTTAATAGCCGAAGCAACCGAAAAAGTAGGCTCCGACCGCATGGATTACGACAAGCATTTGCAGGATATTGTACGCGATAAACGGTATTGGGAAAACAAGCGTCGTGATATTCGCTTGAAAGAAAAGAAGTTGGAAGAAACACTGGCGAAATACGAAGCCGAAATGGCTTCGATTGACAAACAACGCAAAGAAATTACGCAAAAAGCAAAATCTGAAGCGCAGAGTTTGTTGAGCGAAACCAATGCGAAAATTGAAAATACCATTCGGGCAATAAAAGAAGCACAGGCGGAGAAGGAGAAAACAAAGGAAGTGAGGAAGGAGTTGGATGATTTTAAAAAAAACCTCTCCCTTACCCTCTCCAAAGCAGAGGGTAATAATGCCCCCAAACCCCCTAAAGGGGAGTTAAATGGCTCGCAAAATAAGCTTTTACTAAAAAAATCAACTTTAAAACACGAAACGCGAAACACGGAACACGAAACAATAAAAACAGGAAGTAACGTCCGTCTGAAAGGTCAAACAGCTACCGGAACCATTCTCGAAATTCAGGATAAAAATGCCATTGTGGCTTTTGGACAAATGAAGTCGACAGTTAAACTTTCGAAGTTGGAAGCCGTGAGCAACACGCAACTCAAAAAGGGAAAACATAAGTACGACTCGATAACTCAAAACACGAACGACGAAGTTCGCCAACGCAAACTCACCTTCAAATCGGAAATTGATGTACGCGGAATGCGGGTGGATGAGGCGTTGCAAGCTGTTACCTATTTTATCGACGATGCCATTATGGTGGGTATGACTTCGGTGCGCATTTTGCACGGAACGGGTACAGGCGCATTGCGACAAATGATTCGTCAGTACCTCGCAACTATCAATGGTATAGCTACTTACCGCGACGAACATGTGCAGTTTGGTGGAGTAGGCATTACGGTTATTGAGTTGGAATAGACTTATTTTTCATGTTTTTCTAACTTCTAATTTCTAATTTACAGCCACAACTTCCGGTTTAATATTGCGATGAGCAATTTTGTAGCCTTTCAGATTGAGTAAAATTTGCATTTCGTAACGAGCAGAAACTTCGAAATAGGATCGATTATCTTCGATGGTTATATTTTTTATGTTACCTGCGCTCATTCCGGCTTCTTCGACCAAAAATTCGGTCAATGAACTTTTCAAAAAACCTTGCATAAGTCCTATGTTTAGCCAAATACCGATAGGATGTGTGAGTTTTACTTCATTTAATAACTGAACTGATATTTCTGTAAAACTGATTTTTAAGTCATTCTCCAAGGTCTTAATTTCGGGTAAATCTTCAGTTTTAATCAGGCAAACCGAAATTCCTGTTTTTCCGGCACGCGCAGTTCGTCCGCTACGGTGAGTGTATTGGTCTGATTTCTCTGGTAAATGATAATGCACAATATAATCCAACTCTTTTATATCAATACCACGCGCAGCAATATCTGTAGCAATCAGCAGATTAATACGTTCTTTACGAAGTCCGCGCATCACTTTATCGCGCATTTCTTGATTCAGATTTCCGTGCAGCGCATCGGCTGTAACCTCAAAACCTGCTAACTGTTTCGAAATGCGTTTGGCAGCTGTTTTTGTACGACAAAACAAAATTCCGCGTTGCTCTTTTCGTTCCGAAAGGAAAGCCTTCAGGTAATCTAATTTTTCGCCTTGTTTGTAAATTAAATAGTTGTGTTCAATATTTTGGTTGATAAATTCCGTTGCATTTATCCGAATAGTAACCGCATCGGGGCGCAGATAATCGTTAATAACAGCCTTTACATCAGCAGGCATGGTGGCAGTAAAAAGCAATTTTGTAACATCGTTTTTGCACGAACTCAGGATGCTGTCAATATCGGTTTTAAAGCCCATATTCATCGTTTCGTCCGCTTCGTCTAACACCAAAAACTTCAAATTCTGTAGGCTCAATGCTCGCCGCTCCAACAAATCGAGTAAGCGCCCGGGAGTAGCCACCACTACATGTGTAGAACGTTTCAGACGTTGAATATGCTCATCGATAGGCACACCACCATACACACATTCGGTAAATACGCGTGGAATATACTTCGAAAATAGAAAAAACTCACGTGCAACCTGTTGTCCCAATTCGCGAGTTGGCACCAAAACCAAAGCTTGAATTTCTATTGATTTTGGGTCAATTGATTGCAAAATTGGCAAACAAAAAGCAGCTGTTTTGCCGGTTCCAGTTTGTGCAACCGACACCAAGTCTGTCGTATTTTTGAATATATGAGGAATGGCTTCGAGTTGAATATCAGTTGGTTCTGTGATCCTATTTTCGTTTAATGCTTGTACGATAGCTTCGTCGATGCCTAATTGACCAAATGTCATTCTATAATTTTTTTAAATTAAAAAGTCGTATTTTTGTAAAACAATATGCAAAGGTACTTGTTTTCGGACAGATTTACGAACATTATTATAAATTGTCAGCAATTCCGAAACAGAATAATTTGCAAGCCTCAACTATTTATGGGCATAACAATCTTTACCACTGCAAAGTGCCGTGATATTTTAGATAATAGAAGAAGTCTCATACTTACTTAAACTTCGTTTTTAATTTTTACTTTGGTTCTACCCTTATTTGTGTGGGTACAAATAAGGGTAGAACCAAATAAACAATTCAAATATAAGAGACGAAAGTAACCACACATCCCCTTTAGGGGCTTGGGGCAATTTGCAGGTTAAAACTTCACGGGTTGCCAAACAGAATCGATAAGTTCGTACGTTTCAGTAAATCCTGCCCTTTTTAGTGCTTCGTACGTTTCAGGGAAGCCATCAATCACTTTCGAAGGATAATGACAATCGGAATTGACAGTGATTGGAATTTGCATTTCGTTTATCAACGAAAAAAATCGTTTATCGGGAAAAGTTATTCCTTTTTCAAGCAATGATTTTGTATTTATTTCCACAATTAGCTTTTTCTGCTTTATAAGTTGCAGATATTCAGCAAATAAATCGACATACCACAAAGCATTTATATCAAAATCGGCAAAACGGACTCCGTGTAGCGTAATTTTATCCAAATGTCCTACAATGTCAAAACCACCTATTTCGACCATGAGTTTCGAAACTTCGAAATAGCGTTCGGTTACTTTTCGAATATTGCCATCGTATAGTTCGTTCATACCATTACAAAACTCTTCGAAAGGTCCGTCGATAGAACAAAACGTACCATCGGTCAATTGATCTAAATAGTGTACAGAACCAATCTTATAATCTAAAATTTTATCATCAAAAAAAGGCATTTTTGCATTGGTGCAACCAACAATATAATCGATTTCGAGGCCGAGAAACAGCTCTATTTTATCAGAATATTTAATTTTTAACCGTTGAAATTCAGATACATAATCATCGAAATCATCAGCTTTCATTGTCCAATGAGTATCAAAAGGAATGGGGGCATGCGACGAGAATCCATATTTTGTCACTCCTTTTGCAATGGCATATTTAATAAATTCTTCCATGTGCTCGCGACCATCGCAAAATGTACAATGACTATGATAATTTGTCCACATCAAATTGAAAATTATGAAATTAGAAAATTAGAAATTAGTTTATCAACACATCATCATATCATCATATCATCACATCAACTTTATCTCTTCCATTACTTCGTACACGATGGGGCATGTTTCGGCATTTTTTACCGACAACATATATAGTTGATAAAACTTTTTGCGGTCGGTATGCGGATATTCGCGACAAGCTTTGGGGCGCGATTCGTACACTGAGCAATAATTATCAACACCTAAAAACGGACAAGGTATGGATTTGAACACCATATCGCCATCTTCGTCTATTTTTAGATAAGTTTGAATAAAGTCTACCGATTTCATTCTCAAGACTTTCGACAATCTCTCTACATCCTTATCGGTAATACGTGGTCCAAGCGATCGGCAACAATTACCACATGCCAAACAATCGGTGCGATTTGATATTCGATGGTGAAAAGATTGAATTTTCAGGTCTGAAACCTCGATTTTTTTCTTGTTTTTTTTGAAAAAACGTATCCAATCTGCTTGATTTTTTAATACTAATTCGGGGAGTAATCGAAAGTCAATTTTATTATCCATACTGTTTAATAGAAGCTATTTGGGCATGCAAATTTACCAAATATATCATTGCAGACAAAAAAAAATTAAAATAAACCGGATAAAATGTGTATCTTTGTGCCCGTTTTAAAATTAATGCTTATGAGTTTATTCACAGAAACACTTGCAAAATACGACTTACCACAGAAATTTAAAGAAATGGGTGTTTATCCGTATTTTCGCCCAATTGAGTCGGATCAAGACACTATAGTAACCATTAACGGAAAAAGAGTATTGATGTTTGGTTCAAACAGCTATTTAGGGCTAACAAACCATCCTGAATTGAAAGAAGCTTCCATAAAAGCGGTAGAAAAGTACGGTACCGGTTGTGCTGGTTCACGTTTTCTGAACGGGACACTCGACATTCACATCGAACTCGAAGAACGCTTAGCAAAGTTAGTAAACAAAGAGTCGGCTTTGGTTTATGCTACTGGTTTTACCGTTAATTCTGGAGTTGTTTCGTGCATTACAGGTCGCGAGGACTATATATTGTTTGATGAATTAGACCATGCATCCATATTCGAAGGCAAACGATTGTCTTTTTCGAAGCTATTGAAATATCGTCATAATGATATGGATTCGCTCGAAAAAATGCTTCAAAAATGTGAAATCGACAGAGTAAAAGTTATTGTTACCGATGGCGTTTTCAGCATGGAAGGCGATTTGGCTAAACTACCCGAAATAGTAGCTTTGGCAAAAAAATACAACGCATCAATAATGGTCGACGAAGCACATTCGTTGGGCGTATTTGGCAAAACAGGAGCCGGAATTTGCGAACATTTTAATGCCTCGCAAGATGTAGACCTGATAATGGGAACCTTTAGTAAATCGCTCGGAACTATTGGTGGCTTTGTTGCTGCCGACGAAAGTGTAATAAACTACCTGAAACATAATTCGCGCACATTGATTTTCAGTGCATCCATTACTCCCGCCTCAACGGGATGTGTATTGGCTGCTTTGGATGTAATGGCTAAAGAAACATGGCGTCAGGAAGCTTTATGGGCAAATACAAATCGTGCAAAAGCAGGATTTTTGAAAGCAGGATTCGAAATCGGACCAACGCAATCGCCTATTATTCCGTTGTTTGTGAGAGATAACACAAAAACATTTTTGCTCACAAAAATGCTTATGGACGATGGTGTTTTTGTAAATCCGGTAGTTTCGCCAGCAGTACCTTCGGAAGATTCATTGATACGCTATTCGTTAATGGCAACACATACTTTCGATCAGGTAGATGAGTCGATTGAAAAAATTTCAAAAGCTGCCAAAGTCTTAGGAATTATTGAATAAACACCTTATTATTAGTATAATGAAAAAAATAGAGCAAGTCTTATAATTAAGACTCGTTCTATTTTTTATTTTAATAAATATAGAGTATAGAGATGTGGCGTGCTACGTCTTTAGGAAATAGAAATTAGAAGATAGAAAATGATTACAGTATCAAATCTAGCCATTCAATTTGGCAAAAGAGTATTATTTTCGGATGTAAATCTGAAATTCACAGCAGGCAATTGCTATGGTGTGATTGGCGCTAACGGTGCCGGAAAATCGACACTAATTCGCATGTTAAGCGGCGACCTTGATCCTACACGCGGAACCATACAATTTGGTCCGGGCGAACGTCTTTCGGTTTTAAAACAGGACCACTTTGAATTTGATGAATATACCGTAATTGATACGGTAATGATGGGGCATACTGTACTTTGGAAAATAAAAGAGGAAAAAGATGCTATCTATCTGAAAGAAGATTTTTCGGATGCCGATGGACTTCGTGCTTCGGAATTAGAAGATAAATTCAGCGAAATGAACGGTTGGAATGCTGAAAGTGACGCAGCATCGCTGTTGAGTGGATTGGGCATCAAAGAAAACCTTCATTATCAACTTATGAAAGAGTTGAGTGGTATGGAAAAAGTACGCGTTCTGTTGGCACGTGCGCTTTTCGGTAAACCTGACAATTTACTACTCGATGAGCCTACCAACGACCTTGATGTGGAAACTGTAATGTGGCTCGAAAACTATTTGGCTAATTATGAAAATACCGTTTTAGTAGTTTCGCACGACCGTCATTTTCTCGATGCAGTAAGTACTCACACGGTAGATATTGATTACGGTAAAGTGCAGCTCTTCCCCGGAAATTACTCGTTTTGGTACGAATCGAGTCAGTTAGCACTTCGTCAGCAACAAATGCAGAACAAGAAAGCCGAGGAGAAAAAGAAAGAGTTGGAAGAATTTATTCGCCGATTTAGTGCCAATGTGGCCAAATCGAAACAAGCCACCAGCCGTAAAAAAATGCTCGAGAAACTTAATGTTGACGAAATTCAACCTTCGACACGTAAATATCCGGGAATTATTTTCACACCTGAACGTGAACCAGGAAATATGGTGCTCGAAATAGCCGGATTGGGTAAAACACTCGAAGATGGTACTGTACTTTTTAAAGATGTGAATTTTAATGTAGAGAAAAATGATAAAATCGCTTTCCTCTCACGCGACCCACGTGCCATGACTGCCTTTTTCGAAATTATAAACGGTCATGATAAGAACCACGAAGGAACATACAATTGGGGAGTTACCATAACGTATGCTTACCTCCCATTAGATAATTCGGAATTTTTCAATACCGATTTGAATTTGGTAGATTGGCTTGGTCAATACTCAAATGACACATTAGAATCGTTTATTCGTGGTTATCTAGGCAAAATGCTTTTTGCTGGCGAAGAAATTTATAAAAAAGCAAGTGTACTTTCGGGAGGAGAAAAAATGCGTTGTATGATTTCGCGTATGATGCTTAAAAATGCCAATGTAATGATACTCGACTCGCCAGCTAACCATCTTGACCTTGAGTCGATTCAGGCATTCAATAACACGCTTGTGAACTTTAAGGGTAATGTTTTAATGTCATCGCACGACCGCGAATTTATTCAAACCGTTTGTGACCGAATTATTGAGCTTACACCGAAAGGTATTATCGACAAACAAATGGACTACGACGATTATGTAACTGCGGAAGATATTAAAATTATTCGCGACCGTTTATACGGTAAATAAATTTATCAGACAAATAGGCTACCAATTTGGTACACGGCGAAAGATAGCAACCAAGCTAAGATTGTGGTATACACCATTGTAAATACTGCCCAACCCCAATTGGCTTCTTTGTGAATAGCTGCAATTACAGCTACGCAGGGGAAGTAAATGAGCACAAACAACATAAACGAAATAGACACAAGAGGCGAAAATACAGCACGGCCTTTCAAAGTGCCACTGCTGTATTTTTGTTCTTTAATACGATTCTTAAGTGTTTCAGTATCGTTTGCCGTATTCCCCTGCGAATGATAAAGAACGCCCATCGAACTTACTACTACTTCTTTAGCTGCCAAACCTGTAAGAATACTAACACCCATTTTCCAATCGAAACCCAAAGGTGCAATGACAGGTTCAATGGCATGTCCGAGCTGACCAATATATGATTTTTCTTGCTTTTCGCTTATCATGTCGAGTTCTAAATCATCAATAAGTTTTGATTTTTCAACAGACCTTAATTGTGTGTTTTGTTCCAAATTTGTTATCTCAAATTGATAATTTTTAGTATATTTGATATTTGTGGGGAAATAACCTAACGCCCAAATCAAAACAGAAGCAATCAAAATTACACTACCCATTTTATTCAAATATTCACGCCCTTTAAACCACATGTGCATACTGGTATTTTTTAGAGTAGGACGGCGATATGGTGGTAGCTCCATTACAAAAGGTACATCTTTTTTAGCAAATGCTACTTTTTTAAGAATCAATGCTGTGATAATGGCAAAAAATATACCCGTCATATAAATTCCAAATAACATAAATCCTTGATTTTTAGGAAATATAGCCGAAATAATCAAAACATACACCGGTAGACGCGCACTACACGACATAAAGGGTATAATTAACATGGTGAGAATCCTGTCCTTTTTGTTTTCGAGCGTACGGGTAGCCATTATTGCAGGTACATTGCAGCCAAAACCCATTACAAGCGGAATAAACGATTTGCCATGTAACCCGATTTTATGCATTAATTTATCCATAATAAACGAAGCGCGAGCCATATAGCCGGTATCTTCCATTAACGAAATAAAGAAAAACAGAATAAGAATATTGGGTAAAAATACGATAATTCCACCAATACCACCAATTATACCATTCACCAACAAATTGCGTAAAGCACCTTCGGGCATACTTGCCTGCACCCACGACGAAAATAATTCTACGCCTGCATCAATCCACTCCATCGGAAAACTTCCAAGTGTAAAAGTGGCTTGAAACATAGCCCACATAAAAAAGATAAATATTGGAAATCCAAAAAAACGATGCGTCAGAATATCATCGTATTCGCGTTTAGCTTTTCTTTTATCCGATTTCCCTTCGCGGTAGGTTTCTTTAAGGGCGCCATCTATAAAACCATATTTTGCATCGGTAAGTATTGTTTCCGATTTTTCGTTCATCGATTTTTCCAATTTTTCAACAGCCTGAGCAGCAACTCGTTTTATATCATTGTAATTTTCAAATTGCTGAAGATCATGAAGCATGGTTTTATCCGTTTCGAGCAATTTTATGGCCACAAAACGAGATGAAAATTGATCCCTAATTTTGGGACTTTCCCAGATTTCAGTTTGAATTTCGCGTATGTACTTTTCTATAATTTCGCCGTAATTGATATGTATATGGCGCACAATGGGGTCGCGATCTTCGTAGACATCAATAAGTTTGGTAAATAATTCGTTAATGCCTTTGCCTTTAGGTGCTATTGTTGGTATAATTGGAATTCCGAGCATTTCGCCCAAAGCAGTATAATCAAATTTCACCTGCTTTTTTTCCAGCTCGTCGAACATATTCAAGGCAATTATCACCTTTATGTTCATGTCAATTAATTGTGTTGTAAGAAACAGGTTTCGCTCAAGATTCGATGCATCAACAACATTAATTATAATATCGGGCTTGTTTTCGATAATCTGTTTACGAACATACAATTCTTCAGGCGAATATTCATTTATGGAATAAGTACCTGGCAAATCGACTAAGCGAAATGTGTAGTCTTGTTTTTTTACTTTCGCTTCCTTGACATCTACCGTTACACCACTATAGTTACCAACTCGCTCATGCGAACCGGAGGCTAAATTAAATAAGGTTGTTTTCCCACTATTTGGATTTCCAACTAAGACCACATTTATTGTTTTTCCCTTTTCGATGGCTGAACGTTTGAGTTTTTCCTCATCAATCACACCATTAAAAGTGGCATCGCTGTGCTTTATATAGTGCGCTGCCGAAACAACTTCAATCAGTTGAGCTTCGCTATGCCGCAAAGATACATTGTAACCTAATATTTCGTATTCCACCGGATCCTTTAAAGGTGCATTTTTAACCACCTTTACTTTTTTCCCTTTCACAAAACCCATTTCGGTAATGCGTTTACGAAAAGCACCATGACCCAGTACTTTGGTAATGTAAACCTCGCCACCCGTTTCAACTTCCGATAAATAATTGGTTTTCTTCGACATTTCCTACTTATTTAATATCAATCAACACTTTGCTCGACGACATCAACAACCCTATCGACCATTTAATAATAACAACCGAACTTACAATAGCCACCAATGGGTCGATAAACGGAATATCCCATGTACGCGCAGCTACCAAACCTGCAATTGCCGAAATACTTGTAAGCGCATCGGCCAACACATGCAAATACGCCGCTTTTATATTATGGTCCGTATCGTCGTGTTTGTGATGCAACAAAACGGCACTTATCAGATTCACTATCAACCCAATAAAAGCTACAATAATGGCTTCGTCATAAGCAATATTTTGAGGAACATAAAATCGCTCAAATGCCTCAACAAGAATAAAAAACGCGAATAATAACAAGATTAGCCCGCTACTGTAACCCGAAAGCGACAATATTTTTGAACTATTACCGGTAAAACTATCTTTTGCCGCCAATTTCCGAACGGCAATATAAGCCAGCCAACTAAGCCCAATGGCAAAAACATGTGAACCCATGTGTATACCATCAGCCAATAAAGCCATCGAATTGGTAGTAAGACCGTAGAAAATTTCGACAAGCATGGTTATTGCCGTTAGCAGCACTACCCAAAGCGTTCTACGTTCCTTATTATTTTCTATCATTTGATTTCGAGATTTGTTTTTCGGCATAACAAGTTAAACCTGTAGCGTGTTTTAGAATTGCACACAAAATTAGTCATATTAATTGAAAACAAGGCAAACTGAAGGTTGTAAAAACCTAAAATACCTACTAATAGGTAGATGATTTAAAAACAAAATATTTATCTTTGATAAAATATTAAAAAATGAAACTTCAGCATATTGGACTGTATTTGAACAATGCGTCCGACAAAAAACAAATTTTATCACAAGTAACTGAAAATAAAATGCTTCGTAAAATTATTGACTTGAGTAATTTGAAAGGAAATTTATTTTCGGCTCAAACGATTGAACAACTAATTGACGAGGAATTCAGACACGACCGCATAGTGGTTTGCACCAACGAGAACACCTCACTCAGCACCATGTCCAGCGGACAGCAAAAGCGCGCGCTTCTCACTTACATCATTGCTCAAAAGCCCGATTATTTGGTTTTGGATGATGTGTATAGCAATGTCGATAAAGCCACGCAACAACATATTTTGCAGGAACTCGAAATGCTTTCGGAAACTACGCTGATTATTCAATTGTTTTTTCGTAAAAATGACATCTTTTCTTTTATCCAAGAGGTCTTAAGTATCGATGAAAAAAATTGTATCGTTAACAAACAAAACATAACCGATTTTATCCTTAAAGCCGAAAAAAAAGAAAGAACACATGGATTTGTTTTACCAAAAAATTACGCAACGAATACTGCCTCCATCGACCCTCTGATTGAATTACGTTCAGTATCGGTTAGTTACGAAGATAAAAAAGTTCTTACAGACGTAAATTGGGTTATACGCAAGGGCGAATTTTGGCAACTTATAGGTCCGAATGGTTCGGGCAAAAGTACTTTGGTAAGTATGATTTGCGGCGATAATCCCAAAGCTTACGGGCAGAACATTATGCTTTTTGGACAAAAAAAAGGAAGTGGTGAAACAATTTGGGATATTAAACGTCAGATTGGTTATTTTACGCCCAATATGATGGTACGATTTACGCGCAACGACACAGTTGAGAATATGATTATTTCGGGACTGAATGATTCAGTTGGATTGTATGTAGAGCCTACCGATTTGCAAAAAGACATAGCCCAAAGTTGGGTTGTAATGCTCGGAACTTCATTTCGAAACAAACTTTTTCAGCAATTATCCATTGGTCAACAGCGCATGGTGATGGTAGCTCGCGCAATGGTGAAACATCCGCCATTGCTTATTTTGGATGAACCTACCATTGAACTCGACGACGAAAATAGTGCGCTATTTATCGAAATGGTTCAAGCCATTGCAGCCGAAAATCAGGTTGCTATTATTTACATTTCGCATCGCGACGAAGAAAACCTTCAGCCCACAAATTTTTTTGAACTTATAAAAACCGACAAAGGTTATACAGGTGAGGTGAAATGAAAATCCGTCGACGAATTAACTTTTCGTCGACGGAAATTTAACCATAAAACATAGAAAACAAAAATTATTTTCGTGCATCAAGCGCCGCTTGTACTAACTTTGGCACATCCACAGGCAGACGTGCTACAGGAACTCCGATAGCCTCGAAAGCAGCAATTTTTTCCTCCGCCGTTCCGCTTCCACTCGAAATAATAGCACCGGCATGTCCCATTCGTTTACCCGGAGGAGCAGTTTGACCTGAAATAAAAGCTACAACAGGCTTGGTTACATGCTCTTTAATATATTGAGCAGCACGCTCTTCGGCATCGCCACCAATTTCGCCAATAAGAACTATGGCTTCGGTTTCAGGATCGTTTTCAAACATTTCGAGCAGCTCCTGATAGTATAATCCCGCAACAGGGTCGCCACCAATACCTACACAGGTACTTTGACCTAAATTGTTATGAGTCAGCAGGTCAACCATCAAATAGGTTAAAGTTCCACTTCGACTAATTAAACCGACATTTCCTTTTTTAAAAATATTTACCGGTAAAATACCAATCATCGATTCTTCGGGAGTAATCAATCCGGGACAGTTAGCACCAATCAGCTGTACACCTTTCTTTTTAAGATAAGCAGTAGCTTTTACCATATCCAACGTTGGCACACCTTCCGAAATGCAAATGACCAATTCAATACCGCCATCAGCTGCTTCGAGAATAGCATCGGCTGCAAATGGAGCAGGAATAAAAATAACTGAAACTGTTGCTCCGGTTGCATTTACAGCATCTTCTACGGTATTAAAAACAGGTACATCGTGTACAGTTTGTCCTACTTTTCCGGGTGAAACTCCAGCTACTATTTTTGTTCCGTAAGCCACCATTTTACTGGTATGGAAACTTCCATCGCGTCCGGTAATGCCTTGTACAAGGACTTTTGTATCTTTATTTATTAATATGCTCATTTTGTTTAGTTTTTAAAGTTCATAAAGTTTTTAAAGTTCATAAAGTTTTGATTTACAAACTATTTACTAAACGAATCGCTTCCTTTGCGGCTTCGCTAAGCGACCCTACTGTAGGAAGATTATGTTCTTTTATAATTCGAAGTCCTTCTTCGGCATTTGTTCCCGAAAGGCGAATGACAATCGGAATTTCCACTTTCAGCTGATCGAGAGCTGTAACCAAGCCTTTTGCCACATCATCGCAACGGGTAATGCCACCAAAGATATTAATCATAATCACTTTAACATTTTTGTCGGACATCAACAAATTCATCGCATCGATTACCTTTTGCGGGCTCGAACTTCCACCAATATCGAGGAAATTGGCCGGACTGCCACCAAAATGTTTAATTACATCCATCGAAGCCATTGCAAGTCCGGCTCCATTCACCATACAACCAATATTTCCATCGAGACGAATGTATGTCAAGCCACTTTCTTTAGCCGCAAGCTCTTTCTTTTCGTCTTCAGTTGGTTCGTTAAGCACTTCAATATTGGGCTGACGGTAAAGCGCATTATCGTCAAAATTCATTTTACCGTCAATAGCTGCCAACTTACCACCATCAGTAATTACCAACGGATTAATTTCTACTATCGAAGCATCAGTATCAATAAAAATCTTGTATAGTTTTTTGAAAATATCAACAGCTTGTTTTACTAAATTTATATCCGAAAACAGTTTAAAGGCAATTTTGCGTGCCATAAAATCCGTCATCCCCAAATCAGGGTCGATTGGAATTTTGAAAATAGCATCCGGATTAACTTTTGCTACTTCTTCTATTTCGACACCACCCTCGGCGCTTGCCATAAACAAAACTGATTTTGTATTTCGGTCGATGGTAAGTCCTACATAATACTCTTTTTGAATTTCAACTGCATCGGCCACCAACACTTTTTCAACCGTATAGCCTTTAATGTCCATACCCAAAATTTTCTGACCTGCATCTACCGCTGCTTCTACTGTTTTGGCAAGTTTTACACCACCGGCTTTCCCACGTCCACCTACCAAAACCTGTGCTTTAACCACCACCATGCGATTGAGTTCGCGTGCTGCTTTCTCAACTTCTTCAATTGTGTGGCACAAAATATCGTCGGGAACCGGAATACCGTATTGCCGAAAGATTTGACGTGCCTGATACTCGTGAATCTTCATTAGCTTTTCTTTTTATTTACAATTTGTAAAATATTTTATTAAATTAATATCATAAACAGATTTACATGCATAGTTGTTTAACGAAAAATGTATTAATTTACATTTTTGCACAGTTTTAACAATTAAAACAATTACAGATGCAAAAAGCGCCAGAATACATCGATTCTGACGCTTTTTTTAAGAAATAATTCTAAAATTTTACACTTCGCCCATAGCTTTCTTAAAAATCTTTTGAGCCTGACTGTAATCTACTTTTCCACAAGGACCTGATATACAACCACCTTCGCAAGCCATTACTTCTATAAAGTTTCCGGGTGCTTTTCCTTTTGTATAAGCACGTAGCAATCCAATATTTTTCTTGTTGAGATTGGCAACCGAAATTGGTTTAATGGCTACATTGGGGAATAAGGTTTGAACCGCTGTTATTACACCTCCTGCACGAGCAAAACCTCTACCTTCGAGTGGTGCAGTTTCGCGATTATCAGCATTAATTGTATCAATATCGATTCCTAAACCAGAAAACAATGTGTCGACTTCTTCGAAAGTAAGCATATAATCAATATCCGGATGGTCTATCACCTCTTTTCGCTTACCTACACATGGACCTACAAATACTATTTTGGCATCGGGATATTTTTCTTTAGCCATTTCGATAGTGTAATACATAGGCGAACCGGTATGCGACACAAAAGGCTTCATTTCGGGCAAATGTTTATTAACCAGCTCAATATACGAAGGGCAACACGATGTTGTCATAAACTGCAGACCTTCTTCCAATTTCTCCTGCAATTCGGCGCCTTCGCGACGTGTTGTTTCCATAGCTCCATGTGCCACCTCAATAGCTTCCACAAATCCTATTTGTTCCACAGCTGCAGCAATTTCGGGCAAAGTATTATTGAATTGCGACAGAATAGAAGGTGCCATAATAGCTACCAATTGCTCACCTCTTTTTATTGCCGATAAAATATCTATAATTTGCGAAATTTCGTAAATAGAACCAAACGGACAGGCATTAATACATTTTCCGCAATAAATACATTTATCTTCGTCGATATGCTCAATACCATTTTCGTCTTTCTGTATCGCTTTTACCGGACAAATCTCTTCGCACGGCACCGGAATATAAACTATGGAATGATACATGCAGGCTTCTTTACAAATACCACAATTGATACATTTGGCATGATTTATATATGCTTGTCCATTTTCCATAAATGTAATAGCATCTTTGGGGCAATTCATAGAGCATGAACGCGCTACACAACCCTTACACAAATTGGTAACTACATAATTGGTCTTTACACAGGCTGTACAAGCCTCATCAACTACTGTTAATATCGATTTCGAAGTTTCTGTACGATTTATTGCTTTTGCAGCATAAACGGATAGTGGGGTCAATTCATCCTCCTCTTCGTCGACCCGAAAGCCTAAAACAGGAAGCATCTTATATTTAATTACTGCCCTTTCTTTGTGAATGCAACATCTACCGCGGGCGTGTGCATCTTTTGGCGACATAGTTATTGGAATACGGTCAATTTCTTCGATTAATTTGTCTTCTTTGTACAAAGAAATTATTTTCGACATAAAAACACGTCGAACAATCATAGTGTTGTTTACAAAAGCCATCTTCTATTTCCTTAATTTTATTGCACTGCAAAGGTACAAAATTCGATTTAATTAAAGAAATATTTCCGTAATTAAATTTTGATTTTAACACTATAATAAATGAAAAAGACGCTTAAAACCTAACAAACAAGGCAATAAACGTCTATATATAAACACATTAGCAATTTAATACATCAAACAAAAAAAACTATATTTTTGGGCGTTTTATCCCCTGAAATACAAATTCGACAATGCTATTTTTATTTTTCTCGAAACTATCACTTATATTTTGTCGGATATAAGGCACCTCCAAGCCCTTAATAGCATAAAAAATAATCATCGATGATAAGTCCAAGTTCATACGTTTGAAAATTTTCTTTTCAACGCCATCCGAAAGGATTTTTTTGAGAAGAGCAATTTCTTTCATATCAATTTTTCGACGTGTTCGCTCCACTTCGTAAATATCATGAAAAAAGTCGGCACGTAGCGAACCATTGCGAGTAACAACATCCTTTATTGCATCCAAATGCGTAATAATGTGATTGGTAAGCTTAATATCCGGTTCTTTATCATCCATCGACACTTTGATCAGTCGTTCAAAAACCGTCTCTAATTCCCTGTCAATTACAGCCTTATAAATTTCTTCTTTGTTATTAAAATAAGTATAAAGTGTTCGCCTACCCTTTTTACAAGCCTCAGCAATATCGTTCATAGTTACTTCCCTTTTACCTTGCTGGGCAAATAATTCGCGAGCAACTTCAACAAGCATTTTTTTTGTATTCGACATTTTTTTGGACATAAAAAAATTTGTGAATTATGTATTTGTGCAAAAATAGCGAATAGTTTGTGAATTAACGATATATGTCGGCTGAAATTTTCAAAAATAATTTTCAACGACTGCTTTTTAGGCTACGAACCAACCGAACCGTCCAAACTGCCGAAATTGCCAAAAGAATTCGTGGGAAAGTAATCCATACTGCAGGTACACCAATAGCAACAAAGAGCAAAGTATCTTCTAAAAGAGAATGATTTATGGCAATGTGGTAATTCAACAAATCGGCATCAGCCAGCTGAATATCACCCCGTTGTACTTCTTCAATCATTACTACAGAACCATAGGTGAGACCTACAATTTGACCAATAAACCAAAGAAACGAAGTATCGGGCGACAATCCCATCACTTTCATTACGGGCGCAAATGGTTTAGCTATTAAATCAATGATTTTGAACTCTTTGAGAATGTTTTGTAACATTAGTAATCCACTTACAATCAATGTAATTTTGAGAACTAACCAAACAGAACTTTTTATCCATGCCCAAAACATGGCCGTAAAACTTTCAAAAACAATTGCTTCTTCCGTAATATTATTAACACCAATATGTTCGGGCAATAATTTATTCAAAATAAATGCCGCCAAAAATGAAGTGAAAAGTCGCAAACTGAACATAATGATAGCTGATGAACCCGTTTTTTTTTGCACGGCAGTCTCCACAAACATATTGTGCGAAATAAGACACATCAAAGCCAAAATCGTAACCTCGCGCAAATCGAGTGCTAATGTTGCCATAATAGCAATGGGGGCGTAAAGCGAAAGAAATAAGCTCGAGATAAACACAATAGCCGATTCGCCAGGCAAACCGACTACTGAAAAAATCGGCGACAGATAGGCAGCAATAATTGCAATTATGCCCCAATAATTCATCAAACTAACTAAAAAGCTAATTGGAAGTATTATTTTGAGCAGCCACCAAATGGTTTTACCTGCTTTGGGTAAAGCATTGCGGGAGCTCGTAAATATACGGGATAAAGTTGCTGTCATAAAGTTTTGTTTATCGTTTCATTTTTGGTTAAAAAAAGAAAGGTTGTCTCACGACAACCCAATCTCTAAAATTAACCTTAAATCTAATACCATGAAAAACACGATGCAAAGATATGGCTATTTTTTATGTTATACAACATGTAATTGAGCTAATTTGATATTTTAGCTTGTTTTAACAATGTGATTATTTCTCCCGAATCCATGTTTGCGAACGACCGATAAGCCCCATTTTATCCAATGATCCACGCACACTTAATTTACCGGTTTTGGAGTCGAGCGAAATATTACAACGATAAACTTTACCGTTGTTTGGATCCAGAATAGTGCCACCCGTGAGGCTACCTTCTTTTTCAACCATGCCGTTTATAACCGTTATTCCCAAAATAGGTTTACCTTTATTTATACCTTCACATTCGGTACATTTCTTATCGGGATTTTTGAAAAGTTTTTCAACTTTACCATAATACTTGTCGTTTGTCGATTTAAAAATGTGCACAATCGACTTGGTAGAGCCATCGGCATCGTCAATTGTTTTCCAGTTTCCAACAATTTTATCGACCTGCGAAAATGCTGTCATAGTGAGCATTACTGCACAAAATAAAGAAATAATTTTTTTATTCATACATATTTGTTTTAAAGATTCTATGGGGCAAAGATAAATAAAATTACAAATAAGCTATCAAGATAGGTAAATTCCGAAGATATTTTAATATTTTTGTGAAAAAATTATAGTAATGAAAACCATCGCCATAGATAATAAAAATGAAATTGAAGTCCTAATCCGTTCGTGTAAACATTGCGTAGTGAGCACTGTAAGCCCTGAAGGAATGCCCTATAGTGTACCTATGAACTTTGCTTATCACGATGGACAAATTATACTTCACTCCGCTCCTACCGGCACTCATTTGCAAAATATTGAACAAAACAACCATATTTGTGTGGTTTTTTGTACCGATGGCACTTTGGTATATCAACACAAAGAAGTAGCCTGTAGTTACCGAATGAGAGCTGCAAGTGTAATTTGTTTCGGAAAGGTAAGCTTTGTAGAAAACGAAGATGCTAAAATACTATTAATGAATGAACTAATGGCTCATTACACCAAAAACGAATTTAAATACTCGAAACCGGCAATTCAGAATGTAAAAGTATGGGTAGTGGAAATCGAAAAAATAACTGCAAAAGCATTTGCTGTACCCCACCGAAAGACATTTTAAAGAGTTTATTGGTCTTTGTTTATTTTCTAACTTCTAATTTATTGTTTTCTAATTTCTAACCTTAAAGACGGGGCATGCCCCGTCTTTACTGTCCGTTTGCTTTAAAAATCACCCCGATTGTTTTTAAAATAATTTTAGTATCCAACCAAATCGACCAATTATCTATGTAATCCAAATCCATTTTCATCCATTCTACAAACGAAATTGAGTTTCGTCCGCTCACTTGCCATATACCAGTAATTCCGGGTTTCATACTCAAGCGGCGAAGTTGGTATTTTTCATATTGTTTTACCTCGCTGAGTAGTGGTGGACGCGCCCCTACAACCGACATTTCACCTCTCATTACATTTAAAAATTGTGGAAATTCGTCGAGTGATGTTTTACGCAATAGCCTACCTATTTTTGTAATACGAGGGTCGTTTTCTATTTTAAACGTAGGTCCATCCGATTCATTTTTGTGTTGTAATTCGTCAATCAAAGCCTCTGCATCAGGTATCATCGAGCGAAATTTAAAACATACAAATCGTCGACCGTTTTGTCCGATGCGTACCTGTTTGAAAAATATTGGTCCTCCATCTTCCAACTTAATAAATATCGAAATCAGAACCATTATGGGTGATGTAAACACTAAGATAAAGGCACTAAAGAGTATATCAAATAGCTCTTTCAACTTTAAACTCAGATACTTCTTTGGCGTAGTTTGATGCGTAATAAATGTATTATTAAAATTACTGTTGAGGTTTTTGCCATCATTGATAAACTCAAAAAACTCCTCCTGCATAATATGCACCGAAATACCTATTTGCTCTGCTTCTGCAATTATTTTTTCGATGATATAGTGTTTATCCGACACAGGCATACAATAAAAAATATCATCGATTCCCTTTAAAGTTATCTTACTAAATATATCATCCGGATTTTTTATCAGGTAGGTGTTTTTATACAGTTTGGATAATTTTTCATCATGTGTAATAATTGCATTGATTCGATAACCCCAATCTTTTGAATTAATAAACGAATTAATAAATGGGTTGGCGCTTGCATCAGCAATAATCACAACATTGCGGGTGTTTCGACCCATTTTACGTAAATAGCGCATACCCTCGTAAAAAGCAAATTTGAATAAAACTAAGACTATCAAATTGATGATACAAAACCACAGAATATAGTATGCTGAATAACTGTAATGTCCAAAAAGTATAAGCAACCGAAGTTCGATAAACAGAACAACCCCTGCAATACATAATGTTACAAAATACCCACGAATCATACTTAAAAAGTTACATACCCTGAAAATAACACCCAAACGAAATTTAAAAAAAAGAAACGACCAAATAAGTGTAATTTGAGATAAGAAAAAGATTTTTTCAGTAAGTCCAACAACAGGGGAAGGATAAATAAGCTCAACTAATAAAAATACAAGTAATGATAACGCAACCTGAATAAATATCATTAAGGTAGATAGTTTTCGTTCTCTTTTGGTAAGCATAAACAAATATAATTTAAGTAAATATCCGTAAAACGTTTTATTGCTCTGTAAGTTGATTTTTTAACATTTTATAGTAAAGTACAAAGATGTGGAATTATGTTCAATTATACAACAGGTGCAGTGTTAAAATTTAAATTCTCACAAAAAGCGAAAATCGATTACTCAAAATATAGAATTAACAATTTATTAAACTAAAAAAACATTCAAATTTTTGTAATTCAAAAAAAAGCAGTAATTTTGGTTGACCAATTTACACAAAATGAAAATTAAAACACAAATAATTTAAAATAATTTACACATATAAAAATGAAGACAAATTACGAAATCCGTTATGCATCACACCCTGATGATGCTAAAAAGTACGACACTGCTCGTCTGCGCAAAGAGTTTTTGGTTGAAAACCTTTTTAAAAATGACGAAGTAAATATGGTTTACACCTTATTCGACCGTTTAGTAGTAGGAGGTGCAACGCCTGTAAACGAAGCACTTACACTTGAAGCTATCGATCCGCTGAAATCAGAATTTTTCCTTTCGCGTCGCGAATTAGGCACCTATAATGTAGGCGGAGACGGAAAAGTGACTGTTGATGGTGAAACTTATGAACTTGGATACAAAGAAGCTTTGTACTTAGGTGCAGGCGACCGTACAGTAACCTTTGAAAGTATCGATGCATCGAATCCGGCAAAGTTTTACTTCAACTCAGCTTCAGCACATAAAACTTTTCCTGATCGTAAAATAACACAGGCCGATGCTATTGTTATGGAATTAGGCGCATTGGAAACTTCAAATCACCGCAACATCAACAAAATGTTGGTTCGCGAAGTGGTTGAAACATGTCAGTTACAAATGGGGATGACCGAATTGCGGGTAGGAAGCGTTTGGAATACTATGCCGGCACACACACACAGCCGCCGTATGGAAGCTTATTTTTACTTTGAAGTACCCGAAGGAAATGCAGTTTGCCACTTTATGGGCGAACCTACCGAGACTCGCCATATTTGGATGCAAGGCGACCAAGCTGTTATTTCGCCGGAATGGAGTATTCATTCGGCTGCGGGCACCAGCAACTACACCTTTATTTGGGGAATGGCCGGTGAAAACTTAGATTACAGCGACCAGAATTTTTACAAACATACGGAATTAAGATAAATGGTTAATGATTAGTGGTTAATGATAAATCGTCAATTAATGATGATTTACCTTATAAACTTTATGAACTTTACAAACTTTATGAACTTTACAAACTTTAT
>DYSC01000001.1:0-15707 GCA_020726365.1 Porphyromonas sp.
TGAAAAAAGAATTGTTAAACGAACGTCCGCCAGCTAATGTTATGGAATGGGCAAAAGCATACAAACGGACAAAAAGATAATAAATAAATAATAGTAAATAAATAATGATGTTTTTTCAAAATTTAATTTTTTTCGACCCCAAAACCCCCAAATGGGGGCTGAAAATTGCAACCTTGAAGTTGTATTGGTCGAATAAATTATTATATACTTGGTCTTAAAGCCCCCAATTGGAGGCTTGGGGGTAACAACTAAAACATATAATTAAATATTATCGATTAAACATATCTAACTTATAATGAGAAAACTTCAATTAATTATCATTTCAATTTGTATAAGTTTACTTCTATCAGCTGCCAACAACACTAAGGTTACTGATACTAAAACGTTCCGGATAAGTAAAAATTTATCTATTTTTAATTCCATTTTCAGAGAACTTGATGCTTTTTATGTCGACACCCTGAATTACGACAAAATGAATGCGAATGCGATAAGTGAAATGCTTTCGCGATTGGATCCATATACGGTTTATATTCCTGAGAAAGAAACAGATAATCTGAAGTTTATGACTACGGGCGAATATGCCGGAATAGGAGCCTTGATAACCAAAAGCGGCAAAGATATTTATGTGTCGGAGCCTTACGAAGGCATGCCGGCGCAACGAAACGATGTTCGGGCAGGTGATATTATTTTGGAAGTGGATGGAAAAAGTGTTGCCGGACTATCGGTAAGCGATGTAAGTACCAAACTCAAAGGTATACCAAATACGACTATAAAGCTTAAAATTAAACGATTAGGAGTAAATAAGCTCATTGAAAAAGAATTTTTACGGGAGAAAATCCAGGTAAATCCAATTACGTATTCTGCTCTTGTAGCTCCCAAAGTTGGCTTTGTTCAATTGTCGGATTTTACCGACAAATCGGCAAGTGAATTGAAAAATGCAGTAGCCGAATTAGTTAAAAATCACCAAATTGAATCGCTTATTATTGATGTGCGAAACAATGGTGGTGGTTTAATCGACGAGGCTGTGAAAATTGTAGGTTATTTTGTTCACAAAGGTAGCGAAGTGGTGCAAACAAAAGGCAAAAGTAAATTTACTGAACGTACCTACAAAACACCTTCGGAGCCTGTTTTTCCCGATTTAAAACTGGCAGTTTTGGTAAACCGTTCATCGGCATCGGCTTCCGAAATTTTAGCTGGGGCTATTCAGGATTTAGATCGTGGAATAATTATTGGCGAGCGTACTTTTGGCAAAGGTTTAGTGCAAAATATCCGCCCGATTGGTTACGGTGGTCATTTAAAAGTTACAACTGCCAAGTATTATATTCCAAGTGGTCGGTGTATTCAGGCGATTGATTACACGCACCGCAATGAAGATGGAAGCGTTGGTCGCGTACCGGATAGTTTAACAACCGAATTCAGTACCCGCAATGGTCGAAAAGTACGTGATGGTGGTGGCATTGTTCCCGATGTAAAGACGACCGACGACCGTAAAATGAATATCGCCTATTATATTTTTGCACAAAATCTGTATTTTGAGTTTGGTAATCAATATACGGCAACCCGTCAAAGTATTGCAAAACCTGCCGATTTTAAATTAGATGAAAATGATTTTCAGGCATTTAAAGATTTTCTGAAAGAAAAAAAGTTTACATATACCACCGAATCTGAAAAAATGTACAAAGAGTTTTTGGAACTCGCTAAATCGGAAGGTATCGACAACTATGCCGATAGCGAACTGAAAGCGCTCGAGGCAAAACTCAAACCGGATATAGATAGAAATCTCGAAGATAATAAAAACGATATAATCGAATTGCTTAGTCTCGAAATTATTAAACGTTATTATTTTCAAAAGGGTGAAATTGAATTTTCGCTCAAGACTGACGTTGATTTAAAATCTGCCATCGAAAAGTTAGGTGATAAAGCGTTTTATTCAAAAATACTTTCAGCAGAAAAATAAATTATTATTATACCAAGTCCCGCACTTGAACGAGATGTAGATTAATATCAATTTTTTTATCTTGCTCCCCTTTAGGGGTTGGGGCAGTTCTAACTTATAATCACCAATTTCCATGAGTAACAGTTTAGTAAGCGAAAAAATCAGGACACTGATGAATGACCGAAGCATAAGCATTCAGGATTTGTCGCAACGTTCGGGGCTCACCGAAGAAGCCATTAATATTGTTTTAAATAGCGATAAAATTCCATCGCTTGCTCCGCTTATTAAAATTGCGCGCGGGTTGGGCGTTCGTCATGGAACTTTTCTCGACGATTCGGAACAATTGGGTCCTGTTGTTTACCGAAAAAGCGATAATAGTCAGTCCGCTACTTTTTCGAGTCAACTTTCAGAACAGAATTCACACCTTGCTTTTTATACCATGGCAGGCAATAAGTCTGGCCGCCATTTTGAACCGTTTATAATTGATATTTACCCTTCCGAAAACAAAGATTTTACACTTTCTTCGCACGAAGGCGAGGAGTTTTTGTATGTGTTAAGTGGCTCTGTAAAAATAAATTATGGTAAAGAAATTTTTATGCTGAATGAGGGCGACAGTATTTATTATGATTCCATTGTTGATCATTTGGTAAGTTCTGTCGATAATCAGTCAGCTAAGATTTTGGCGGTAGTATATACTCCATTTTAAACCGGAATATGGAATTATTTGATAAAACTATAGGCGATTGGTTGGAATTTTGGGCAACCAAAAACCCTAATCGGGATTTTATGGTTTATCCCGACCGGCAGTTGCGATTTTCGTGGAGCGAGTTTAATCAGCGAGTCGATTTTTTGGCCAATGGATTACTTTCAATTGGAGTTTCAAAAGATTCGCATGTTGGAATTTGGGCTCAAAATGTGCCCGATTGGCTCACCTATTTCTTTGCTTGTGCCAAATTAGGTGCTGTGGCAATAACTGTGAATACCAACTACAAAGTGCACGAACTTGCTTTTATCATCGAAAACTCGGATATGCACACCTTATGCCTCACAGATGGTGTGGAAGGTAACGATTATATTCAAATCGTAAACTCACTTATTCCGGAACTGAAAACTTCGCAGCGCGGCAATCTGAGTGCCAGTCGTTTTCCGTTGCTACAAAATATTGTGTTTATCGGACAGGAAAAGCATCGGGGAATGTACAATACGTCTGAACTACTTTTATTGGGAGGCAATCGTTCGAATATGGAATTTGTTAGCATTAAAAACTCCCTGAATTGTTACGATGTTGTCAATATCCAATATACTTCGGGTACTACGGGTTTTCCCAAAGGGGTAATGCTTTCGCATCACAACATTGCCAATAATGGTTATTTCACGGGTGTTCACATGAATTTTACGTCCGACGATAAATTGTGTATATGTGTCCCGCTTTTTCATTGTTTTGGAGTTGTTTTGGCTGTAATGAATTGTCTAACACACGGCAGTACGATGGTGATGGTCGAAAAATTTGATCCTTTAATGACGTTGGCATCCATTCATAAAGAGCGTTGTACGGCTGTTTACGGCGTACCAACTATGTTTATTTCCGAGTTAAGTCATCCCATGTTCGAACTATTCGATATGTCGTCGTTGCGTACTGGTATTATGGCCGGAGCACTATGTCCAATCGAGTTAATGCGGCAGGTAAGCGACAAAATGAATATGACCATAACGAGTGTTTATGGACTTACCGAAACTTCACCAGGGATGACACAAACACGCATTTCGGATTCGTTTGAAACGCGTTGCACCACCGTTGGTAGTAATTATGAATTTGTTGAGGTAGCTGTAATTGACCCTGTAACAGGTGAAGTTTGTTCTGATGGCGTACAAGGCGAAATGTGTTGCCGAGGATACAATGTAATGAATGGATATTATAAAAATCCCGAAGCCACAGCTCAGGTAATTGACAAAAACGGATTTTTGCATTCGGGTGATCTTGGTGTGAAAGACCCTGATGGGAATTATCGCATTACGGGTCGCATTAAAGATATGATAATCAGAGGTGGAGAGAATATTTCTTCGCGCGAAATAGAAGATTT
Organism: Porphyromonas sp.; assembly: GCA_020726365.1. Classification (GTDB taxonomy): domain Bacteria; phylum Bacteroidota; class Bacteroidia; order Bacteroidales; family Paludibacteraceae; genus Paludibacter. The sequence goes on from DYSC01000001.1 coordinate 4,018, forward strand.
TATTTACCACATGCCTGGAGTGAAAGATGCTCAGGTAGTGGCCATTGCATCGCCTAAATACGGTGAAGATGTTGGGGTGTTTATTATTCCGCACGAAGGTGCAGAATTGGTTGAGGAGGATGTAAAAGAATTTTGTAAAGATAAAATTGCACGTTACAAAATTCCTCGTTACGTCTTTTTTGTAAATGAATATCCGCTTACAGGTAGTGGTAAAATTCAAAAATTCAAATTGCGCGAAATGGCACTTGAATTATGTAAAGAGCGTGGAATATCAATTATTTAATCCTTTAGAATGAATTATTTTTTGCGTGTATATTATTTTCTGAATCATTTTATCACTGCCCGAAATTCGCATGGGTTTGGGGTTCATTCTCCCTACCTGTTCGATTTTGTGCGGTATGTAATTTATGAAAAAAATTCCTATTATATATATGCCGAAATTGAAAAACAACGCGCTAAATTATTAAAGGATAATGGTTTAATTGATAAGGTTGATTTTGGTACAGGTGAAAGCAAACCACTTAAAATTAGTGAGATAGCTGCTAATTCTTTGTGCTCTGCCAAAAAAGGACAACTGCTCTGCCAAATAGTTAATTACCTAAAGTTTAACACTATTCTTGAACTTGGTACCTCATTTGGTATTTCTACAGCTTATTTAGCGGCAAATTCTAAAAATAGGCGTTGCATTTCGCTCGAAGGTTGTGAAGCTACAGCCCGCATTGCCCGTCGTACTTTATTGGAGCTAAACCTGCCTACTGTCGAAATTATTACAGGCGATATCGACAAAACATTGTCAATGACATTAGCTAAACTTTCGGGTATCGATTTTGTTTATATCGATGCAAATCACACCTTCGATGCCACAATGTGTTATTTTGAGCATATTTGCCCCAAATTAAACGAAAATGCAGTGGTTGTTCTCGACGATATTTATTGGTCGCTGGAAATGAAACAGGCATGGGATAAAATAAAATCACACCCCAAAGTGACGTCAACATTTGACTTATATCATTTCGGAATTGTGTTTTTTAATCCCGATTTACACCCCAAAAATTACAAGATACGTTTTTTATAATAAAAATAAATTGCAAAAAAAAATAGAATGAAAATATATACAAAAACCGGCGATTCAGGCGAAACCGGACTAATTGGTGGAACGCGAATATCTAAATCCGATGCGCGGATAGAAGCCTATGGAACAGTCGACGAATTAAACTCGTTTATCGGAATGCTTCTTTGTTACAATGCTGTGGGGACACAAAAAGATATGTTGGAAACCATCCAAAATAAACTCTTTGTGATTGGTTCGCACCTTGCAACCGACGCCAATGTTACTAAAATCGGCGAAAAGTCAATTATTTCGGACAACGATATTTCGAAAATTGAGGACGAAATTGATAAAATGAATGCAGAATTGCCCGAATTACGTGCATTTATTCTGCCAGGAGGCTCTATTGAGACAAGTTTTTGTCATATTTGTCGAACAATTTCACGTCGTGCCGAACGAAGAATTATTGAATTGAATGAGCTGCATGGTGTTGATAATCATGTAATTGTGTATTCAAACAGATTGTCGGACTATTTTTTTACGATAGCGCGTTTTGTTTCTTTAAAAATTGGTGCTAAAGAAATTTTGTGGAAAAACGTTGATTAATAAAAAAAATTTCTATTTTTGCACTAAAATAAAGTGTTTATCAAATTATTTTAATTTAACAGTTAATTATGTATTGGACATTGGAATTAGCCTCAAAAATTGAAGATGCGCCCTGGCCTGCAACCAAAGATGAGTTGATTGATTACGCTATGCGTTCAGGAGCATCACTAGAAGTTATTGAAAACCTACAGGAAATAGAAGATGAGGGTGAAATTTACGAAAGTATAGAGGATATTTGGCCCGATTATCCAAGTAAAGAGGATTTCTTTTTCAATGAAGAAGAATATTAAAATAAATCCAAAATAATCTCTAAGCATACAATTTTTCAGGAATTTTGAAGTTATGATAATGCATCCGTTTCATTTTTTTTTGAAGTAAAGTAGGATTGTATGAACAAAACCAGTTCAGAATATTGAATGAAAAAGTTAGTATTAGGGATTTTTATTATATTTGTCGGTTACGTAAATGCGCAGTTCGATGCTCAATTAAGCCAATATATGTTTCATGCGAATACTTTTAATCCTGCAGCGGTAGGCGAAAGTAATTTAATTGAAGTAATCGGACAGCACAGACTGAATATGGTAAGTATGCCCGGTGGTGGGTCTACTACTGCTTTTAGCATTAATTCACCGATTAAAGCTGGTAAAAATAAAAGTGGTTTGGGTTTTAGTATTCTCGACGATAAAGTGGGTTGGTTCAATACGCAGTCGGCTCATTTACAATATGCTTACAAAAGGAACTTAGGTGATGGGCATTTAAGTGTTGGTACTGAGCTTGGTTTTGTGAGTTTGGGTTTTTCGGGTGATAGTGTTGCGCAAAACAACATTACAAGCGAATACTACAGCATGACGGGCGATGATGCCATTCCTCAAACAAGTGTGATTGGTTTGGGTTTTGATGTTGGAATAGGATTGTGGTACACAGCTGATAAATGGTATATAGGATTATCTTTTCTACATGCAAACCAGCCTACTGTAAAATGGGGATTAAATTCAGAATTTAAGCAATTAAGTTCGCTATACGTTACTGGCGGATATGATTATACCTTTGATAATCAGAAATTTAGTTTAAAACCATCGATACTTGTTAAATCGGATTTTAATCGTTGGCAATTCGACTTAAGTTCACGTTTAGAATACGACAATAAGTTTTGGGGTGGATTAACGTTGAGGCCATTTAATACGGTTGTATTATTTGCAGGTATGAATATAAATGGTGGACTTTCACTGGGTTATTCATTCGATGTAGCAACAAGCAGGCTTATAACTACGAACTTTGGTTCACACGAAATATTATTATCGTACAGTTTTGAGTACGTATTTTCAAAACAAAATTCAAAGTATAAGAGCATTAGATATTTGTAGAACTTTTAATAAAAAACATATATACGTATGAAAAAAAATCTGATAATTTTAGCAATAGTTGCAATAATTATTATTGCAGCTAAACCTATTGGAGAACTTGTTGGTGTTTCGAAACGAAACGGTTTTAACAGGGGCTTTGTAGAAGCTAATCCATTTGGTATGGTTTTCATTAAACGTGGTTCTTTCATAATGGGAGCTAATGATCAGTCGCCATTTAGTGTTGTGAAGGATAAATCGATTAATGTAACTGTTGATGCGTTTTGGATGGACGATACTGAAATTACAAATGACGAATACAAACAATTTGTTGTTTGGGTGCGCGATTCTATTATAATGCGTACTTTGATACAAGATCAATCGTTGGATATAAAGGAGCGTCAGAAATACACAACTTACAATGACAAGAACAATCCTTTTGATCAGCTTTCACCCGACCAACTTAAAGAGATTCGTTTGAATTGGAACGCAAAAATTACATGGTATTCAAAGGATACAGTTTATCAACGAATCTTTAAATCTATTAATTATCAGGGAATTAATGAGCTTGGTAATAAGCCACAATTAGACCCCGGAAAATTAATGTATACTTACGAATGGATAAATTATGATCAGGCTGCATTAGCTGGTAATAAACTTAATGTAAATACAGGTGCTTATCCTAAAGGTGCAATTGCCAGAGTTGATTCTTCGTACATTAACGAACTTGGCTATATCATCGATACCACAATCAATCGTCCTCTTATTACCCGTAAAGACTTGATTTCTAATAAAATTGTAAAAGTATATCCGGATACTATTATGTGGATTCGTGATTTTCAGTATTCATACAACGATCCTAAAATGCGTATGTATTTTTCGCATCCAGGATTTAAAAATTATCCGGTTGTGGGTGTAACATGGGAGCAGGCGCAGGCATTTTGTAACTGGCGTACCGAATTGTTTAATAGTGTTAATTCTTTTGGTGGACAGGATTATCGTTTGCCAACCGAAGCTGAATGGGAATACGCTGCACGTGGGAGTCGCAGGTTAGGTATGTATCCATGGGGTGGTAATTATTTGCGCGATTCAAAGGGCTGCTATTTAGCCAATTTCAAACCTACACGTGGTAGTTATACCGACGATACCGGTGCAACAACTATGAAGGTTGCTTCGTTTATGCCAAACGATTATGGATTGTTTGATATGGCCGGAAATGTTTCGGAATGGACTTCGACTGCTTATGTAAATGCACAAAGCCTACTTGTAGCTGATATGAATCCTAACTTTCAATATAGTGCCAAACAAGATGAATCTAATGTTTTAAAACGTAAAGTTGTGAAAGGCGGTTCGTGGAAAGATATTGGTTATTATCTTCAATGTGGCGTTCGTACGTATGAATATCAATATGAAAGTCGCCCGTACATTGGATTTCGTTGTGTTCGTTCATTCAATGGCGATTAATAATTTGATAGTTTACAATTTATAAATATATAGCAATTTAATTTAAAAGAGTATGTCTGGAGAGCAAACAAAATTTGATCAAATGTGGAACGCGCCTGGTACAAAGCGTTTCATCGGTATATTATACAGTCTTGGTGCATCTGTTGTAATTGTAGGTGCTATGGGTAAAATCCTTCACACTTCATGGGGTAGTTTTATGCTTGGTATAGGTATGACAGTCGAAGCTGTGCTTTTTGCATTAGGAGCATTTGATAAACCGCACGATGAGGTTGATTGGAAAAAAGTGATTGACTTTGAAAATGGAAATATAATGAATGCAGGTGCTGTTGCTGCCGGAGTGGCTTCAGCCTCAAAAGGTGGTTTATCCTATTCAGAGTCAATAAGCGATGATGATGTGAAAAAACTATCAGAAGGCATTAAAAATTTATCGAATACTGCAAATCAGCTAGCTTCTATTTCGAATGTAGCAAAATCGACTGACAATTTGGTTAAAAATATTGATACGGCTGCAGAAGTTACCGGAAAATTTATTAGCTCACAGGATGTCTTAAATGAGGCTTCGTTGAAACTCGAGAATTCGTATAAAAGTATTTCTGATGGAATTCAATCAGTTGATAAAAATACAAAAGTGTATGCATCTAAAGTAGATGATATAAACAAAAGTTTAGCATCCATTAATTCGATTTACGAAATTCAAATTAAGAATGTGCAGGCTCAAACAGAAAGTTTAACAAAACAAGCTGAAACCTTGAGAATGCTCGATGGCAATCTGAATGCAGTAAATCTGGAATTGACTAAAATAAAATCAACAACTGAAATTGCATCAGCGCAGACGGATATATTTAAAACAGGCACTGAAAAGTTAGCCAAACAAGTGAAGGATTTGAATCAGGTATATGGCAATATGCTGAATGCTTTAAATTAATTTATTTGTCTATCACAAAAACATTTGATATAGAATGAGTGGAGCAAAAAACTGCCCTGAAACCCCGAGGCAAAAAATGATTGGAATGATGTATTTAGTGCTGACGGCAATGTTGGCACTGAATGTATCGAGCGACATTTTAAATGGATTTACTTTAGTGGATAATAGTTTGCATACTTCAATTGAATCTGCCGAACAACGTAACTCAGCCTTGTACACCGATTTTGATGATTTGTACAAAAAAAATCCGACAAAAGTAGGTGAGTGGCTTACCAAAGCAAACAATATTAAGAAAGAGTCGAATGATTTGTATAGTTATCTGGAAAACTTTAAGGTTGAAATTTTAAAAATTGCCGACAAAGAAGAGGCCGATCCCAAGGCAAGGGTAATTAAAGGTCGCGATAATTTAGATGCTGCAAGTATTTATGCCATAAATGGTGGAAATGGAAAAATTCTGAAATCGAAAATTGATGAGTATAAAAATATGATATTTAAAGCTTATGAGGGTAATCCCAATAAACAGAAATTGTATTCTCAGATTTTTTCAACAGATCCGGTAATTAACGAAAAAACAAAAGAGAAACAAACATGGGAATTATCGATGTTTGAGCTAATGCCTGTATCAGCAGTTGTTACTATGCTTACAAAATATCAAAATGATATTCGTGCAGCTGAGGCTGAGCTTGTTCAATATCTTAAAAGTCAAACAGATGCATCCGATTTCCGTGTAAATAAAATTGAAGCGTTGGTAATACCTGAATCCAGATTTGTATTTACCGGAGATAAATACAAGGCTCGTATTGTTTTATCGGCTGTCGATTCAACGATTACACCTGAGTATTATGTTGGTGGAAGCCGTATTAATAATGGTTTGTATGAAACTTCTGCAAATAGTATTGGTCTGAAAAATTACGCCGGAGAAATAAGATTGATGGGAAATGATGGTAACACAAGATCTTATAAATTCAAATCGGAATATATGGTGAGCCAACCTTCAGCTACAATCTCTAATTCCGACTTAAATGTGGTTTATCGTGGTATTGTCAATAATTTCAGTGTTTCGGTTCCGGGTATTGCCCCCGAAAATATAGTTCTTAGTGTACCTAATGCAAAAACAGTACAGAGAGGACATGGTATATACGAAATTACAACCATGAGCGAAGGCGAGCTTACCGTTTCGGTTTCGGCTAAAATTGATAAAGCAGTAAAAGCAATGGGATCGGGCAAGTTTCGAATTAAGCGATTGCCAAAACCTACAGCCTATTTATCAGATAAAGCAGGTAATCAAAAACAAAATGGCGTGATGTCGCCCGATGAATTGAAACAATGTGTTCTTGTGGCAAGTTATGGGAAAGATGAATTGGTAAAAGCGAATTTCCAAATAGTTTCGTTTACTATGTTGGCTGATGGTTATCCTGTTAAAAATATTGAAGGCACACAACTTGATGCTGCATTTATTTCACGCTTGACTAAGGGTAAAACGCTTATTATAAGTAATATTGTAGCGCGTGGTCCCGATGGATATAATCAAAGTATTGGAGTTTTAATTGTGAAACTTGGATAGTAATTTAATTTAATTAAATAAAAATGAGAAAGTTAATTTTAATACATAGCCTGCTAATTATTGCTGTTTCTGCTGTGTTTGCACAAAATGAAGTATTGCCTTTTTTTGAAAAATCAGGGAAAGTTGCAATTCAGACGGAAGAAATGAAATCGCTTTCGGATACAATTGCTATTGTAAATCATCGTAGGGATGATATTGTTTGGTCGCGCATAGTTTACAGAATAATTGATATGCGTGAGAAGCAAAATAGTCAGTTGTATTTTCCTATTACGCCTACTGTTAAATACAAGAATTTACTTCGTGTAATTTTGGAAGCAACTGTGAATGATACCCTGAAAGGATATGAAAAAAAGGATGAAGATATTCAACCTGCATGGAATAAGGCACCAATCTGTAAAGAAAAGTTTGCCGATTTTTTTATTGATTGCGATTGGGATTCGGCTGAGCAAAAAATCAGAAAAACACCTTTGGTGAAGAATGATCCAATTACTAATAAACCAATTGTAAATGACTATGCTTTTGGTAGCTATTCAGCAAATTCATTGAAATACGTAATTCAAGAAATTGTTTTCTTTAATAAACATTATTCCAAAATGTATTCAAAAGTAATTGCAATTGCTCCTTATTTTTCGAAGAATGAGATTAACCTTACAAAATTGAATACAGGAGGAATAGCCAAAACTGACGAAGGAATATGGAATTATTTCCAGAGCTCGGTAGTTTGTTGGTTTTTGTACGATGAACTGAGACCGTATATTGTTAAAGAGCTGATTGTGCCTAATGGTAATGAAAACCAACGTATGACTTTCGACGATTTCTTTTCGCAACGCTTATTTTATTCGTATTTGTTAGGCGATAGCAACATGTTTGATAAAATGCTACTTCAAACTTATAGCGATCCTGTAAGTATTCGTCGCGAACAACAGCGTATTGAGTATGAGTTGATGAATATTGAGCAAGATATTTGGGAGCAATAGTATTATACTACAAAAAAGCCTGAGAATTTATTCTCAGGCTTTTTTGTAGTGTGCTTATTTTATTTTTTCGTAAGTAACAAAAGAATAAGCATATTCATTTTTTTCATCTGGACTGTAATCTTCCCGATTTATCTCTTTCCATTTTGTAAAGTCAATTTCAGGAAAGAAAGCATCTGCGTGAAATTCGGCATGAATCCATGTAATATGCATGTAATCAGCAATTTCCATTGTTTGCTTATATACAGAACCTCCTCCAATAATAAAGATGTTTTCGGAGTTGTTGCACAATTCCATGGCATCTTCGATTGAGTTTGCTTCGAAGTAACCTTCGCGAACTCCTTCGTTAAACATCGAAGATAAAACAATATTCTTTCGGTTGGGTAGTGGTCCGTTTGGAAGGCTCTCGAAAGTCCGTTTTCCCATCAGCATCGCCGAACCGGTAGTCAATGCTTTGAAATGCTTTAAATCTGCTGGTAAGTGCCATGGCAACTTATTCGATTTTCCGATAGCATAATTGTCGGCTACTGCGGCAATAATTGAAACTTTTGGCATATTATTTTTTTACGATAGATAAGTATTCATAATTAAATAATAAACTAACATCAAAATTTACCATCGATAAAATAAGGCTTACAAAAGTACAAAAAAATATGTACTATTGATGTATCTTTGCAAAAATAAAAGGGTGATTGTTGTTTGTCGACTTTTAAAAGCCCTATGTAGAATGGTAAATTTGTAAATCCTATAATATTAATGTATAAACTAATTATTTTTGACCTCGATGGAACTTTGCTCGATACCATTGAGGATTTGGCTGCCAGTGTAAATTATGCTTTGGAGCAATTTAATTTTCCGACACACAAAACGGAAGACTATCGCTTTTTTATTGGGAATGGTGTAGACAAACTCCTCGAGCGCGCTTTGCCGGAGCCAAAGCGTAGTGCCGATTTTATTTCGATGTTAAAAGCAGAGTTTATAAAGCATTATTATAATCATTCTGACGCATTTACAAAACCTTATCCGGGTATTGCCAGCTTATTAGTTAAATTACAGGATTGTAGTTTTAAATTGGCTATAGCTTCTAATAAAATTCATCCGGCAACTGTAGATTTAACAAGTCGCTTTTTTCCTGATATTCGTTTTTCAGATGTATTCGGACAGCGCTATGGATTTCCTGTAAAACCGAATCCATTAATTTTGAACGAAATAATTGCAAATGCCGCTGTTGACAAATCGGAGGTGTTGTATGTGGGCGATTCGGGAGTCGATGTTGCTACGGCTTATAATGCAGGGGTAGATTTTGTTGGTGTGCTTTGGGGTTTTCGACCTCAAAAGGAATTAGAAGAGGTGGGTGCTCGCACATTTGTCGCAGATACTGAGGGGTTATACAAACTTATTGTTTCGGGCAATTAAGCAGAAATCCGACTTTCAAATTAAAGTAGTGTCAGTATATAATAAGGGTTTATTAATTATTATAGGCTGTATAAAGTTATTTATCATTCTTAACTTTTTGATTTGGAAGAATAATCGGATATTTGCAAGCTAATAGATATTGTTCTTTTTTCAAATCATTTCATTCCGTTTTTTTCAAAAATTATGAAGTTACTATTCAAAATATCTCTTGTTGTGTTTGCAGTCGGTGTCTTTTTTGCTTCGTGTATCGACGAGGTAACGTATGGTGACCAGCTGAAGGATGAAAAAAATCTAATAGCAGACTTTATCTCACGGAATAATATTACGGTGGTCGAAACGGAGCCGAATGCTGTACCTTACCCCGAAAATGTTTATTACAAAACACCATCCGGATTATACATTAATATTGTAGATGCATGTGATACGAGCACTGATTCGTTGGAAGTGAATGATGAGGTTATTTTTCGGTATATAAAATACACTTTGGATGCAAAGGCAGATACTTCTACATATTTAACTACTATTGATAGCAGAGAGCCAATTTCCTTTTATTACTACGATTTTACGCAAGAGCAAAGCTGTAAAGGTTGGCACGAGGCAGTGTCTTACATGAAGTATAATAATGCTCGGGCAAAAATAATTGTATATTCCAAATTAGGTTTTAAATTCGATCAGGAAGCCGTTATCCCTTATGGTTACGATATTTATCTCAAAATCAGAAAATAATTTGACATCAGACTTTTAACCTTAGACATTAATCAAAAGAATATGACATTAATCAAATCAATTTCAGGTATTCGTGGTACGATTGGCGGACGGGTTGGCGATGGGCTTAATCCTGTTGATATTGCTCGCTTTACGGCTGCTTACGCAACGTATATTAAAGCAAATAAAACTACCGATTCGAAAAATATAGTTGTTGGCCGCGATGCGCGTATATCGGGCGAAATGGTGAATCAGTTGGTAATAGGTACTTTACTCGGTATGGGTTTCGATGTTGTTAATATTGGTTTGGCTACAACGCCAACCACCGAATTGGCAGTAACTATGGAAAACGCTGCCGGAGGTATTATACTTACTGCGAGTCACAATCCAAAACAATGGAATGCGTTGAAGTTACTTAACGAGCGTGGGGAATTTCTCGATGCGAAAGCCGGCGAAAGTGTGTTGCAAATTGCAGCAGAAGAGTCGTTTGTATTTGCTGATGTGGATGAGCTGGGTAAATTGACAGTTGACGATAGTTATAATGAAAAACATATACAAAGTGTACTTTCGCTCGATTTGGTTGATGTGGAAGCAATTATAGCTGCTGATTTTAAAGTGGCTATTGATTGTGTGAATTCGGTAGGTGGAATTGTATTGCCTGAATTGCTGAATGCATTGGGTGTTACTAAAATCGAAGAGCTTTATTGCGAACCAAACGGGCAGTTTCCGCATAATCCGGAACCCTTACCTGAAAATTTAACGGCTATTTCTGACTTAATGAAGCAAGGTAGGGCAGATGTAGGTTTTGTGGTTGACCCTGATGTGGATCGGTTGGCGATTATCAGCGAAGATGGATCGATGTTCGGCGAAGAATATACTTTAGTTTCAATTGCGGACTATGTACTGCAATACACACCAGGAAATACGGTATCGAATTTGAGTTCAACCCGAGCCTTGCGCGATGTTACCAATAAACATAATTGTACATATACAGCAGCAGCAGTTGGTGAAGTGAATGTGGTTACAGCTATGAAAGTGACCAACGCAGTTATTGGTGGAGAGGGAAATGGCGGTGTTATTTATCCTGCAAGTCATTACGGACGTGATGCCTTAGTGGGTATAGCCTTGTTTTTGACCATGATGGCAAAAACAAAAATGAAAGTGTCGGAACTGCGTAAAACGTATCCTGAGTATTATATTTCAAAAAATAAAATTGAACTTACACCTGCAATTGATGTGGATAATGTATTGAAGGTGATAAAAGAAAATCATAAACAGTATGATGTAAACGATATCGATGGTGTGAAAATAGATTTTCCTACCGGTTGGGTGCATTTGCGTAAATCGAACACGGAGCCAATTATCCGTATCTACTCTGAAGCCGGATCGTATGATGAAGCAGATTCATTTGCAAAAGATATTATTAAACAAATTAAAGAAATAGCTGGAATTTGATTTTAAAGCCGCTTAATTTGAACGGAGATACATAAAAACATGTGCCTCCGTTTTTATTTTGGGTAAATGGATACTTAACCCAACTTTCCACCCATTAACTGGGACTCATTGCTAAACAGGCAAATATACTTGCCTGTTCACGGTTCTCTTTCCAATAGGTCAGTAACTGTGCTACTTGTTTGCGTTGGTTGGC
>DYSC01000001.1:15807-74122 GCA_020726365.1 Porphyromonas sp.
TTGGTTGGCGAGGTTTGGAAAGTTGGGTTAAACTATTTTGAAGAAATAAACCCAATAAAGAGAGCTAAAAAGATTAAATTTACCGACTTGGTATAAAAAACGAAGTCGCAAAAACATAAAAAACGTCTTTGCGACTTTGCGTCGTTATTATTGTAAGTGAGAACCTCAATTTGGATGAGACTCTCACTGATTTGAAATTTATCCTACAATTTTCTTAAACAGGTTTTTCATATTTACGGCATCGCCAATAATTTTTTGTAAATCGGCAATGGCAACACGTTCCTGCTGCATACTGTCGCGGTGACGAATGGTTACGCAGTTATCTTCCGGTGTTTGGTGGTCAACAGTGATACAGAATGGCGTTCCAACTGCATCCTGACGGCGGTAACGTTTTCCGATAGAGTCTTTTTCGTCGTAAGCACATTTGAAATCAAATTTTAGGCTGTTGATAATGTTGCGGGCAATTTCGGGTAATCCATCTTTTTTTACCAATGGCATAACGCAGGCTTTTACAGGCGCCAACATCGGAGGCAATGTCAATACAACGCGTGTGTCGCCACCTTCCATGGCTTCTTCTTTGTACGAAGCTGCCATAATTGACAAGAATGTGCGGTCGACACCAATCGAAGTCTCGATAACGTAAGGCACGTACGATTGATTAATTTCAGGGTCGAAATATTTAATGTTTTTACCTGAGAATTTCTCGTGACTGCTCAAATCGAAATCGGTGCGTGAGTGAATTCCTTCCACTTCTTTGAATCCGAAAGGCATTTCAAATTCAATATCGGTAGCGGCGTTGGCATAATGAGCTAATTTATCGTGGTCGTGGAAACGGTATTTTTGGTCGCCCAAGCCAAGAGCTTTGTGCCATTTGAGGCGGAATTCTTTCCAATGCTCAAACCATTTCATTTCCTCTCCCGGACGAACAAAGAATTGCATTTCCATTTGTTCGAACTCGCGCATACGGAAAATAAACTGGCGAGCAACTATCTCATTACGAAATGCTTTACCAATTTGGCAAATACCAAACGGAATTTTCATACGACCGGTTTTTTGAACATTCAGGAAGTTTACAAAAATACCCTGAGCCGTTTCCGGACGTAGATAAATCTTCATAGCACCATCGGCTGTTGAGCCCATTTCGGTCGAGAACATCAAGTTAAACTGACGAACATCTGTCCAGTTGCGGGTTCCGCTAATCGGGCAAACCACTTCGTAATCTTCGATAATGGCTTTCAGTTCAGCCAAATTCGAATCGTTCAACGCTTTTACAAAACGCGCATGAATTTCGTTCCGTTTTGCCTGATTTTCGAGCACACGTTCGTTGGTGGAGCGGAAAACAGCTTCGTCGAAGCTTTCGCCAAAACGTTTTGCAGCTTTTTCGACCTCTTTATTCATTTTATCGTCGTACTTTGCTAATAGTTCTTCGATAAGCACATCAGCTCGGTAACGCTTTTTACTGTCTTTGTTGTCAATCAATGGGTCGTTGAACGCATCAACGTGCCCCGAAGCTTTCCAAGTAGTAGGGTGCATAAAAATGGCAGCATCAAGTCCAACCACGTTTTCGTTGAGCAGTACCATGCTGTCCCACCAGTATTTTTTGATATTATTTTTCAGTTCAACACCGTTCTGACCGTAGTCGTAAACGGCACCCAGACCGTCGTAAATTTCGCTCGAAGGAAACACAAAACCATATTCCTTGCAGTGCGCAATCAGTTTTTTAAAAACATCTTCTTGTGAAGCCATAATATTTTATATACAATTTATTTATAAAGTTTCAATATCCAATTAATCAGCATAGAACAATTAGTATCATTCACTGTTAAATATCTTTTTGTAATAGCTAAAGGCGTGCCAGGGTCTTCTTGCCACGAAAGCCAAGTATGTATTTTAGCTTTCGATTTATGAGTCGACGAATACTTATTTGAAAATCCTACATGTCGATTGGTAAACAATGATGACAACGATTTTATATTATAATCAGTTATATTCTTCGAAACATCATTTTGACGATAATACTCCCCTCTATCCGTTAATAGTTGAAAAATATTTTGAAAATCACCCTTAGTAGCAAAAATTGCAACAGCTTCAAGAACAGTTGATTTTCCAGTGTTGTTCTGTCCAGTAATTAGATTTATTCTTTTTAATGAATTGACTCTAAGATTTTTGATACTCCTATAATTTTCAATCTTTAAAGAGCTTAACATAACATTATTTTTTAAAATTCAATTTTATTCATCGGCAAAGTTACAATAATTTTGCTAAAAATCATGTTGTTAGTAAGATATTAGCATCTAAAAACAGCTAAAAAACAAACCCAAAACCGAACTTCAATAATTCTGCTTTGGGTTTTAATTCTAATTCTTTGCTCTGGCTGCTACTATCTTACGCTTCGGTATACATTTCGTCGATAAGCGATTTGTATTTTTGCATAATCACGGCGCGGCGCATTTTAAGGGTGTTTGTAAGTTCGCCCGATTCTATTGTAAATCCCTTACGTATCAGTTTAAAACGTTTAACTTGCTCGTACTTAGCCATGTCGGCTTGTGCTTTTTTGATACGTTCTTCAATAAGTTTCAAAATTTCAGGCTTTTGGAGCAAGTCATCGTGGTCGGAGAATGAAATTTTGTTTTTATGTGCAAACTCCTCCAATGCCGTAAGCGAAGGAGCAATAATTGCCGTAACATAATTTCGCTCATCGCCAATAGCAGCCGCTTGTTCGATGTAAATATCCAACGCCAAACGAGTTTCGATAGCCTGAGGTGCAATGTATTTACCGTTCGATGTTTTAAATAAATCTTTAATACGTTCGGTAAGTGTGATAATTCCATCTTTTAAATGACCTGCATCGCCTGTTCGGAACCAACCATCTTCGGTAAATGCTTCGGCAGTAGCCTTTTCGTTTTTGTAATAGCCACTGAACACGGTTTTGCCCTTGACCATTATTTCATTATCCTGTCCAATTTTTACTTGTAAATCCGGCATTATTTTACCAACAGTACCAATTTCATAACCAACATAATCGAAGCACGAAACGGTAGCTGTTGTTTCGGTAAGTCCGTATCCATAAACAATTGGTACTCCTATGCTTCGCAAGAAAACATTTATATCGTCGGATAATTTAGCTCCGGCTGTTGGTAGCATATTAGCATTTTCGATGCCTATGGTTTTCTTTACTTTCGAGAATATTAACTTATCGGCAATGGCATATTTTAGTTTTAATAAAATGCCAGGATTTTCTCCAAGTCGCAGATAATCAAGATTATATTGTTTTCCAACTGCCACAGCCCACGTTACAAGTCCTTGCTTAGAAGGTGGCATTTTCGCAATATTTTCCTGTACGCTGGAATATACTTTTTCCCAAAATCGGGGAACCGAACACATTAGCGTAGGGCGTACATCTTTAATGGTTTGCTGAATTTCGATTGGTCGGAAATTAACATATACCTGCACGCCCATATACATGCAAAAATATGTCCATGTTCGTTCAAAAACGTGCGAAAGTGGAAGAAATGCAATCGAAACATCCTTATCGCTTGTAGTGGTGAGTCGTATTTTGTGTGTGCGCATGGCTTCCATAAAAGTCGAATGTGGCATCATCACACCTTTGGGTTTTCCTGTGGTACCCGATGTGTAAAGTATACTGGCTAAATCATCTTCCGAAGCTTTATTCGTTCGATTTTGAACCTCTAAATGTTGGGTCGATTTTTCGCCTAATGTAACTAACTCGTGGTAATACATTGATTTACCATCATTTTTAATTTTAACATCAGGGTCGAAAACAATAATTTTTTTCAGTATTTCCGAAGTTGCAATCACTTCACAGGCTTCATCGTATTGTTTTTGTTCGCCTACAAAAATCACTTTTATTTCGGCATCATTTACAATATATTCCACCTGAGCAGCCGTTGATGTAGCATAAATCGGCACTAAAACCGATCGGTTGCCGTAGAGTGCAAAGTCAATAATAAGGTTCTCGGTCATGTTTTGCGAGTACTGACCAACACATTCCTGTTCGGCCACACCAAGTTCTACCAATGCTTTTGCAACTGTAAATACTTGTTTATCAAAATTATTCCAACTTATTGGCGTCCATTGATCGGTTAAATTTTTACGAAAATGGAAAATAGGTCTATCGCCATATTTTTGTGCCTGAGCTCGCACAATTTGTGAAAAATGTAGTTCCTGCATACTGTGTTATTTAGCTTGTTTTCAATTGTATGAACGCAAAGATAAATTATTTTTTTGAAACTATTACACAAAATTGGAATTTTTGTGCAGGTTATGGAAAGTATTTTTAAACTTCTTATCTTAGCAATTACCTACACAATTAACATTTTATTGCTGTTCATCTCTCAATTTTTTTCACACAATAGGTTTTTCACATTAAAAGTTTTTTGATTTCTTTATCAAAATCGCTTTCGTAAAGCTGATTTTGGATTATACTATATTTCCCGTATTCATTCTCGGCAAACTCTTTTGCTAATGCAGCAGTAACTTTTCCAGAGTTATAAAGTATCTGTTTTTGATTAAACTGCAAAAAAGCATTAAGTTTTTCAGCCCAATCTTTCATAGTCATGGCTTTTCCTTGTTCGGCTTGATCTTCGGCGTAATCCAGATACATCGAAACAATTCGGTTGAGTGGTTTTAATTCATCTTCTGTAAGATAGTTTTTAGCAATAGTAACATCCGATTTTCTGATTTTGCCTTGTGGTGAATTTTTCCAACTTGTTAAACCCATTTTTTCTTTTTCGTGATTTGCTCGTGTAACAATTATTTCTGCTGCAGTTTGTCCTGTTATTGCCCAATGCAGTTTGTTTTGTACGGTTGCAAAAAACTCTTTTGTAATTTCTGAATTGTAATCGTAATCAATACTGCATTCGGCGTAAATATCTGTAATTTGTTGATAAAACCTGCGTTCCGAACTTCGGATATCTCTGATTTTTTCGAGCTGTTCTTTAAAATAGTCTTTTCCAAACAATGGCTGTGGACTTTTCAGACGCACCACATCCATTGTGTAGCCTTTTATAATATACTCTTTAAGCACAGCAGTAGCCCAAATTCGAAATTGCGTTGCTCTTTTGGAGTTTACCCTATAGCCAACTGCAATTATAGCATCGAGATTATAAAATTTTGTGGGTTTAGTTTGCGTTTTATCAATGATAGCACCGTGTTGAGTGGTTATTTCCAAAATGGAAACAACCACTTTTTCGTCCAACTCACCACTCTCAAAAATATTTTTCAGATGCTTTGATATTGCAGGAACATTTACATTAAAAAGTTCTGCAATTTTACTTTGAGGCATCCATATTGTTTCGTTTTGCAACAAAACATCCACCTTTATGTCACCGTTATCGGTTTTATAAAGTAAAAATTCTTTATTGGGATTATATTTCGATAAATCCATATTATTTTTTGCTTATGAATTGGGTTATTAGCGTGTAAAACTTGAAACTACAAAGTTAAAAAGTTTTATTATTAATTTATGTCTTTGTTGTATTTATTTTGTACATTCTTTAATGGCTATTATAGCTCTTTAATTTCGCAAACTTTGTTATAAAAACAGCTTGTTTGGTTGAAGTTTTACAATAAAGTACTAATTTTGCAGTCAATTTTAAAAAATGCAATAAAGATGAGTGTTGTAGATAGCATTAAAAATACGGGTAAAACGGCTTTTTCGTTTGAGTTGCTGCCACCGCTTAAAGGCAATGGCATGGACGGCGTAAACCGCACAATTGAGACTTTGCTTGAATTTGATCCCCAATACATCAATATTACAACGCATCGTAGCGAGTTGGTTTTCAAGGAAACGGCTAACGGATTGTTCGAGCGTGTTTCGGAGCGTCATCGTCCGGGAACAGTGGCTATTGCAGCCGCCATTCAGCATAAATACAAAATTCCGGTGGTTCCGCATATTATTTGTAGTGGATTTACACGCGAAGAGACTGAATATGCGCTGATAGATTTGCAATACCTTGGAATTACTGATCTCTTGTTGTTGCGCGGCGATAAAGCCAAACACGAAAAGGAATTTGTGGCTACAGGAAATGCTTTTGCTACCGAATTACAAGTACAGGTTAACCGTTTCAATGAAGGTTTTTTCTTAGATGGTTCGCAAATGAAAACGAGTATGCAACCGTTTTCGTACGGCATGGCTTGTTATCCAGAGAAACACGAAGAGTCGCCCAACATCGAATCAGATTTGTTTTATGCCAAACAAAAAGTAGATGCGGGTGCTGAATATTTAGTAACCCAGATGTTTTTTGATAATCAGAAATATTACGATTTTGTGGAAAAATGCCGTCAGGTGGGTATCAATGTGCCTATTATACCGGGACTGAAACCACTTACTCTTTTGAATCAAATGACTGTTTTGCCCAAAATTTTCAAAGCCGATTTTCCGGAAGAATTTGTGGCTGAGCTTCGCAAATGTAAAACTGATGCCGAAGCTACCGAAGTGGGAGTGGAGTGGTGTACTTTACAGGCTAAAGATTTGATTAAAAATAATATACCAAGTATTCATTTTTATAGTTTGATGGCGGCACAAAGTGTAAAACGGGTGGCACAAGCGGTATTTTAAGTTCATAAGGTTGGTAAAGTAATAAAGTTTGATTTGTATGGGATTTTTAGTTTCAATTCTATTCGTAGTTTTATTTTTTGTACTTCTGATTTTTTTGTTTGTACTCGGATTTTTACGTTCTATTTTTAAATTTGGAAAACGAAAAAATGCTTATACATCTGAAAATAAAGAAAATACTTATCAGCAACAAAAACAACGCAATAAAGTTTTTGATAAAAACGAAGGCGAATACGCCGATTTTGAAGAAATAAAATGAGCTAAAAATGCAATTTTATACATTTTTAGCATGGGATTTTACGAGAATAAGGCATTTTTCTAAACAAAACAACTACATTTGTTATTATAATCAATTATAACCTGATCTTAAGTTCGGTTATTTTTTTGAAACAAAAAAATGTAATAACAATATGACAACAAAAACTTTTTTGCTAATGACAGCAATTACAATCAGTGGACTTGCACAAGCTGCTAATCCACTTCTCGAAAAGTACAATACTCCGTACGAAACAATTCCTTTTAATAAAATTAAAAATGAGCATTACCTGCCAGCCATAGAAGTGGCTATGAAAGAGCATAATAAGGAAATTGATGCCATCGTAAATAATACAAAACCGGCAACATTCGAAAATACGATTGTGGCGCTCGAAAAAAGTGGCGCTTTGCTCACAAAGGTTACAACGCCGTTTTTTAACCTGCTCGGTGCCGAAACCAACGACGAAATGCAGGCTATTGCTCAAAAAGTATCGCCCATGCTTTCGGAACATGGAAACGCCATAACGCTCAACGATAAACTTTTTGCCCGCGTTAAAGCGGTTTATGACGCTAAAGACAAGCTCAAACTTACGGCAGAACAACAGATGCTGCTTCAGAAAACCTACGACCGCTTTGCCGAAAATGGAGCCAATCTTTCGGATAAAGATAAAGAAACATACAAGCAATTGTCGAAAGATCTAAGTATGTTGACATTGAATTTTGGTCAGAATGGGTTGAAAGAAACCAATAAATGGAGCATGCAGATTACTGATAAAAATCTGATGGCCGGTTTGCCTCAGGATGTGCTTGATATGTTGGCTATTAATGCCAAAAAAGCAGGTAAAGAAGGTTGGGTGCTCGACTTGAAAGCCACAACGTACGGTCCGGTAATGAAGTATGCCGATAACCGCGACCTTCGTCGTGAGTTGTATATTGCTTACAGTACACGTAATATGTTGGGTGGTGAATTTGATAATGTGGAGAATGTACGCAAAATTGCCAATCTGCGTTTGCAAATGGTTAAGTTATTGGGAAACAAATCGTATGCCGATTATAGTTTGGTGCATCGCATGGCCGAAAACAAAGCCAATGTGTACGACTTGCTGACTAAATTATTGGTTGCTTACAAACCTGCTGCCGAAAAAGAGTATGCCGATTTGCAGGATTTTGCCAACAAAAAGGGAGCTTATTTTAAAGTGCAGTCGTGGGATTGGTCGTATTATTCGGAAAAACTGAAAGCTGAAAAATTTGATTTGAACGACGAAATGCTCAAACCATATTTCGAACTCGAAAACGTGAAAAAAGGAGTTTTTGGTTTAGCAACAAAGCTTTACGGAATTAAATTTGTAAAAAATACAAACATTCCTGTTTATCATGCCGAGGTGGATGCGTATGATGTTGTTGACGAAAAAGGGAAATTTGTGGCGGTGCTGTACACTGATTTTCATCCGCGCGATGGAAAGCGTTCGGGAGCATGGATGAGTGAGTTCAAAGGTCAGTGGTTGGATGGTAAAAAAGATAGCCGTCCGCACATTACCATCGTAATGAACTTTACGCGCCCAACCGAAACCAAACCTGCATTGCTTACTTTCGACGAAGTAACTACATTTTTGCACGAATTTGGTCATGCTCTGCACGGCATGTTAACCAAATGTACTTATGAATCTCTTTCTGGTACAAGTGTTTACCGCGATTTTGTAGAGCTTCCATCGCAAATAATGGAAAATTGGGGACCCGAAAAAGCATTTCTTGATGGTTTTGCCAAACATTACCAAACGGGTGAGAAAATTCCTGCAGCGTTAATTCAAAAAATTAAAGATGCCGAGAATTTCAATATTGCAAACTTTAGTTTAAGGCAATTGAGTTTTGGATTTTTGGATATGGCTTGGCACACGCTCGAAATTCCATACACGGGTGATGTAATTAAATTTGAAAAAGAGGCTATGAGCAAAACTCAAATACTGCCTGTTATAAACGAAGTGAGCATGAGTCCTACATTTAATCATATTTTTGCAGGAGGTTATGCTGCAGGTTATTACAGTTACAAGTGGGCAGAAGTGCTCGATGCTGATGCTTATTCGGTATTTGTAAAAAATGGTATTTTTGATAAAAAAACCGCCGCATCGTTCCGTGAAAACATTTTGGTTAAAGGAGGTACTGAACATCCAATGACGCTTTACAAACGCTTTCGTGGACAAGAGCCAACTATCGATGCCTTGCTAATTCGTAACGGAATAAAACCACAGTAATTTTTTCATAAATTAAAATTCAGTACCCAAAAAAATTAATTGATTAATTTTTTTGGGTAATTTTTTATCTGCTTTTGTGCTCTTTTGTTTTCTTTTGTGGTTTAATTATCTTAAAATCGAAATCGTTTGCATTTTAATTGAAACTTAATAAAATTATTGTTGTTGAATTCACGAAAATTTCGTCTATTTTTGTGTGTAATTTATTCTCAAAATAAAAATCAATATGAAACGAAATCTAATTAAGATGTTATTATTATCAATGGTAATGTATTCGTGTAATCAAAAAGTGGAATATGCTTCTTTTCAGGAGTATCCTGTTTATACTGGCGACGATTTGGAATTGACGTACTCGCCAGATGAGTCGAAGTTTAGGGTGTGGGCTCCAACTGCCGATGCTGTAAAGCTGTTGTTGTATGATAATGGTTCGGAAGGTGCTGCTTATGAAGTTACCGATATGAAGCGCTCAACGGATGGTACATGGAAAAAAGAAATTACTGAGGATTTAAAAGGGAAATTTTACACCTTTCAAATTCGCATAGGTGAAAAATGGTTCTCCGAAACGCCCGGAATGTGGGTAAAAGCTACCGGAGTAAATGGGAAGCGCGCTGCCATAATTGATATGAACACTACTAATCCGGAGGGTTGGGAAAGTGATAAACGTCCACCATTGAATAATTTTACCGATATTTCGATTTACGAAGTACATGTACACGATTTTTCAGTATCATCAAATTCGGGCATGAAAAACAAGGGTAAGTTTTTGGCATTTACCGAAACAGGAACAAAAAATACAGCAGGCGAAGCAACCGGAATTGACCACTTAAAAGAGCTTGGTATCACGCATGTACATTTATTGCCGTCGTACGATTACGCTTCGATTGACGAAACGAAACTGAATGAAAACAAATACAACTGGGGTTACGACCCATTGAATTATAATGTGCCCGAAGGTGGTTATTCAACCAATCCATACGACCCCGTAAGTCGCATTAAGGAGTTTAAAAGCATGGTGCAATCGTTGCACAAAGCCGGAATTCGAGTAGTGATGGATGTCGTTTATAATCACACTTTTACGGGCGAAGAGTCGCATTTGAATTTGTTGGCTCCTAGCTATTTTTATCGTCAAAATGCCGATAGCACTTGGTCGAATGCTTCGGGTTGCGGCAACGAAACAGCCTCGGAACGGCCTATGATGCGAAAGTTTATTGTTGAATCGGTGGTTTATTGGGCAACCGAATATCATGTAGATGGTTTTAGATTCGATTTAATGGGTATTCACGATATTGAAACAATGAACGAAGTGCGAGCAGCGTTGGATAAAATTGATCCTACTATTTTTATTTATGGTGAAGGTTGGACAGCAGCGAATTCTCCGTTGGCCGAAGAAGAACGTGCTGTGAAAAAAAATGCCAAACAACTCAACGGAATAGCTGTGTTTAGTGATGATATTCGTGATGCGTTAAAGGGCAGTTGGATGCATTCCGAAATACATGGCTTTGTTTCGGGTACGGATAGTTTAGAGGAAAGTGTGAAATTTGGAATTGCTGGAGGCATTCAACATGGACAAATTGATTATACCAAGCCAATTTATTCGAAAGCTCCTTATGTTAATCAGCCTACACAAACTATCAATTACGTTTCGTGCCACGATGATATGTGTTTGGTTGATAAGCTCAAAGAATCGAAACCGGTAGGTGCTACTGATGCAGAGTTGGTAAGGTTTAATAAATTGGCTCAAACCGTCATTTTTACTTCGCAGGGTGTGCCGTTTATTTATGCCGGCGAGGAAGTGTATCGCAATAAAAAAGGGATTCACAATACCTATCAGTCACCTGATTCTATTAATCAAATCGATTGGGATTTCAAAACTAAATACAACGATGTTTTCACCTACTATCATGGTCTAGTTGCGCTTCGCAAAGCACATCCGGCTTTTCGTATTTCAAAAGCAGAACTAATTCAAAAACATTTAACTTTTTTGGATTCTATTCCTCAAAATGTAGTTGCTTACAAACTATCGGACCATGTTAATGGCGATAGTTGGAAAGATATTTTGGTAATTCTGAACGGAAATCGCAAAGCAATGACATTGAATATACCTGAAGGTAATTGGAATATAGTTTGCCACGATGGTCAAATCAATCTGACAGGAATTAAACCCGTCAGTGGTATGAGTTTTACAGTTGCACCTTCGTCGGCAAGCATTCTGTATATCGAGTAAATTTTCCGGATTCGTAAACAAAAGAAGCTGTCTTGGTAAGATAGCTTCTTTTGTTTAATTATTAACCATTCATTAATCACTGTTTAATCTTATATTTTGATTTACGAATGATTTTTCTTTTTGTACGATAAATCCATGAAGAATAACGGAAGAGGAGTAAGGCAATAATTACGAAAGTTGCCTGATTGAAGGTTTGTACTGAAATAGCTACTGAAATTAATGCCAATGCCACTAAAATAAGATTTAATAGCTGATAGATAAATAAATGAATACGCCATTTGTTTGACCAAATCAGGAATGCTGCAAGTATGTTGAGTGGATTAAGCCATAGTATATTGAGATTATATTTTACCAATGGATGTACCGAAAAAAACATTAGAAAGAAGATAAGTGTTCCGGCGATACCTGTTACCAATAGCAATATTGAGTCGAAAATAGTATTGTATTTTTTATCGAATACAATTTCGTAGGCTGATAGTAAGGCAATAAATACTAATAGAATGGCAAAAACATAAAATGGTTTTTCGATTAATTTAGACGCTTTAATTTCTTTGTGTTCAGATGTAACTAAAGTTAAAGTGTCCGTTTTAGTTATCAAAGGTCTGGTTACGGTATTTTGATTGTTCGAAATTCGTGCGTTCAGAAATTCGTATTTCAGTATTTCGGGCAAAAACATACTTTGCAACTGGGGCATATTTTTATCGGCCTGATAGCCAAAAACAAGATCTATTCCAAAACGTAGCCATGTATCGGCTCCAATATAATCACCAATAGCCTGACGGTATGTTTTCGATTCGAAAGAAGTCTGAAAAACCACACGACCATCAACAGAACCCATTATAATGTCACGCGGGCGGGTTGCACAGTTGTCAAACACAAAATTATAGCGATACTGACGGTTTTCGGGCTTGTAATTGAACATTAATTGTTCAATTAACCGTTTTGTTTCATTAGGTCGTAGATTCAGTACATGTTCCCAAACCACCGAATTCCGACGTTTGTATTCGGGTAAAAAGTCGGAAGTATATTGTACACCAAGTAGATAGTCAGTTTTGCCACGAATAAATTTATAGTAAAAATTGTCTGTATTAAAACTGAAAATTCCCCAGTTGAAAATGAAATCGTGTCTGTTCACTTTATCCAAAACGCGTATGCCCGAATGCCCGAATTTGGCATATACTTCGGGACCGGGTGAGCAGGTGATTAAACTTACTTGTACCGAATCGCTGAAAGCTATATCCTGAGCCTTAAGTTGGACTGTAAATAATGTTAGTAGCAGGAGTGTAGTAATCTGTTTCATTTTAAAAAAATGTGAATATTTTCAGTTTAATATTACAAAAGTATGTATTTTAATTCGTTTTTGAAAATTTGTGTTGAATTATAATGTCTTAATTCTAACATATATATATGACGGTTTCGATTTAAATTCGTCCGGCTAAAACAGGATATTTATTTAATAAATTCTGTTTCGTTTTGTGTAAATGATTTTTGAATTTTTCGTATTCGGTTGTGTCGGTGTGTGTCGGTCGATGTAGCAAGCCATTTTTATAGTTCGTTAATTCGTTCATGCATTGTAGGGTTTCTTTCTGAAAAAAAACATTGGAAAATATTTTAAATATGTAATCCACAGCCACTTCTGATGGATGAAGCATGTCGGCAGCATAAAAGCGATAATCACGCAACTCGTCCATTAAAATTTCGTAAGCAGGGAAGTAGCAGGTGTTTTTATGTGTTTTTACTATTTCCTGAATGGCTTGTAGTAATATTCCCTTACTTATCGCATTTTCGGTCGGTCCATCTTTCCAATGCCGTACCGGACTAACTGTGAATACAATTTTTAAGTCGGGGTTTACACGCTTAAGCTCTGTAATTAAATTGTTGTATATATTGGTAATCGCTTCAACAGTAAGTCGATCGCGAATAAATTTATCGGCAGGTACTTTATGACAGTTTGCAACAACTTTGCCTGTTTCAGCGAGTTTATAAACCCATGCTGTTCCAAAAGTCAACATTAAAAAGTCGAGTTTCTGCATATTTTCTGCCGCAGCATTTAGTCGCGTATTTATTTTTGATAAACAATGTTCAGGTTTACTGTCCGAAAACAGTGTACTGTGCATGTAATTGCCCCACAGTGAGTTATGTTGAAATAAATCGTCGGTTGTGAAATTTCTTTTTTGCATTAAAAGCTGAATGCTTTCGGCTATTGAAGCCGGATTAAACAATACTCCAAATGGATTAACATCGGTATCGAAGCAGGCATTTTGAAGTTTTGTACCCATGTTCTCGGAAAAACAAGAACCCACTGTCAGAATTCGTGATGAGTAATCAATTTTGTATGCCGATGGTTGTGTGTCGATTTTAGTTGTGAACATGTTTTTTTTTACAAAAGTAATAAAATAAATTAAATGGATTTTTTCAAATTGAACATTAAATGGGATAAGCTGTTTAAAGGGGGTATTAGTTTAAAATAAAGTAAAAAATATGAGTTTAATAGAAGCATTTAACTGGCGCTACGCCACCAAAAAAATTGATTCCACTCGAAAAGTGGATACTGCCATTGTTGAAAATATAGTAGAAGCAGCACGGTTGGCTCCAACCTCTTCGGGTTTGCAGCCTTTTCAAGTGTATGTAATTACCAATCAGGAATTGAAACAAAAGATTGTGCCCATTTCCTACGGACAGGAAATGCCTGCAGAGTGTTCGCATTTATTGGTGTTTGCCGTTTGGGATAATTATACCGACGAGCGAATCGATCATATTTACGATATCACGACTAACGAACGTAATGTGGCAGCGGATAGATACGATGCTTATAAATTGCGTTTAAAAGAAGGTTTTGCAAAAAACACTGCGGAACATAATTTTCAACATGCTGCTCGTCAGGCATATATAGCACTCGGTTTTGCCATGGCTGAAGCTGCGGTAAACAAAGTGGATACAGTACCGATGGAAGGTTTTATTTCTGCTGAATTGGATAAACTTTTGCAAATCTCCGAGATAGGATTAAAGAGTGTATGTATGTTACCTTTGGGCTACAGAGATGCAGAAAATGATTGGCTTTTGAATATGAAAAAAGTGCGTCATCCAAAGTCTGAGTTTGTAACTTATATCGATTGATATGCCTTTTAAAACATGTTTGTTCGTTTTTGTTGATTATTTTTTATAACTTTGTATGCAACATTTTTACTGTAAACAACATCATAGAGCTGTGTAGTTTATATTCAAATCAATAACAATTAAAAAACAAATAGATTATGAAACGGATTTTTTTATTAGCAATCTTAATCCCTGTGTTTATAGCATGTAACAAGGAGGAAGAAGATGTTGAGCAAACAGTTGTGAAAATGGGTACTATTGAAAATCCTTCGCAACAAACAAATTTTTACTTAAATCAGGATGACAGCACGCGTGTTTGGGTTTTGAATAGTGAAATCAAGTATTATCGTCCTAAAGACAATCAGCGAGCTGTGTTGGAATATGTTATACTTACCAATAAACCCACAGGTAGCAGCTACAATCACGATGTAGAACTGAAAGATATCTATGAAATACTTACAAAAGGTATTTTCAGTATTTCGCCTGCTACTCAGGATAGCATTGGTAACGACCCGGTTGCTGTTCGCGATATGTGGGTTACGGGCGACTTTCTGAATGTTGAGTTTATCTATCCGGGTTATTCAAAAACCCACTTTATTAATTTAGTAAGCGATACAGCCAAAGCTGACGATTACACAGATAATAAGGTGCATTTGGAATTTCGTCACAATGCTAACGACGATTATCCATCGCTCAATATTAGCGGAATTGTAAGTTTTGATATTAGTTCGTTGCGGGTAACGGGTGTAAATAGTGTTGATTTCGTGGTGCATACCAAAGAGTTTGATTACAGTACTGCCGACAAAACTTACTCATTTACTTACAAATATGGTACAATGCTGGCTGCAACTGCTCCTGCAAAACGACTTACAATTCCTGTCCGAAAAGCTATTGTGAAATAGAAGTTTGGTTAATTTTGCAAATAAAAGTCCGCTCGATTCGTTTGTGCGGATTTTTATTTTTAGAGCCAATATATTTTGTACATTTGCAAATAATATAAATTTTGAGTCGTATGAAGAAATTAGAACCATTGCAGCTGTGGACTTACTTCCACGAAATAACACAAATTCCAAGACCTTCGAAGAAGGAAGAAAAAATAATTGCTTATCTGAAAGCATTTAGCGAAAAGTACCAACTCGACTATAAAATTGATGCGGCTGGTAATGTGCTCATTTGCAAGCCGGCAACTCAGGGTTACGAAAATGCTAAACGCATTATCTTGCAGGCACACACCGATATGGTTTGCGAAAAAAATAGCGATGTGGAGTTTAACTTCGAAACAGATCCTATTCAAACTTATATTGAAGATGATTGGGTAAAAGCTCGCGGAACAACCTTAGGAGGCGATAATGGCATTGGAATAGCTATGCAGTTAGCAGTTTTAAGTTCCGATAAGCTGCAACATCCGGCTTTGGAGTGTTTGTTCACAAGCGACGAAGAAACAGGGCTGACAGGTGCTTTTGCATTGGACAAAGAACTTTTACATGGCGATATTCTTATTAATCTGGATTCGGAAGACGATGGTGTGATTTTTATTGGTTGTGCTGGTGGTGTGGATAGTACGGCTACACGAAAATACTTAGAAGAAAAAACACCGAAAGGATATTTTACATTTACTGTAACGGTGAGTGGATTAAAGGGTGGTCATTCGGGTGATGACATTCATCGTGGGAGGGGTAATGCCAACAAAATTTTGAATCGTTATTTGTGGAATATCAACCGCAAAACTGATTTACGTATTCATGCTATTAACGGTGGCAATCTCCGAAATGCCATTCCACGCGAAGCATCGGCAACAGTTTCGGTCCCAAGCTCCGAAAAAGAAAATATGCGAGTGGAATTAAATCATTATATAGTCGATTTGGAAAATGAATTTGGCGAAATAGAACCAAATTTAAAGTTGACACTCGACTCCGAAAAATTACTTGAAACAGTTATTGACAAAACAAGTTCCGATAAATTATTGAATGCCCTTTACGCATGCCCGCATGGTGTAATTGCCATGAGCAAAGATATGCCAGGATTGGTTGAAACTTCCACCAACTTGGCCTCGGTGAAAATGAACCCGAATTGCGAAATACTTATTACTACAAGTCAGCGTAGCTCGGTAGAAACTTCGAAATTCGATATTGCAAATCAGGTAGAATCGGTATTCCTTTTGGCAGGTGCACAAGTAACACATGGCGATGGTTATCAGGGATGGAAACCGAATTTTAAATCGGATATTCTTAAAATTGCCGAAGATAGTTATACCAAACTATTTCATAAAAAAGCACAGGTAAAAGCCATTCATGCAGGTCTGGAGTGTGGATTATTTCTCGAGAAATATCCGCATTTGGATATGATTTCCATCGGTCCGCAAATGTATGGCGTTCATTCGCCCGACGAGCGACTAAGCATTAGCTCTACGCAAAATTGCTGGAAATGGTTGGTAGATATTTTACAGGCTGCAAAGTAAGTATACTAAAAAGGTAGAAACAAAATAATTTTCTGTTTCTACCTTTTTTATTTGATGTTAAATTAAATTCCTTTCTCGCTCAGGTACCGTTCCACTTCGATAGCAGCTTGACAGCCACTTCCGGCAGCGGTAATAGCTTGACGGTAATGTGGGTCGGCTACGTCGCCGGCAGCAAATACGCCTTCCACATTGGTGCGTGGAGTGCCCGGAATAGTTTTAATGTAACCAACTTCGTCGGTATCAATCCAAGGTTTGAAAATATCCGAATTTGGTTTGTGCCCAATGGCTAAGAAAAATCCATCTATTTCGATGTGAACTTGCTCTTCGTCCGATTGTCCTCTACGTTTTACCAAATTAGCACCTTGCACTACTTTATCGCCAGTCAGTCCGAGTGTTTCATGCTCAAAAAGCACTTCGATTTTTGGATTCGAAAGTACACGTTCCTGCATAATTTTTGAAGCTCGTAGGAAAGGTTTGCGTACAATTAGAAAAACTTTGTCAGCTAAACCTGCGAGATAAGTTGCTTCTTCGCAAGCGGTATCGCCACCGCCTACAACTGCCACTTTGCGTTTGCGGTAGAAAAATCCGTCGCAAGTTGCGCAGGCTGATACCCCCGAACCAGAATATTTTGTTTCGTCGGGCAAACCAAGATATTTGGCAGTTGCGCCGGTCGAAATAATAATGGTATCGGCTTCAATTATCTTTTCACCATCGATAGTTACTTTGTAGGGGGCAGCCGAAAGGTCGGTGGCTGTGGCGTATCCAAAACGTATATCTGCGCCAAAACGCTCAGCTTGAGCTTTAAATTCTACCATCATTTCCGGACCAGTAATTCCATTCGGATAGCCTGGAAAATTTTCCACATCGTTGGTGGTTGTAAGCTGTCCACCGGGTTGCATACCTTCGTAAAGTACTGGAGAAAGATTGGCGCGCGAAGCATAAATTGCGGCTGTGTAGCCGGCTGGGCCTGAACCAATTATCAGGCAACGTACTTTTTCTGTCATCATCGTAAGTCGTTTATTTGAATATTTTTATAATTTATTTTTTTAAATGTAAATGTATCATCAGTCACATTTACGATATTTTTGTAAGTTGTCAGTTTTAATAAAGTTACTGTCTTCTTTTTGTCAGTCAATCGGATAAATTCCGGCGTTTTGGTCGTTTTGTGAAGTTGCACTTCTACTTTTAAAAATTCGTCTTTTTTGCTTTTGGGTGTCAACTCAATCAATTCAGAATTTGCTGATTTTGTTTTACCAAAACGTATCCATGATTTTGCTTTAAACGATGCTAAAATTGCCATTGGATTTATTTGCGCCAATTCTTCGGCTGTAGGTTCAGTAATGGTAACTTCGTTGTCCGACTTTAAATAAGTCCATTGTGTTTTTCCATCGAACCACGCCTTCGTTTCGTCCATCTCTATGGTGAATTTATTGGCTTTCATTACAAAAGTTCCCGAAATCGGCTGCGAAGTTACGCCATTTTTTTCTGTTACCGAAAGTTGAAAATTGGTTTTGACCGCAGTTGTTCTTATTGATGCCAGCAGTTTGTTTATAACTCTCTCAGCATCAGTGTTGTTTTGAGCAGAAATGCCCAGTATCGAAAATATGTATAGAATTATTGATAGTCTTAATCTCATCTTTATTTCTTAAATTTTATTATCATATCACCACATTATCACATCACCACATCATAACTGCTTCAAAATCTGTTCCAAATGATAATCGTCCATTACAAGTACCTGTCGGGCTTTGCTACCTTCGAATGGTCCGATAATGCCCGCTACTTCCAATTGATCCACAATGCGACCTGCACGGTTGTAGCCAATGGAGAATTTGCGCTGAATAAGAGATGTGGAGCCTTGCTGACTTGCTACAATCAGGCGTGCAGCCTCCTCGAACAATGGATCGCGTTTGCTCATATCTACCGAACTCATATCCACACCTTCACCATCCGGATTCACATATTCCGGTAAATAGAATGCTGTAGGATAGCTTTGCTGATCGCTAATGTGATGAACAATATTTTCCACTTCGGGCGTATCCACAAAGGCACATTGTACGCGCATTAAATCATTTCCTTGAGAGAAAAGCATATCTCCACGTCCTACCAACTGATTTGCTCCAGGAGCATCAAGAATGGTGCGCGAGTCCATCATCGACGATACGCGAAATGCTACGCGGGCTGGGAAGTTGGCTTTGATTACCCCTGTAATAATGTTTACCGATGGGCGTTGCGTTGCAATAATCATGTGTATGCCCACCGCACGTGCCAACTGAGCAATACGGGCAATTGGCATTTCTACTTCTTTACCTGCCGTCATTATCAGGTCGCCAAACTCATCCACAATCACCACAATATAGGGTAAAAATCGATGTCCTTTTTCGGGATTCAGATTGCGGTTGAAAAATTTCTCGTTATATTCCTTAATATTACGTACGTGCGCTTTTTTAAGCAAATCGTAGCGGTCGTCCATTTCCTTACAAAGCGAGTTGAGCGTTTCCACCACTTTGCTTGTGTCGGTTATAATGGCATCTTCGCCATCGGGGAGTTTTGCTAAAAAATGTTTTTCGATATCACCGTAAATATTAAACTCTACCTTTTTGGGATCGACTAAAACCAATTTTAGTTGCGATGGGTGTTTCTTGTAAAGTAGAGATGTAATAATGGCATTCAACCCTACCGATTTTCCTTGTCCCGTAGCTCCGGCAACGAGTAAGTGAGGCATTTTGGCTAAATCCACCATAAAAATTTCGTTTGTTATTGTACGTCCAAACGCTACAGGAAGCTCAAATTTAGACTCCTGAAATTTTTTCGAAGCAATAACCGAGTGCATGGAAACAACCTGCGGGTCGGCATTCGGCACTTCAATACCAATTGTTCCTTTGCCCGGAATTGGTGCAATAATACGAATGCCAGTAGCTGCCAAGCTGAGCATTATGTCGTACTCCAAATTTCGTATTTTCGAAATACGTACACCAGCTTTGGGTACAATTTCGTAGAGTGTAATGGTAGGTCCTACGGTTGCTTTTATGGTTTCTATTTCGATACCAAAGTTTTGAAGAATAGTGATAATTTTATTCTTGTTCGCATTTTGTTCCACCATGTCAATTTGCGTATCGTTGTCGGTGCCATACACTTTTAGCAGGTCGAGCGTAGGAGCCTGATAATGCGATAAATCGAGCGTGGGGTCATATTTGCCTAACTTAGAAATATTGTAAAACGGATCTTCGTTTTCGTCGCTACCAGTTGGTGTGTATTCTATATCGACCGCAGTGTTTTCTTCGGGTTGCTCGGCAGTTTCTATCTCGAAAGGAACGTCGGAAATTATAATATCTTTTTCATCAGGTTCTTCCAGATTTAATTCTTTATCATCAATCACAATACTTTCCTCTTCGTCAGCCTTAGTTACCCAGTCTTCGGGTATTATTTCTGTGCCCACAGCCACTGTGGGTTCAAATTCTTCGGCAGTTTCATTGTCAAAAATAACATTCTCCTGTGGTATATTTTTTTGTTTTTTCGAAAATATACGTTTTAGGAATGGTACGGTTGCTTTGGAAGAAATAACGCTGTACAGCAAAAATATTCCTGCCAACGACATAATTGTTCCGGGTAAGCCGATGTACGAATTTATCCAGTCGCTCACATATTCGCCGTGTAAACCGCCGGGAGCAAAGAAAATCCAACCTTTTACAAACGGATTTACGGCAATTGCCAATGTTATCGAAAGCCAGATAAGCCAAAAAGCGGCATGAAAAAAGGCTGCAATAAACGACATGGATTTTACGCGCAGCAATTTTAATCCAATTATAAAACCAAAAAACAAAAGCGCAAAAGAGGATACGCCAAACCATTTGTGAATCATGGTTTCGGCTATATAAGCACCCGTAACGGATGTCCAATTCTGTATGTCAACCCGCAATTGGATAGCTTCAGCAAAAGGTAAATCCATTTTGCTCTGGTCGGCAGCACCCGTAAAAAAATACGATACAAATGCAAGTGTGAAATACAAAACAATGATGATTACAAAAATACCGGACACAAAATGTGTACGGTCATCTTTAAAAAAACTGATTAGCCCTTTCCAAAAACTAGCATTTTGTTCATTTTTTGGTTTGTTCGTAACTTTGTTTTCGTTTGTTGTGATGTTTTTAAATTCCTGTTTCGCTTCAGGTTTCTGACTTGGTTTTATTGGTTTTCGGGGCGCCATATTTTTTTTTATTACAAGATGCAAATTTACACAAAAAAAAATGATTTTCTTTGACTGAGTTTAATTTTTATGTGTAATTAGTACATACATTTAAGAGTTTGTATAGCTGCACTTGCACCCTATTTATCTAATAGGTGTACAGCATTGTACAGATTAAACATTTTTGTTACTATTCGGTTGTAGGAAAATAGTATGATTGAAACTAAACAATTTTTTAAATATTTTGTTATTATTGATAAAATGTGCATATTTTACATCGGGAATTTATTTAAAAACTACACAATATGAGAAAACTACCTTATTTCAGAAATCTAATTGCTTTTTTATTTGCTTCAGCACTGATTGTGTCTTGTACAACAGATGTTGACTGGGAAACTAAAATTAACAATTTAAAATTTGACCAAACAATAGTTTTGCCAATAGGTGATGCTAAGGTAACTTTGTCTGACTTGTTTTCTGAGGTCGACACAGCTGCAATGGTTAAGTCAGAAGGCGTACATTTTTATTTAAGTTTAAAAGATTCAGTAGATTGGAATATTAAACTGATATCCTCTTTGGGTAGTACAGTGCCTACACAATTGGATTTCAATCCTTTGGTTGGCACTGATGAAGGAACTATTCGCTCGTTAGAACTATCGCCTTACGAGTTAGATCTAGATGTAAATTCTGACATAAACACGCAAAGACTCGATTCTATCAGAGCTAATTCTGCTAAAATAGGAATCTCTGTTTCAGTCGAAAATGCAGTAGTACAGCCATCGGACATAAAAATTATTTTTAATTTTAATCGAGATAGAGTTAAATTTTCAAACGGTAGTACAAAACAATTTTTTACACCTACTGCATTTACTCAGACAGAAGAATTGTTTATGGATACTTTTTCGATATACTTGCCTGATGCTACATCAAAAGTTCCGTTATCGTTACGAATTGAAATTAAAAAAGATGGTACTGTTTTCTCTAATGATTCGAAAGTAACTATAAATTTTAAATATACCCAAATTAACACAAAAGTAATCTATGGCTATTTTCAACCCGAATTGTCATCTACTACACAAGAGAAAGTTATTGACATATCTGATTTAACTAAAGAGATACCCAAAAATATCAAATTGAAATTTACAGAACCCGAAATTAAATTTGAGACCAGAAGTAATCTCGGCATAAAAGTTGGTTTCCATATTGATGAATTAAAGGCTTATTTAGCTTCTGATGAAACTAAGATTGTAAAGGCTAATTTCGATGGATCTGATAGTAAGTTGATAACATTAAACAGAAAAAATAAATATGAAGATCAGCCTGTAAGTACAAACTATACCATGAATAATACTGTAGCTAATGGCTCAATTCAGAATCTTTTTAGTGCAGACTTTATTCCAGACAGACTTAGATATAAGTATCATGTCGATAATCAAGGAGTTAATAACTATCCCAATCCAACAGTTCCTGCTGATTTTTACGCTCCTGGAGTTCCATTTAGAACATATATATATGTTAAGTTGCCTTTAAAATTTGCAGGTGGAAGTTATGCAGAACTTACTGATTCGATTACAGATATTAAAATTGATACAGCGAATATTAACGACAAGTATATTGAAATAGCCCAGCTATTAATAAAAATAACCAATAAATTTCCAGTGAAAATAAAATTGACTCTAAAATTTTTAAGTTCCACTGGTGAAATACTCGATTTGGGGAATGTTTTTGACATACCCGAAATACCCGCAACAACAACAGATGTAAATGGTGTAGTAACGGGAACACCATCACCAGTTACAATAAAAATTGATGTCAACAACGAAAAAATTTCAGAATTAACTAAACTAAACAAAATAGTTTACACGGTTAGAGCTGATAGTAAAGACAGTGCAAGTCCAATAATATTTCATAAAGATAATTCTATTGAAATAAAAGCCGGCATTTTTGCTAAAGGGAAAGCAACTTTAAAATCAATTCGCTAATTCAAAACATTAACATTTATGAGACGTATTCATATATTTATCTTGATCCTGTCGATATCAATCTTTTCGGTACCGACTACACATGCTCAGCAAGTAAACAATCTTTATTTTCTCGAAAATGCACCTGTTCGCCATTATTTAAACCCCGCTTTTCAACCCCTAAGTGGTTTTTATTTGGGATTTCCAGTGTTGGGTTACACGCAGTTTGGTGTTGGCAATAATTCATTTACACTAAGTTCGTTGGCAACTCCAAAGTTGGATGTGTTTCAGTCTTTAAAGCAAACTACTAATTTGCATTCCGATATACAATTTAACATTCTTGATTTTGGCTTTCGCAATAAAGATACCTACTGGAGTTTTGGAATAACAGAAAAGGTAAACATTCAAGTAGGCTTACCTAAGCATTTATTTGAACTTATGATGTTTGGTGCTGCACGTGAAGTGAATGGTGAAGTTCAATATGAGAATAATATTTTTGACTTAAAGACCTTGAGCTTAGGGGCTCAGGCGTATACAGAGGCTGCTCTTGGCTATTCGAAATTGTTAAATGAAAAATGGAGTGTCGGTGCAAAATTAAAATTTCTGTATGGTACAGGAAATCTAAGTGCACGTTTTGATAACTTTGAATTAGTTACAGGTGTGGATCAGTGGAGGATTAAAGCAAATGGCATTCTAAATATCTCATCTCCTATTAAAATTAAAATAGTTGATGATAGTTTGTCATATTCACTACCAAGTGCAGTTACCGACTATGCAAAACCTTATGGAATGGGGGGAGCAATTGATTTAGGTTTTACCTATAAACCATTAAGTTTTCTAACCATTGGATTAGCCATGAACGATTTAGGTTTTATCAGATGGAATAAGAACGTAAATCAAATAGGATTTGGAATGGATTATACCTTTAATGGTGTAGATACTTTGACAACAAATGATTTATTTAATGGGATAAATACCAATGCTCTCGTTGATACTATTGCCAGTAACTTTAATAAAGCTAAAGATATAAACAATGACACAAAGGCTTATTTCACAAATATAAGCCCCAGAATAAATGCAAGTGCTGAAATAGGGGTATTAAAAAACTCAATTAGTTTAGGGCTGCTTTCTTCGACTCAGATTATTAATAGCGTTGTTTATCAGGATATTACAACATCACTAAATTTGCGTCCGATTAATTGGTTTAATCTTGCGTTATCCTATTCGTTATTTAATGGTCGAACAAGTAATATAGGAGCTGGTATAGGAATGCGTATTGGAATGTTTAATACCTTTGTTACGGCAGACTATGTACCTGTTAATTATACTCGTTTTCCAATTTCTGTATTTGATCCAAATTCAAGTGATATTATACCATTACCATATAAAACAGACCGAGTAAATTTGGCTTTAGGGTTTAATATTGTATTTGGGAATAAACAAGACAAAGATAAGGACGGCGTAAGCAATCGTATTGATAAATGTCCGGATACTCCTCATGGGGTGATTGTAGACAAAAAAGGTTGTCCTATAGATACTGATGGCGATAGAGTGTATGACTTTTTGGACAAATGCCCCGATACCCCAAAAGAAGCTTATAGTAATATTGATGCCGATGGCTGCCCGATTGATACCGATGGCGATGGTGTATTTGATTATTTAGATAAATGTCCAGGAACTGTACCGGCAGCTTATGGCAAAGTGGATGAAAATGGTTGCCCGAAAGATACAGATAAGGATGGTATAGTCGATTATCTCGACAAATGTGAAGCTACACCAGAGGGTGTAATGGTCGATTCCTTAGGTTGTCCGCTCGACGAAGATGGTGATAATGTACCTGATTATTTGGATAAATGCCCTGCCACACCAATTGAAGCACGCGGTTTGATTGATTCTGTTGGTTGTCCTATCGACAAAGATATAGATGGCGTGTACGATTATCTCGATTTATGTCCGAATACACCTGCTGAAGCTCGTGGCAATGTAGATAAAAACGGTTGTCCGAAAGATACCGACCAAGATGGGGTTGCCGACTACTTAGATAAATGCCCCGATACGCCACTCGAAGCCAAAGGTACAGTTGATGCAAATGGTTGTCCTCGCGATACCGATGGTGATGGTGTGTTGGATTACCTCGACAACTGTCCTCGATTAGCCGGAGTGGCTTCCAATAAAGGTTGTCCTGAAATCAAAAAAGAAGTTCGTATGTTATTCCAAAAAGCATTGCAAGGCATACAGTTCGAAACAGCTAAATGGATTATCAAACCCGTTTCGTTCAAAATTTTGGATGATGTGGCGAAGGTATTAGCTGAAAACCCAACATATTTGGTAGAAATTCAGGGACATACCGATAATGTAGGTAAAAAGGCTGCTAATCAGTTGTTATCCGAAAACAGAGCCAAAGCAGTCCGCGATTACTTGATTAAGAAAGGTATCGACGAAAAACGAATGACTTCAAATGGTTATGGCGATACCAAGCCTGTATTGCCAAATACAAATGCTAAAAATAAAGCTAAAAACCGACGCGTGGAGTTTGTGGTTAGTTTTGAAGAGGTTAAAATTGTAGAAGAGGAATTATAATGACTTCCATAGACCGATATTTTAAATATCGGTCTATGGAGTTAAATAATGCTGACAATTTGATGTTTTTTTGTTCAACCATTTTTCCTGTGGGTTTTGTTATAGTAGAATTGTTGATCTTGTTGGGTTTATATAACAATATGTCATTTGTGAAAAATAATATTATAAAATTCATTTTTTTGCTGGGGTTAATAGTTCCGACAGTTTTTCTGCAAGCACAACAAATTAATAATTTATATTTTATTGAAAATGCACCAGTCAGACATTATTTGAATCCGGCACTTCAACCGTTAAGCGGTTTTTATTTAGGATTTCCAGTGTTGGGCTATACGCAGTTTGGGGTTGGTAATAACTCATTTACTGTAAGTGCGTTGGCTACTCCAAAGTTAGATGTGTTAAATTCGCTTAAACCAACAACTTTATTAAATACTGATTTGCAATTTAATATACTTGATTTTGGCTTTCGAAACAAAAATGCTTATTGGAATGTTGGCATAACCGAGAAAATTAATATACAAGTAGGTTTACCAGAGCATTTATTTGAACTCATGATGTTTGGTGCAGCACGTGAAGTGAATGGTGTAACTCAATTAGAAAATAACATTTTCGACTTCAAGACGATGAGTTTAGGGGCTCAGGCATACACAGAAGCTGCTCTTGGTTATTCGCGATTGTTAAATGATAAATGGAGTATAGGTACAAAATTAAAATTTCTATATGGTTTAGCCAATCTTAGTGCAAGTTTTGAAAATTTTGAATTGATTACAGGAATTGATGAATTGAAAATAAATGCAAATGGCACTCTAAATGGCTCTACACCATTAAAAGTCGAAATTACGAATGCTTTAGATAACATTAAAGTAACAAAACCTAATGATGTTGCTGATTATTTTAAACCTTATGGTATGGGAGGGGCTATTGATTTTGGTATCACATTTAAACCATATAGTTTTTTAACATTAGGAGCTGCTGTAAACGATTTAGGTTTTATCAGATGGAACAAGAATACAAATAAAATGAACTTTAGAATGGATTATTCTTTTGATGGTGTATATACATTTACATACGATTATAAGCTTAATGGAATAAAAACTGAAGTTAAAGTTGACTCTATAATGAACAATATAAAAAAATCAATAACAACATCGTTTAAAGTAAATACCTATACAACCAATACTATTCCTAAAACTAATGTTAGTGCAGAAATAGAAATATTAAAAAATACAATCAGTTTGGGGCTACTTTCATCTACAATGTTTTATAACAATAATGTTTATCAGGACATTACAACATCACTCAATTTGAGACCTGCTAACTGGTTTAATATAGCCCTTTCGTATTCTTTGTTAAATGGTAGGGGACGCAATATTGGTGCTGGCTTAGGATTTAGAATAGGTTTAATAAGTACCTTTATAACAACAGACTACATACCATTAAACCTAACTCGAATTCCACTTTCGGCACTTAATGTCAATCCAATTGATTTAACTAATTTGCCTTTAATTGGAAAGTCAATTGGCGTTATTGATAATGTGAAATTACCATATAAAACTGATAGATTAAATTTCGCAATTGGATTTAATATTGTGTTTGGAAACAAGCTGGATAAGGATAATGACGGCATAAGTAATCGTCGTATCAAATGTAAAAATACACCTAAAAATGCAAATAGATGTCGATGGTTGTCCAATTGATATCGATGGTGATGACATATATGATTATTTTGAAATTAAGAAAGAAGTGCGTCTGCTTTTCCAATTTTTAAATTAATCCATATAAAATTTACTATAAAATCAAAAAAAATATTGTCAATTAAAGGCTGTTAGAAAATTTTCAAACAGCCTTTTTTATTGGTTTTTCGCAAATTATGTATATATTTGCCTTTTATTTGGCAAATTACAAAAATTAGTAGTAAAATGGCACATTTTATTTCCTATACAAAGCTATTGAAAGGCTTGCTTTTGGCCTTAGTAGTTTCTTCTTGCACCACCGAAATCGATTGGGATAAACAAATAGACTCTTTGATAAACGGTCAATCCTACGTAATTCCTATTGGCGAAACTACCATGACATTAAACGATATAATCGAGCAGTTCGACAGTATTCATTTTGTGGAACCGGGTGATAATTATATTTTTCTGAACTATAAAGATACACTTAAATGGGATTTTAGAAAAACAGCTGATTTTAAAAATTTAGTAACAGTACAAAGAGAATATGATATTCCTGAAGGAGTTATTCCATCTAACACTACATTTGCAGCTCCCGATTTTAACGATATTATAAGCTTAGATTTTAACTCATTAGTTGAAGGGCAGCACATCGATCGCACGGAGCTGAATAGTGCTAAGGTTGAGTTAATTGTTACCAAAGAAAATTTCAACATTGATCCTTCGAATATTCGGGTAACTACATTATTTAATTCTAATGAATTGGCTTTTGTCCCTGGTGGCGATGTGTCGAGAGGTGCTGGTTCTACCTTTATTCTTAATCCAATAGCTTTTGATATACCAGAAGTTATTACACTAAATCCTTTAACACTATATTCACCCAATAATTTATCTACCTTAAATATTACAATTCGTGTGGAAGTAATTGCTGGGAATTCGCCAATTATTTCAGGACCAAATTCGAAAATTAAAATAAAGTACAAGCTTTTTGATGTTGATACAAAAGTGTTTTACGGAGTTATAAAACCTACCATAGCAAACGATGTTGAGGAAAAAATCGTTGATATGACTGAATACATTATGCAATTGCCTTCTAACGGGGTGTTTAAAATAGCTGAACCAATTATAAAATTCGATTTGTATAACAATTCGGGTGTAAAGATTAACTTAGCAATTGATACAATTAAAGCCTATAGATCAAACGATGCGAGTTTTGCACCTGTTTATGCAAAATTTGATGGGGCTATTTCTTCTTCTAAAGTAATCGAAAGGGTGCAGAATTTTGGAGAAGCACCAGCTAAATCAACTTTCTATCTTGATCATACCTTGTCTAATGGCGACATTTCTCATTTTTTCGATAGTTTTCCTTTGCCCGACAGACTTATGTATAAATTTGAGATTACAAATGCCCGTTCGGCTTCCGATCCATTGGATTTTGCTACTCCTACATCAAATTTAACGGCTCATGTTGATGTAAAAATCCCCCTTAAACTAAATGCTGGCAGCAGTTTCGAATTGGTAGATACACTCGAAAATATTGATATGAATAAATTAATTGATTTGAAGGTTGTGGATCAAATGATGCTCATCCTCAAAGTTACTAATAATTTACCATTAAAGGGAAAATTGTCATTGAAGTTTCTCGATGATAACAAAATGCCTATCAGTAACTTAAAGATGTTGGCTGATTCGCTTATACAAGCGCCTCTTATCGACGATAATGGTTTGGTTGTAGGGGGGCAAAGTGTTGACTCCGACTTGAAAATAATTGTGGCAAGCTCGCAATTAAGTAAATTACGCTTAGCAAAAAGTTTGGTTTATACCATTAAAATAGAAAGTGAAGAGAATAGGAAAATAACGCTGCAAAAGGAAAATTTTATTAAACTAAAGTTAGGTAAATTCTCACAAGCTGAATAAAACCTTTGTTGTAAATGAAAATCTTGAACTACATATTATCATTGTTTATAGGGTTGTTTTGGTTTGGTACGATAAGTGCTCAGCAAGTGAGTACACTCTATTTTCTGGAGAATGTGCCTATACGCCATACTTTTAATCCAGCATTACAACCTCTTTCGGACTTTTATCTGAGTTTGCCTGTAATTGGCAATACACAGTTGAATGTAGGGAACAATTCGTTGTATGCCGGTATGCTCAATTTAACCAAACCGGAATTTTTAAGCCTGTTGAAACCAATAACTTTGTTAAACGCCAATGCCGATATTAATCTTTTTGGTTTCGGATTTCGCACCCGCACTTCGTATTGGAATTTTACTGTAACTTCAAAAACAGCATTGAAGATTGGTTTGCCTAAAGATTTGTTAAGATTGGGCATTGACGGTAATGTTAATATTGTAGATGGAGTTCCTCAGCTCGAAAATAATATTTTTGATATGAAATCGTTTGGTCTGAATGCAGATACGTATATCGAAGCCGCATTAGGATATTCAAAACAACTTAACGAAAAATGGTCTGTTGGTTTAAAACTTAAATACTTACATGGATTAGCAACTGCTAATATGCGTTTCGAAAAATTTCTGTACACTGCCGGAATTGACCAATGGAAAATTAATATAGATGGGACAGCCAATTATGCCTATCCAGATATTGAAAATTTTGATATCAATATGCTTACGAAGCCTCTTGGACTTGGGGGAGCTGTTGATATGGGAATAGTCTATCGTCCAAATGAGAAATTCATTTTTGGGGCTGCAATTAATGATTTAGGTATGATTAGCTGGAATAAGTTACAACAAAATTATGGATTAAAATTAGACTATTCATTAAATGGAATTACAAATTTATCTTTTACAACCTTAGCAAATGGAATAAATACAAACACAATTTTTACTGATTTATTAACAGGTTTAAAAGATTCGTTAAATGATACAACAACTTATAATACTTTTCATAGCTTGATAACTCCAAGAATAAATATAAGTGGAGAATATGGTTTTCTGAATAATGTTTTAAGTGTTGGGCTGCTTTCGTCGACCGCAATTTATAATAATTCATTGTATTTTACCCTAACACCTTCTATTAATGTTCACCCTGCCAATTGGTTAAACCTTTCGCTCTCCTATTCATTACTTAATGGTAGAGGTGCTAATATTGGTGCCGGTTTGGGATTCCGCTTCGGGATGATAAATGCTTTTATTACAGCCGATTATATTCCACTGAACTATGCTCCGCTTACTACTCCTTTGTCTGTTTCAGCGCCAGTAATTGGAGCACTTACTATCTCGAGTGTACCAGCACGAACCGATCGGTTGAACGTTGCTTTTGGTTTCAACATCGTTTTTGGCAACAAGCAGGATAAAGACAAAGATGGTGTAAGTAATCGACGCGATAAGTGTCCTGACACCCCACATGGAGTTATTGTGGATAAAAAAGGCTGTCCGTTAGATACAGATAAGGATTCGATACCAGATTATTACGACAAATGCCCTGATACCCCTAAAGAAGCTTACAGCTCAATAGATTCGGATGGCTGTCCGCTTGATACGGATGGTGATGGTGTATTCGATTATTTAGACAAATGTCCGGATACACCTTATCAAGCCTACGGAACAGTTGATAAAAAAGGATGTCCGAAAGATACTGACAACGACAGTGTACCTGATTATTTGGATAAATGTCCTTCAACTCCTATGGCTGAACGTACGAATGTCGACTCAGTTGGTTGTACAATTGTTATTGTTCAGCCGGTTGTGGTGGATACAGTGCCGGTTGACACTGTGAAAGCGCCGATTGTTGATGTCAAACCTGTAGTTGCTGATGTTGATACGGATGGTGATGGAATTGTTGATCGATTAGACCGTTGTCCGCAATTGGCGGGTGTGGCTTCAAACGATGGCTGCCCCGAAATTAAGAAAGAAGTGCGTGTCATTTTCCAGAAGGCATTACAGGGAATTCAATTCGAAACAGCAAAATTTATAATTAAACCGCTTTCGTACGTAATTCTCCAAAATGTAGCTCGTGTATTGAGCGAAAACCCGAACTACATGGTCGAAATTCAGGGACATACCGATAATGAAGGCTTACCTGAAAAGAACCTGATTTTGTCCGAAAACAGAGCAAATGCAGTGCGTGATTATCTTATTTCGAAAGATATTGATGCCAAACGGTTAACAGCAAAAGGTTATGGACAAATGCGTCCGGTTGCACCAAATTCAACAATTGAAGGCAGAGCTAAGAACAGAAGAGTAGAGTTTGTTGTTAGTTTTGAATAAATTAAATTGTGTAAGAATACCGAATGAAGATAATTTTAATTGTGCTGGGCGTTTTAAGCTTGGCATTGGGAGTTTTGGGGGCTTTTTTGCCTCTATTACCAGCCACTCCATTTATATTACTGGCAGCTTATTTGTTTGCCCGAAGCTCTCCAACGTTGAATGCATGGATTTTAAATCATAAAGTTTTTGGACAAATAATTCACGATTATCGTGTGGATAAATCAATTACATTGCATGCCAAAGTAATTTCGATAACCATGCTTTGGATTTTTATACTAAGTTCTGTCTTTCTTGCTTTGAATGGAAAGATGTGGTTGCAGGTATTGCTTTTAAGTATTGCAACAGGGGTTACAATTCATATTCTCCGGTTTAAAACCAAGCATAAAAATTAGTCTTCTGATTTCGTAATAACTTGATAAACAGTTTCTTTTAAGTGACAATTGCAGTTGTATACGCCGTTTTCAATCAATCCGTTACGTTTTAAAATTTCCAACTCTTTTCCAAAACTTTGAGTGAAAATACCGCTGTTAATATTGTCCTCAATTTGCTGTAGTGTCCACCATTTTACACAATCAATCATTTCGGGATTAATATCTACCACTTTCAGGTTACATATTAGGAAAAGGTAAATGTATTGCTTTTCGGTGGCTGTATCCTGTACATACTGCGAAAGTAGAATGGGTTTAATATCTTTCATTCCATAGTTTTCGTGTGAAGTTCTGTAAATACATTGCTCCACAGTTTCGTTCATTCGTAGGTGGTTTGAGATAGCCATATCCCACATAAACGGATATTGAGGGTCTTTGGATGTCCTTTTTTGAAGAAATATTTTTGAGTCATTTATCACTATCCCTCTTACAATCGGGTGTCGGTATTTTACGTTTTCCGATATGCTTTCCTGATCCTGAATGGATCCTATAACTGCACCTTTTTCATTTACAATTGGCCACCACTCTTCTTTAAATAGTCGGATGCGAATAAGCGTTACACGAATAAATTCGTAAAACATTATAAAAATTAGTATCACCCAATGTGTTGTACGAATGTATTTTAAAAATGTGGACGATGGGTAGCAGAAATATATTGCTGTAATGTAGGTTGCTATATATAAGGCGATTACAACTGTTATTGACCACACAATTCTGAAATGTTCATCGATATTGTTTCTCATAGCTACGTGTCGGGGCGTTACCGCCGAAACAAATTCTGTTATTCTTTTTCGTAGAAGTAATATGAGAATAAAGGATAACATGGCAATTATTTCGCCTGTTACGGGCTTGATATTCGAAGAAACCATGTTTTCGGGAAAGAAGATTATAAGTGCAAAAATGAGAGAACTTACCAAATAGGAAATGCCAAGATATTTGTAAATATTGCTATACTTTAAATAACTGTACACCAAAATTGCAACTACTACAAAATACACTATTTCCAGCGCCAGACTACTTTCAAAATTATCGTCGATAAAAAGAAAAAGTAAAAGAGGTATAAAGTGTAGAACTGGATTGAAAAAGGATTCGTTTATATGTTTTCTAAATGCTTGCATTCTGTTTTATTATCGGTGTCTCAAGCATTTAAACAACAAAGGTCGGGTTTAGTTTGCCCGACCTTTGCAAAAAAAAAGTTAAATGAGTTAAAACGACATC
This sequence comes from Porphyromonas sp., assembly GCA_020726365.1. Classification (GTDB taxonomy): domain Bacteria; phylum Bacteroidota; class Bacteroidia; order Bacteroidales; family Paludibacteraceae; genus Paludibacter. The sequence goes on from DYSC01000001.1 coordinate 48,936, forward strand.
ATTCTGCTTACATATTTACCTATAATATCAAACTCTAAATTCACAATCGTACCTTTCTGTATTTGATGAAAATTAGTATGCTCGTATGTATACGGAATAATGGCTACCTGAAATGTGTTATCGGTTGGGTTGCAAACTGTCAGACTTACGCCATTTACAGTTACCGAGCCTTTATCTACAGTCATATATCCGCGTTTAGCCATTTCTTTGTCGAGTGCATATTCGAAGGTAAAATACCAACTACCATCGGCTTCTTTCACTTCGGTACAAACGGCAGTTTGGTCGACATGTCCTTGAACGATATGACCATCTAACCGACCGGTCATTAGCATACTACGCTCCAGATTCACTTTACTGCCAGCTACTAATTTTCCCAGATTGGTGTGGTCGAGTGTTTCCTTGATAGCTGTAACAGTGTACGTTGTGTCTGTTTTTTCCACAACTGTGAGGCAAACACCATTGTGTGCCACGCTTTGGTCAATTTTCAGTTCGCCAACAAACGAACATGTCATTGTTAAATGCAGATTCTCTTGTTCCTTAAGCAATGCAACTACCTGGGCTGCTTCTTCTATTATTCCTGAAAACATATTAAACTTTAATTTAACCTCTCCCTGACCCTCTCCAAGGGAGAGGGAATGCTCATATTATCGAGCTTAATTCGTAGAAAGTATTTTTAATAATATTGATTTGTAATTCTATAAGTACTTGTATTTTAGCAACAATTAATTAAAATCTCTCACCCCTTCTCCTTTGGAAAGGGTTGGGGAGAGGCTAAGAGATATGCTTTGAAATCCTTAAACTCCTTCGTCATGGGTTCGCTTTTCTTTTCGCCTTTCATAAATTCCTGCAATTTCTCGGGGATTTCAATTTTTTCGCCTAAAATTCGTTCTACGGTTTCGAGGAATTTTGCTGGATGCGCTGTTTCGAGGAAAACCCCTACTTCGCCTGGTTGCAGCATTTCTTTTAATGCGCGATAGCCGCAAGCTCCATGAGGGTCAAGTAAATAACCTGTTTCTTTTTTGCAGGTTTTCAGCGTTTCTGCTATCTGTTCGTCGGTGTAGCTTACACCGCTTATTTCTGCAGAGATAGCTTTGTGTGAACCACCATACAAATCGAGCACGCGTGCAAAATTGCTTGGGTCGCCCACATCCATGGCGTTGGCAATGGTCGAAACAGAAGGGCGTGGTTTGTATTCGCCGGTTTTCAGGTATTCCAGAAAAATATCGTTGCGGTTATTCGCAGCAATAAAGCGTTTGATAGGTAAGCCCATGCGTTTAGCAAAAAGTCCGGCAGTGATATTACCAAAATTACCACTTGGCACGCAAACAACCATATTGTTGGCAGCCGCTTCCGAAATGGCTTTCAGTTGTGCATAAGCATAGAAATAATAAAATGCCTGAGGTAAGAAACGTGCTACATTTATTGAATTTGCCGAAGTCAACTTCATGTTAGCATTTAACTCTTCGTCCATAAAAGCCGCTTTTACCAATGCCTGACAATCGTCAAATGTGCCATCAACTTCCAAAGCTGTAATGTTTTGTCCCAAGGTTGTGAACTGACATTCCTGAATAGGACTTACTAAGCCTTTGGGGTAAAGCACGTATACATGAATACCTTCAACACCTAAAAATCCGTTGGCAACTGCGCTACCTGTATCGCCCGAAGTGGCAACAAGCACATTCACCAATTTGTGGTTATCATCCTGTCGTTGAATAAAATACGATAACATGCGCGACATAAATCGACCACCCACATCTTTAAATGCCAGTGTTGGTCCGTGAAAAAGTTCCAGGCTGTAGTTGTTTTCCTCCACCCGAACCAAAGGTACATCAAAATTCAGCGTGTCATGCACAATCATTTTAAGCATATTAGCATGTACATCTTCGCCAAAAAGCATGTATGCAGCTGTGTAGGCCATATCTTCGAAACTCATTTTATCAATGTTTTCGTAAAATACAGCCGGAATTTCCAGAATGTGATCCGGCATAAATAAGCCTTTGTCTTCGGCTAATCCTTTAATTACGGCGTCGTCTAAACTTACGCCACTTACTTTTTTGTTGGTACTGTAGTATTTCATAATCGCCCCTAACTCCTAAAGGGGTATGAGATTTTTATTTAATTAGTGTTTGCATAAATTCCATTCCTTTTAGTAAACCATAGTTTCCTTTTTCTGCAGCAAACTCATCGTAAACCATTACTTCGTCAGGTGTTTCGCCAGAACGATAAATGATAAACGGTACCGGTTTGTTGGTATGTGTTTTAATGGCGCAGGGTGTAGGATGGTCGGGAAGAATGGCAATAGTTACAGGCTCATTCCATGTTGAAACTTCGTCCCAAATTGGTTTTACAATTCTCGCATCTAAGTATTCTATTGTTTTAATTTTTAATGCAACATCGCCTTCGTGTCCAGCTTCATCACTTGCTTCTATGTGCAAATACACAAAATCATCCGTTTTAAGAGCTTCGATGGCAGCCTTTGCTTTTCCTTCATAATTTGTATTCCATAATCCTGTAATGCCTTCTACCTCAATTACTTTTAGTCCGGCATATACACCAATTCCGCGAATAAGGTCTACTGCCGAAATTACCGAACCGCTTTTCAGATTATAAAGTTCCATAAGCGTTTTCATATTGGGTTTGTAGCCTGGCGACCAGGGCCAAATACTGTTGGCTTTGTCTTTTCCGGCAGCGGCGCGTTTTAGGTTTATAGGATGATTTTCGAGTAAAGCCTGCGATTTCAGAATTAACTCATTCAATAATTCTGCTGTTGGTTGAGCTTCTTCTGCTTTTGCCTGAATCATTACTTCGGCAAACGGAGTACCGGGAACATCATGTGGTGGAGTGCATTTCAGTTGTTTTTTTCCTCCTTTTATTTTTAACAAATGGCGATACGAAACGCCCGAAAAGAAATTAACCTGCTCGTTTCCAAGCTCTTTTTGTAAAAAAAGAATCAACTCTTCGGCTTCTTCATTGCTGATATGTCCTGCTGAGTGATTCTTGATTTTTCCATCGGCAATGCAAATCAAATTGCAACGCATGGCCATTTCGCCCGCTTCGATAGTCACACCCATGCTTGCTGCCTCCAACGAGCCACGTCCTTCAAAAACCTTGGGTACATCGTATCCCATAACACTCATATTGGCAATTTCGCTTCCGGGAGCAAAGCCCACAGGAATTGTATCAAGCAGTCCACTTCGTCCCAATACTGCTATTTTATCAATATTGGGTTTGTTTGCCGCCTGCAAGCAGGTTTTATTATTGAGCGATTCGATAGGCTCATCTGCCATACCATCGCCTAGAATTATTATGTATTTCATTGGATGTTGTTCAAATCTTAATAAATTCCATTTAGTGTTTTTCTGATATTTCTCTTAAAAAATTGGGACAAAAGTCATAACCATTCTCACATGCTATTCCACCGAATTCATCAATTTTTACTTTCTCAAAGTAATTTTTATCTAAAAGTTCAGCTGAAATACCTTCATTAATAAACGGACGTAAATTAATTAAAGCATCTTTATTATCAGCAAATTTGACCCAAATAGAATAATTTTCAACTGGTTTTATTTCAATTATTTTTTCCATAACGATTTATTTTAATGGTTCAATAGGATTTAATTCAGCCATTTTACGAGCTAATTCCCAATCAAGCATTAAATCTTCTCTGTGTTCATCAGCCCATTCAAGTACCAATGCTTTTGCACGTTTTGGTAAATCTCCATTTAAAATTTGTAGAGTTCTAATATCAATTTCAGCAACAAATTCCCCATATTTGGCATGAAATTGCGGTGGATTATGCTCATTATAATAAAGAGCAATTATAATTCCATAAAATCGGCTAATTTCTGGCATATCAATTTAGGGTTACAAAAAATCTTTATAATCCGGCAAAGCCTTCTCAAATTTCTGAATAGCTTCGTCTAATGTTGTATAACTCTCACCACCGGCAGCATTTAAGTGCCCGCCTCCGTTAAACAAATCAGCCGACACTTTGTTTGCCGGAAAGGTACCTTGTGAGCGCAACGAAATTTTTATTTTATCGCTGTCTTCACGCATAAACACCGAGAATAAAACGCCATCAATCGAAAGCGGTAAGTTTACAAGTCCTTCGGCGTCGCCATTTTGGTAATTAAATTCCTTTAATTCATTCAAAGAGAGCGTAATAAGAGCTGCTTTGTATTCGGGATATACTTTCATTTTATTATAAAGTGCATATCCCATCAAGCGCATTCTGTCAGCTGAATAATTGTTAAATACTAGGCGGTAAATGGCATCTTTATCTACACCAATTTTTATCAATTCGTTGATAATAATATAAATTTCGGGTTTGTTGGAGTTATACGTAAATGCACCTGTGTCGGTCATCATGCCGGTATAAATACATTCGGCACAAGCCATATTTATTTTCGAAAAATCGCCTAAACGGCATATCAATCTGAAAATCAATTCGCTGGTTGACGAAATTTCGGGATACGAAATTGTAACCTTGGCATAATCGCCCGGATGTAAATGGTGGTCAACTAAAATTTTTGGAGCAGCAGCATTCATAATGGCTGTTTCCATTTTCGCTAAGCGGTTTGGTACATTAAAATCGAGTGTAAAAATCAGTTCAGCGTTGGCAATAATTTCGTCGCAAATCGACTTTTTTTGTTCGTAAACGAGCACATTTTCAGAACCCGGCATCCACGACAAGAAGTTTGGGAAGGCTGTTGGTACAATCACTACCGGCTCTTTTTCGATAGTCATTAGGTAATGCCACATTGCTAACGACGAACCCATAGCATCGCCATCAGGACCTACATGAACCACAATTACTATTTTGTCAGCCCTATTGAGTTCCTTTTCAACCTTGTGAATAAGGTCTTCGGCTATTATTTTTGAAATCATAAGATGCTTTCTATTTTGAGTGCAAAAGTAATAAAAAAAAGAGAGTTTCTAATATTGTTTTTCGTATATGAATGCCCCTTTTTCTGCAATGGAATAAAAGGCGATGGACTTATCGACACAGACTTTTCGAATATTTTCGGTATACCATGGCGAAATGCTCTTGTCGACAATAACCGTTTTTGGAATTATATTCTCGAAAAGATAGGTTACCTTTGGCTTCGATTTATTGCCAATAATCAGTAAGTCAACGCATAATGGTGCTATGCTGGTTTTACTTTTCCAATATTTTTCGTTAGCAATTAAAATTCGTTTATTCAGAAATTCGGCAAGATTATTCTGAAAATATTTTTGCGAATGAATTGTATCTGGCATTTCAATTTTGTTTGTTTTCCAGTATATACCGGCAAGTTTGGTGAGTTCCTGCTGATTTGAGGAATGAATATAATTTTTATTTTTGTCTATAAAATTAATATGCAAATCTTTAGATGCTGAATATACAATGATTTTTTGAGAATGAAAGGTATTGTAAGTTGTTAGTAAAGACAAAAATGATACAACGAAAATACACGAAAGTCCGACAAGTAATGGAATTGCTTTTTTTGTATAAAAATACAGCGAAATAAAGGTTATGGCACTAACTAATGCAAAAACCTGACTGAAATTAAGTGTGAGTATGGAAACAGAAAAGGGTAGATGATGAATTTCAACTATTAAAAAATTGAGTAATACCAACGACCATTTGAGTAGAATGGCTACAAATGTAGCAATTGTAGGTATAAATGAGGTTGCCAAAAGCGTGATAGCTAAATATATAACAATGGTTGAAAGTGGTATTGCCACAAGGTTTGTGAGCAAAAAATAATTCGGAAATTGTTGGAAATAATACAGTGTAAATGGCAGTGTACCAATTTGAGCTGCAACCGAAACACTAAGTAAATCGCGTAGCCAACGTATGGCTTTATTTCGAGCGGGTAGAAGAGCTGCAAAAGGCTTTTGGAAGATAACGATACTGATTACCGCTGCATAACTAAGTTGAAAACCAATGTTATAAATAAAATTTGGTTCGATTAGCAGCATTAAAAATGCCGACATAAATACGGTATTGTAAATTTGCGATTTGCGTTCGAGTGAAGTGCCAATAGCTACAAACGAAAACATAAGTGCCGACCGAACTACCGAAGGCGACATACCGGTAATAAAAGCGTAAGTCCATAGAAATAAAACGATTAAAATAGCGCGGAGAAATAATTGAAAGCGATTTTTCTTTAAAAAACTCAACAGAAAAGCAATAACAACATACACAATCCCGACATGCAAACCACTAACCGAAAGTATGTGCATGGCACCTGTGGCACTGTAACTGGCGCGCAAGTCGGGACTCAATTCGTCGGTATAACCAACAGTAAGTGCGGCCAATACAGCAAATTCGTAGTCTTTTATGCCATATTTTTCGTAAATGGCAAGTAATTTAGATCGTACAATATTAGCCTCTCTGCGAATTGAAAAAGGCGGAATTGTTTTTGTTTTATACCAATCTGAGGCATTAATGTAGGCAGTAGCGCGAATGTTATTTTGTTTGAGGTAAGCGGCGTAATCAAATCCGCCGGGGTTCTCGGCACAGGGAGGCTCTTTGAAAGTGGCTTGTACAATAAATTCATCGCCTACTAATAAGTTTTTTGCCAACTCATTTTTTTCGAAATATACCATAGCATTTCCTGTGGCTGTTTTCCATTTGTTTTGGTCCAATACCTTGTTGAGTTTTATTTCGCACCGATACGATTTTGGTTTTTCAACCGTTGCCGAATTTACCGTTACCAAAAAAGTTTTTCGTTCGCCTAATGGGTAGAAAGTGCTTTTCGATTCAGAAAATAAACAAAGTAAATAGCCCAGATTGAATAGCAATAAAAATAGTCCACTGCCAAATAACCAACGAAATCGGTATTGAATTGCTGTTTTTCGGATGAAAAACGATACTGAAATCACTAAAATTGCAACCACAACAAGAATTGTTAAGGTCAATACCGGAATTTGAAAATACCTGAAGGTAATTATTCCGAAAAGTAACGCCAACAATAACCTGAAAAAAGGTGTTCGTTGCAAAAAATTCATTAGGGTTAAAGTATTTGTATATCAATCAATTATTAACTTTGAGTTTTTTGTGTAAAAAAAAGCTATAACACTAAGTATCACAAAGCTTCACACAAAGTAACACAAAGTTTTTTGAGAAACGTGATATGCCTAATTTGTCAACATTTCAAGTCAATAATCATTTGCTGCGGATTGGTAGCATTGTAAACGGTGCTTCCGGCAACCAATACATTTACACCATGCGCAAACAGTTTGGGAGCGTTTTCGAGTGTTACGCCGCCGTCAATTTCAATCAGACAATCGGGATTCATTCGGTCTATCATTTCTTTTAATTCGTCGATACGGCTGTATGTTTCTTCGATAAATTTCTGTCCGCCAAAACCTGCAAAAACCGACATAAGTAGCACCATATCCACTTTTTCGATAAATGGTTCGAGTACTTTTACCGGAATGTCAGGATTTACGCAAATGCCCACTTTTATACCTTCAGCACGAATTAACCGAATCACTTCATCCGGATTTTCAGTAGCTTCGTAATGGAAAGTAAGCACGCCGGCTCCCGCTTTTGCAAAGCGTTGCACGTATTTTTCGGGTTGCACAATCATAATATGCACATCTAACATTTTTCGGCAGTGCTTTTTTACGGCTTCAATTACCGGAAAACCAAACGAAATATTAGGAACAAATACACCATCCATTACATCGAAATGCAGCCATTCGGCTTCGCTTGCATTTATCATTTCGCACATGGCTTGCAGGTTGCCAAAATCGGCCGAAAGCATCGAAGGAGAGATTATTTTTGTCATAAAATTTTTAGATAATTAATTAAAATAGTTTGCAAAAGTAATAATTTTAACGTAAAGGTGAATAAAATTTCGCCTTTTCTCCTCTCAAAATCCGCAATCCAGCAAGTGCTAAAGATTCCATTTCATCTTCGCCGGGATATACAACCAAATGAGCAATTGGTGATATCATTTTTTTTATATAGTTCACTACAAAGATGTTATGGGCAATACCGCCAGTCAGAATCACTGCATTTACATCCCCTTCGAGGGCAGCTATCATGGCGCCAATTTCTTTGGCTACATTGTAGGCCATTGCTTCGAGAATTAATTTAGCGTGTTTGTCGCCATTGGTGGCGCGGAGTGTGGCTTCCTTTGTATCGTTTGTGCCTAAATGGGCAACCAAACCACCTTTCCCAACCAGCAATTTGTGAATTTGGTCTTTGGTATATTCACCCGAAAAACACATATTAATTAAAGCGCCTGCGTCAATAGTTCCGGCACGTTCGGGCGAAAACGATCCAAAACCATCCAATGCCTGATTGGTGTCAATTACTTTTCCTTTTCGGTGTGCCGCTACCGAAATACCTCCACCAAGATGGGCAATGACTAAATTTAGTTTTTCGTAACCGCTGCCAATGTTTTTGGCATATTTTCGTCCGATAGCTTTGTGGTTGAGCGCATGAAAAACTGAGCGACGTGGAAATTGAGGCAAACCACTTATTCGTGCTACTTCCTTCAATTCGTCCACCACCACAGGGTCGGTAATAAAAGCACGACAACCGGGAATTCTTTGCGAAATTTCGCGAGCCAACATCGCCCCAAGGTTACTCGCGTGTTCGCGACCGGTTTTCATATCGTCAATCATCGCATCGCACACTTCGTAAGCTCCCGACTCTACGGGGCGCATCAAACCACCACGACCAACAATGGCCGAAAAATCCTGTAAGTTAATATTTTCGTCAGTCAGCGTTTTTAAAATAATTGACTTCCGAAATTCGTATTGATCGAAAACGCTTTTGAAATCAGCTAACTCTGCACTCGAATGCCGTATGGTGTGTTCGCATTGAACTACTTCATCGTTGTAAATAGCTATCTTTGTAGAAGTAGAGCCAGGATTGATGGATAGTATTTTAAACATTTTTTGATGTGGTGATAAGTTGATGTGATAATGTGATGATGAGTTGATGTGATGATATGTTGATAAAATTCGTACAAATTCGTAGCTAAAGAAAAATAAGTGGTTAAGTAGGCTTAGTTGTATCCCGTTTCCTTTCGGGATTTTTGGCAATAAAATCTTTCCAGCCGGAGTATGCTTTGCTTGATTCGGGTCGTCCCAATTGCAAAAAATGGCAGTAAGCTGCTGCTAATCCGTCGGTTGCATCTAATTGTGGCAACATTTGTTCCTGCGGAATATTGAGATAGCGACGAAGCATATCAGCCACTTGTTCTTTTGAAGCGCTTCCACTTCCGGTGATGGCCATTTTTATTTTCAAAGGCGCATATTCTGTTATCGGTACATCGCGGTACAAGGCAGCCGACATGGCAACTCCTTGTGCCCTACCTAATTTAAGCATCGATTGCACATTTTTTCCATAAAAAGGTGCTTCAATAGCCATAAAATCAGGGTGAAACTCGTCGACTAAGGATAAAGTACGTGCAAAAATGCGTTGTAATTTCAGGTAATGATCTTTGTATTTTTTTAAATCGAGTACACCCATGGCAAGCATTTCGGTTTTGTTTCCGTTCACTTTCAAAATGCCGTAACCCATAATTGTTGTACCAGGGTCAATGCCAAGTATAATTGTTTCTTTGTTCATTATTCAACAATTTCGAGTACGGTGGAGAAAAACTGCACATCGTTGCCGAATGCTTTTTGAAAATTTTGTTGAAATTGGGTGGCATTTTGGTTGTGCCAATCCATAAGTGTAGGCATATCGGCAATATGAAACTGAACGGAATACGAAACACCCTGTTCATCTTCACTTCCTACAATTTTTGCAATTTGTGGTTTGCTAAACTGCTTGTCGACCAACATAAACGGAATGTGTTGGAGTTGAATCCATTCAATCCAACTATCTGTAATTGAATTTGATACTTTGTATGTCGTATTGAATATAAGCATAAGTGTGAAATATTTTGAACAAAAATACAACTAATTTCTAAAACTTATGTATCTTTGCACCGCAATTTCAAAATCAAGTACGGGGGTTTAGCTCATCTGGCTAGAGCGTAACACTGGCAGTGTTAAGGTGATCGGTTCGAGTCCGATAATCTCCACAGGCTTGAAAATCAAAGGATTAATTCGGCACAGAGCTGTTTTAGTCTTTTTTTATGTAAAAAAAATGCAGATTCATTCATTTTTCAATAAATAATGTAACTTTGCAATCTGAAAATATTGCCTTTTTAGCTCAGTTGGTAGAGCAATTCATTCGTAATGAATAGGTCTGGGGTTCGAGTCCCCAAAAAGGCTCAAAAAAAGACACACACTTTATGTTGATGTTCGAAAGTTCCATATTTGCTTCGTTTATACCTCAAATACTTATGTTGGTAAGTTATTTGTCGTGTTTACTGATACCTGGACTTCACCTGACACCTGCAAAAGCGGATATTCCTGTCAAATACATCGTAATCACTCAGCAAGAAGTGGCTTCTGTGCCGGTAGCCATTGTAAATTATGTTGATTTTGCCCAACAGGCTGTTATTTCAGATACTGTGAAAGTAGAACCGCTATTCTGTTTTATTTCTCAAAAACTCTTCCCGCTTTCTCCGCATCCTTTAGCGGAATTTGATTCATTTCGTTTCTTTTCTCGCCCCCCTCCATTTTTTTGTTAAATCAATTCATAGGAATTGGTTGGGCTTAGGTATTTATGCCCTAGTACCACGCAGCATTTACTTTTTTGGTAAATGCGCCCTTTTATTTTCAACATATTCATAATACTCAATAGTCATCTACAATTGTAATTGCAGTAGATGCTTTTAGGTTATTTTAAGCGTACAAATAGTATGGCTTAGAATAATCGGGAGGTACAATTAATACGATTTCAAAAAATGTATAATACAACTAAAACTGTACTTTTTGCAGGCTTAATATTTGTTTTTACAACTGTTAAAGCCAAAAGTAATACAGTTGAAAAGATAGATTCTATTACTTTAAACGAGCTTGTGGTTCAAGCATCGCGTAATCAAACAAGTCTTAAATCAATTTCAAATTCGGTTACTTTGCTAAATTCCAAACAGATTGAATCGCTTGGGTTAAATTCGCTGACAGATGCCACTTCCACGGTTGCTAATCTTTTTATGCCCGATTATGGGTCTAAATTAACTTCTCCCATTTACATTCGGGGCGTGGGCTCACGTATCAATGCGCCTTCGGTGGGTTTGTATGTCGATAATGTGCCTTATTTCGAGAAAGCTGCTTTTAACTTCGATTTTTTCGAAATAAGTAGGTTAGAGGTGCTTCGCGGACCGCAAGGAACCGAATACGGTCGAAATACTATGGGCGGAATTGTAAATATTTTGACTAAATCGCCGCAATATTATCAAGGAACGGATGTGAATGTGCAAGCTGCAACGCATGGAAGCTATTTATTTACAGCGGCTCATTATGCCAAAGCGAGCGATAAGTTGGCGTGGTCGTTGGCACTGAATTATAGGCATAATGATGGCTTTTTTACAAACGATTATTTAAATAAAAAAGTAGATATGCTCGATACGTATGGATTGCGTAATAGGTTGATATATACGTTGAACGAGCAATTTTCAATCGAAAATATTTTGAGTTTCGAGAATAGTATTCAAGGCGGTTATCCTTATGCGCAGTACTTTGCGGCAAACGATTCGGTGGCAAAAATTCGCTATAATCAGGCAAGTGGTTACAATCGTCAACTTCTTTCCGACGCATTGGTACTCAAATATGCTGCACCAAAATTCGATCTTTCGGCAATAAGTTCCTATCAATATTTAAACGACAAACAAGCTATCGATCAAGATTTTAGCATCGATTCATTGTATTTTATTATTCAGCGCCAGCACCAAAATATGTTTTCGCAAGAAATAACCATTCAGGCTAAAAAGAACAAAGGATACAATTGGTTATTTGGCGGTTATGCTTTCAGACAGCAATTTTTTAACGATGTAGAAGCAAATATCTACAAACAAAAATTAAATACCTTGAAGGAATACGACCATACAATAACTGGAGGTGCTTTTTTTCATCAATCTACCTTTCGGAATTTTCCGGTAAAAAATATGAATATTGTGGCAGGAGTACGCTTTGATACTGAAAATGACCGAATGGACTACCGATACGTACGCACAAAAAACAGTCAAAGTACTACCTTAGCCGATACAATTTACAATCCACTCGTTTCGCTTCAGGTGCTGCCCAAATTTTCGATTAATTACAAAATACATTCAACAAATGTGTATGCTTTAATTGCGCGGGGATACAAAACGGGTGGTTTCAATTCTACTTTTGAGCGCCCCGAAGATTTGACTTTTGAGCCGGAATATAGTTGGAATTACGAAGTGGGAGTGAAGTCAACGCTTTTTAGAAATCAAGTATTTTTGGAAGCTTCTCTATTTTACATCGATTGGAAAAACCAACAGATTTATCAAACAACGCCAAGTGGAACAGGTTCTATGCTTAAAAATGCGGGGCATTCAATAAGTAAAGGTTTTGAACTGGCGCTCAATTCGGCTTCTATCGCCGGTTTTGAACTCATGGCTTCGTACGGTTTAACCGATGCTAAATTTGAGGAAAATGTGCTCAATGACACCACCAATTACAGCGGAAATTTTATTCCTTACGTGCCAAAACATACTGTGGCTGGTCAATTAATGAAAACGTTTCAGATAGAAAATTCCAAATTGTTGAATAAAATTGTGTTAAGTACTTTATTCAAAGGTACGGGCGAGATTTATTGGAACGATAAAAATTCGCATAAACAGGCGTATTACAGCCTATTGGATGCACGTATAAGTTTTGTGCGTCAGAATTTGAAATTCGACATTTGGGGTAGTAATTTAACTTCTACGCGTTACGAATCTTTTTATTTTGAAGCGCTTGGTAAAAGTTTTGTACAGACTGGGAAGCCATTGCAAGTGGGTGTTAAACTTTCGGTAAATTTTTAATTTATGAGTGAAAGAAATTGGCATAAATTTCCAGTGCTTTTTAGCCTTTACATTGCACAGTCAATCCCCATGAGCTTTTTCTCAACGGTTGTACCTGTCATAATGCGTCAGGAGAATTATTCCTTATCTTCAATTGGTTTGTTGCAACTGGTAAAACTTCCCTGGACATTAAAGTTTTTGTGGGCACCTTTGGTCGACAATAAAGCGCGTAGCACGAAGGAGTTGAAACGTTGGATTTTAATTTCGGAGTTGTTTTATGCGGCTATCATTTTTTCTATTGCCTTTTTTAATCTTCAAACCGATTTCAAACTGATTATTTTCTTAGTAATTATAGCATTTATAGCCTCAGCTACGCAGGATATTGCAGTGGATATTTATGCCATACTTTCGCTCAAAAAATCGGAAAGAAGCCTTGGGAATAGTATGCAGTCGGGTGGAAGTTTTGTCGGTTCGTTTTTCGGAACAGGTGTGTTGCTGGTTGCATACCATTATTATGGATGGTCTAATGTGCTAATTATGTTGTCGGTATTTGTTTTGGTGGCAGTAGCGCCTTTATTTATTTCGAAGCGAGAGTTACCTGCCGACAATGTTGAAAAGGAGCGTGTTAGTTTAAAAGATGTTTTATCATTTTTTAAGCAAAAAGGAAAGTTTAGGCAAATAATGTTGTTGATTTTTTATTACTCAGGGCTGATAGGAATTATGGCTATGCTAAAACCGTATTTGGTCGATTTGGGCTATAATGTAAAGGAGATAGCGTTTATGTCGGGTATTTTTGGAACGCTCACAGCAGCTGTTTCTACGCTTGTAGGTGGCTATTTGATGCAGAAAATCGGTCGGCGAATGGCACTTTTTGTGTTCTTGACCATGAGTTTGGTCGCAGGGCTTTATTTTCGGTATCTATCGGGTATTGAGCCTTCTCAGGCAGCTTTATACATCGGAATCGGTATGGTGTGGTGTGCTTATGGCTTATCCACTGTTGGTATTTATACTATTTCGATGGATGCCGTGCGGAAAGGTCGTGAAGGAACTGATTTTACCATTCAAATTGTGATTACACATATTGGTAGTTTACTTGTGGCAACTGCGAGTGGAAAAATAGCGAACGAGTTTGGTTATAGAGGATTATTTAATACCGAAATACTGCTTTCGATTTTTGCTTTTCTAATTTTGTTATATGCCCTACCGGCAAAGATAAAAGAATAATTTTTTTTTATAAAATAGAATATTATTATGAATATAACTTCATCGCTTTTTCAAAAATACAACTTGCCAGTGCCGCGTTACACCAGTTATCCACCGGCAACTGCTTTTAATACGGTATTTAAGAATGTTGAATATTTAGAACAAATTAAAAGCTCTAACAGCGCCGAACCTAAAAATATTTCTATCTATATTCACATTCCATTCTGTGTGCAACGTTGTCATTTTTGTGGTTGCAATACAACAATTACGCAATCCGATGATAAAATTAGAAGATACATAGATGCTGTGATAGCTGAAATAAAAATGGTGGCGCAATTTATTGATAAAAAACGTGTTGTAACACAGGTGAGTTGGGGAGGTGGTACACCTAATTCGATAAATTTAAACTATGTGCGTCAGATAATGCAGGTGTTGCATTCGGAGTTTCTGTTTGCCGATTTTGCCGAAATAGCCATGGAATGTAGTCCGGCTTATCTCGATTTTAAGGATGTAGATGTGCTCCACGAGATTGGCTTTAACCGTATTAGCTTGGGAATTCAGGATTTTCATTCCGATGTTTTAGATGCTATTAATCGCTTACCACCCAAATGCGACGTAGATGAAATGCTGACTTATATGAAATCGAAAGGCTTTAGAGGTTTAAATTTGGATTTGGTATATGGATTGCCCTTGCAAACTCCCGAAAGCTTTCGCGAAAACATTCAGCAAATTATTAAATTACAGCCGGATAGGATAGCCACCTTTTCGTATGCACATATTCCATGGTTCAACGAGGCGCAACGACTTATGGAGCACCATCGGTTTCCTACACCTGCCGAAAAATTAGACATGTTGGTGTATGCCATTAACGAATTGTCGGCAAACGGATATGAGGTAATTGGTATGGACCATTTTGCCCGTAAAGATGACGACCTTGCTATTGCAAAGCAAAATAATATGTTACAGCGAAATTTTCAAGGCTATAACACCCGTAAAACCACCGGGCAAGTGTACGCATTTGGTGCGTCTGGAATAAGTCAGTTGAACGGATTTTATGCGCAAAACATCAAACAATACGATAAATATGCAGAGGCTATCGAATCGGGGACTTTTGCTGTGGAGCGTGGTTATACGCTTAGCAATCCTGAAATTTTAATTCGTGATACGATAAACGAAATCATGTGTAATGGGGAGTTAGATTTTGCTGTTATGGCCGAAAAATATAATTGTTCGCTAAGTGAATTCCTCGAAATTACACAATTTGATATTCTAAAATTAAGTTCATTAATCGATGATAAATTGATTGAATTTGCCGATAATAAATTGCACGTTACGCCACAAGGTATGATGATAGTTCGCAATGTAGCTGTGGCATTCGACCCCGCATTTATGTTTCAGGAAGGAAAATACTCAACTACCATTTAAAATGAAAAGGCAAGCAGTATTATTAGCCAATATGGGAGCTCCCGTATCGGAACCGGATATGCGGGTGTTTCTGAAACGTATGTTCAACGACAAAGCCATACTGTATGCTCCCAGCATAGTACGAACAATTATTTCGGACATTATAAGTGTTTTACGATACAAATCGTCATGGAAAAAATACGAATTAATCGGAGGCTCACCTTTGCAAAAATCGATGCAGGCTACTGCGGAGCAACTTCAGTTGTTGGTAGGTTCCGACTACCATGTATGCAGTGTTTATTCTTATTCGGAGCCTTTTATCGAAACCAAAATAGCAGAGCTAAATGCTTCAGGAGTACACGATTTTGCCATTATTTCGATGTATCCGCAAGCCAGTTTTTCGACAACAGGTAGTGTTCAAACTTCGTTGGATAAAATGCAAACAAAACTGAGAAGTATTCAAATCCGATTTATCGAAGATTATTTCGACGCTCCACTTTTTATTCAATATTGGGCGCGCCTTATCCGGCAAAAAATTGACGAAATGGGCTATCAAAAGCCACATTTATTGTTTAGCGCCCATGCTATTCCCCAATCATTTTCGAAACGGGGCGACCGTTATGCCGAAAAAATGCGAAGTTCGGCGTATCTTATTGCCGAATCGTTAGATTTGCCTTATCATTTGAGCTATCAGTCCAAAATCGGTCACGGAGAATGGACGCGACCTTACACCGTCGATATGCTTAAAACTTTGTATAACAACAATATTAACGAAATTGTAGTTGTGCCATTAAGTTTTGTAAATGAGAATCTCGAAACGCGTTTCGATTTAGACACCGAACTTATTCCCTTTGCATTAAATGAGTTGGGTGTAAAACAAATTTGCAGAGTGGTCATTCCGATGAGCGATGATATTTTAGTATCCCTATTTTATAATTTTATTAAAAGTGAGCGATGAAAACTATTCAGAAAGATGTGGTCGTAATTGGAGCTGGGCTAACGGGGCTTTCGCTGGCTTATTATTTGTCCAAGGCTGGTAAAAATGTACTGGTTTTGGAACAAAATTCTCGTGTAGGTGGTGTAATTCGAACTATTACCGATGGGGATTTTACTTACGAAACAGGTCCTTCGACAGGCGTGTTGGCTACGGCGGAAATTGTGAGCTTGTTAGATGAATTAAAGCCGGATTGCGAACTTCTGGTTGCCGATAAAAGTGCCCAAAAACGGTATATCTGGAAAAAAAATCGGTGGCATGCCTTGCCTTCGGGTCTGCTTTCGGCTGTGGGTACGCCACTTTTTAGTTGGTACGATAAATTTCGTATTCTGGGTGAGCCGTTCAGACCTAAAGGCGGCTATCCCGACGAATCAATAGCCGAATTGGTGAAACGTCGCTTGGGCAAGAGTTTCTTAGATTATGCTGTCGATCCGTTTTTGTCCGGTGTGTATGCCGGCGACCCTGCAACGCTTATTACGCGCCATGCTTTACCAAAATTGTATGCGCTCGAAGTGCTATACGGTGGCTTTATACGGGGAACCATTGCCAAACGAAAAGAAGCAAAACAAAATACCAGTTCAGCCAACGAGCCAAAAGTTACCCGCGAAGTATTTTCAACAAATGGCGGTTTACAACAAATTGTGGATACATTGGCTACTCGTATAGGAGATAAAAATATTGAGTTAGAATGTAAAGATGTTGAAATTCAGCATGAAATGAATGGCTTTAAAACAATATTTCAGAAAGAAAATAATAATCATTTTGAAATACTTTCAACCCATGTAATTACGACTATTGGAGGCTATCAACTTCCGGCAATTCTACCTTTTGTGGCTGCGGATTTATTGCAATCGTTGTCTGATACCACCTACTCGCCAGTTATTAACACAGCTGTGGGCTACAATAAATGGACTGGAATTAAGTTAGATGCCTTTGGAGGATTGGTAGCTTCGAAGGAAAACAGAAAGGTACTTGGAGTGCTTTTTCCTTCGGCTATTTTCATTCGAAGAGCTCCTGTAGGTGGAGCGCTTTTGTCGGTTTTTTGGGGTGGTATGAAGCAAAAAGAATTGCTCGAATTAACAAATGAGGCTTTAACCAATGTTATTTTGGATGAACTGAGAATTACAATGCAAGTTGAAAGTAAGCCAGACTTACTGCGAATTAATAGATATCAATATGCTATTGCTCAGTACGATATAAAATCGGAGCTGCGATTTAAAACCATTGCCGAAATTGAGAAAAAATTTAAAGGTTTAATTCTTGCGGGTAGCATTCGCGATGGTATAGGCATGGCTGATAGAGTAAAACAAGCATTTCAAATTTCACAACAAATATTAATAAAATAAACAGTTTATGAAACTTTAAAATTCAACTATACACAAGTTTTACATTTCAATAATTATCCCCATGAATATCAAAATTTCCATTTTTATACTACTTTTCCCAACAGTGCTTTTTACACGTTTACCTTACACAAGCGATGCTACTACAGGTTCAACAAAACTTTACAAAACCGATAGTTTGCACAAGTACATCAATATATTCAAGGTTACCAAGTAATATAGTTTGGAATTTGGCTATCGTAATTTGTTTTCGCTTATCGATAACGCAAATGCTTTGCCGGCTAAGTTGGCTACACAAGGTTACGGATTTTTATTCGATTATGCTTGGCAGTTAAGCGGTTTGAATAAAAAACGTCCGGCAGTTTACCTCACTGTACCTATTGGTTACACGGTATTGCTTCCTTATAATCTGCAACATGCCGATGTTCGGGTAGGAGTGAGGTTCTAAAATTCTTTGCTGTAAAAATGAAAAAGTGCCATAATCTCCATTGATAGTGCAATGAGAATGTGCACAATTACACCACCCCAAATATGACGGGTTTGATAAGCAAGCGCACCCAATATATAACCGCCAAAAACGGATGAGATAGTTTCGCCCAGCGGTTTCCCAAAATGGATTGCGCAATACATAGTCACCATAGGTAAAACAGCACTTCTTCCCAAAAGTGCCGTCATGCCAATAACTAATGCACCACGAAAAAGCAACTCGGTCATAATAAAATCGAGTCCATAACTTATTTCAAAAAGAAAAGTGTAAGCAGCAGTTGGCAGCCCAAAAATTCCTTCGTAATACCATGGCTTAAATTGTGGATAAGCTGTTTGAAAGTCGGCGCTAAACGAGATAAGAATAATAAACGGAAGTAGCATTAGATAAAGCGAAAAGTAACCGCGTAGGAGGCTTGTTTTAGGCGTTAATCCGTAAATGCCTTCAATTTTTTTATCGTATAAATGTTTGAATATGTAGAGTGGTACAAAGTAGAATAAAATACTTTTGAGTTGCGAAAGCAGGCGGATAATGTAAGCATTTTCTTCGTGAAAAAAACTGCTGATTTGTATGTTTTTATGGGCGTAAAATCCGATTGACAAGCCATACAACAATATGAAAAATAGCGATTTAGCATAAAATTTTGAATTGTTGAGCTTTTTATATTCTTTTCGGAAGAATAAGGTTGGTATGGCAACTGCAAAATAAAAAAAGAGATAGAAAAGCGGAAAATACAGCATCGAGTTTCCTTCGAAATAGCTGTTGCGCATTACCGTTCGGTAAAAACCTAATTCGTAATTTAAAAATATGGCTACTCCTATAAAAACAAAAGTATAGATATACGAAAGCGCATGAAAATCTGCTTTTATAAACTTCCAAATCTCACCAAATAACGCAAAAACTGACTTTTTCATAGTTTCTAATTTATCTCCCTTCGGTAGCTGACCGTTGGTTCTACCTTCTACCTTGGCAACAGTCCTTCATTTATAATTTTCCGGTATTCATTTTCAAAATTTGGTGTAAATATATTTTTACATAAATTCTGATTAATTTCTTCTAATGTCCAGAATTTCCCTTCCGAAATTTCAATAGGGTCGGGCAAAATTTGTCCATCATAAATAGCATAGAAACTATGCACTAGTTCCGCTTCCTGAGTGGATACAAATTTGTTGCGCAGCATAAAAACCGGTTCAAAGTGTTCAATTCCTAATTCTTCGCGCACCTCGCGACGCAGAGCCTGTTCAATTTCTTCGCCGTAATCCACATGTCCACCTACAGATGTGTCCCATTTACCAGGCTGAATATCTTTGTTGTCGGCTCTTTTTTGCAAGTAAAGTTCTCTTTTTGAATTTATTACATGTAGGTGAACCACAGGATGAAGCAGAAAACTACCCGAATGACATTCAGTTCGTGTAGCTTTTCCAATGACAGTTCCCTCGTCATTTACAAGCGGGAAAATTTCAATTTTTGGCATGCTTTGTCGTATTTTGTGCAAAGTTACGAATTATTTTCAATCAAACTTATTGCTCTACAACCACAATTTTGTCCGTGTTTTCAAAGATTTTTTGTATCTTTGCATGTTTTTATTTAAAAAATCTAAAGTGACCCGCAATATGCAAAATTTCAGGATAGCCGTTATTGGCTTAGGTTATGTTGGCTTACCCCTTGCCATAGAGTTTGGTAAAAAATACAAAGTGTTAGGCTACGATATTAATCATCAGCGAGTTGATGAACTTCAAAATGGGGTTGACCATACGCTCGAAGCCGATTTAGACGGTATGCTCGAGGCAACTTCACTTCGAAAACTCAATCCCGAATCAGGACTTGCTTTTTCGTCGAACGAAGCCGATTTAAAAAATTACGATTTTTTTATTGTTACGGTTCCCACACCCATTAATAATTTCAATATGCCCGATTTAACTCCGCTTATCAAAGCATCCGAAATGCTTGGCAGAGTTGTCAAAAAAGGCGATATTGTTATTTACGAATCAACAACTTATCCGGGATGTACCGAAGAAGACTGTGTTCCTGTAATCGAAATGCGTTCGGGACTGATTTTTAATCAGGATTTTTTTGCCGGATACAGCCCTGAACGTATCAATCCGGGCGATAAAGTAAATACACTTACAAAAATTAAAAAAGTTACATCCGGCTCAACTCCCGAAATTGCTGATATAGTGGATAGCTTATATGCATCAATTATTACCGCTGGCACACACAAAGCCCCAAGTATCAAAGTTGCTGAAGCTTCTAAGATTATTGAGAATGCACAGCGCGATGTGAATATTTCGTTCGTAAACGAATTAGCGCTTATTTTTGATAAAGTGGGTATTGATACCAACGATGTGCTCGAAGCAGCCGGAACAAAATGGAACTTTCTGAAATACCGTCCAGGATTGGTTGGTGGTCATTGTATCAGTGTAGATCCTTATTATTTGGCAAGCAAAGCCGAGTCGTTGGGATATGTGCCGCAGGTAATTTTATCAGGTCGCCACGTAAATAACAGTATAGCACCTTTTATTGCCAACAAAGTATTGAAACTTATGATACAAAAAGGGCAAACTATTAAAGGTGCCAACGTGTTAATTTTGGGTATAACTTTCAAGGAAAACTGCCCTGATATACGTAATACAAAAGTGGTGGACATTTACAACGAAATGTGCGAGTTTGGATCCAATGTGGATATTTACGATCCATGGGCAATTGCCGATGAAGTAATGCACGAATATGGTGTCGGAATTCTAACAAAGTTAGATGAAAACAAACAATACGATGCCATATTATTAGCAGTGGCTCACGATGAATTTAAGACTTTTGACTTCGAAAAACATCATGCAGCAGGTGCTGTTATTTTCGATGCCAAAGCAATAGTAGATCGTCGATGGGTGGATGGAAGACTGTAATTTAGTTTAGAGTTTACAGTAAATAGTTTATAGTAGATAGCTTACAATTGAATTTATGCGTTTGCGAGAATATATTTGTTATTATATATGTGTCGATTTTTAAGTTATTTCCAATAAAATGATAAGAATTTATTTGCTAATAATTTTGTTCGCTTTTTCGTTTAGTGTTCATTCGCAGGATTTTGGAAAAATAGATGTTTCAAAGCTCACACCCGAGCAGATTGAAATGTATAAGAAGTACATGTCATCTAACAAGGTGTCGAGTACACAGGTTATAAGTAATACTACTGAGGAGCGTAAAACGAATAATGATTCTGTTACATCGACGAAAACTGCTGTTTCGAATAAAATTTTTGGCTCGTACTTATTTCGAACACAATCATTGACTTTCGAACCCAAACTAAATATTCCTACGCCTCAAAACTATATTGTAGGTGCTTACGATGAAATATTGTTAGACATTTCCGGTTTACACGATGCGAATTACAAATTAAAAGTATCGACCGAGGGTACTATACGCATTCCGAATGTTGGACATGTAAAAGTTGCCGGAAAATCAATAGAAGAGATAAAGAAAAGTATAAAAACCGAAATATCAAAATATTATCAGGGTGTAAATTCGGGCGAAACAAAAGTTAATGTATCGTTAGGGAATATTCGTAGTATACAGGTAGTTGTGGCTGGTGAAGCAGCTCGCCCAGGTACTTATACTTTGCCTTCGCTGGCTACAGCTTTTAACGCTTTGTATGCTTGTGGTGGACCAAACGAGATAGGTAGTTATCGCTCAGTAACGGTGATAAGAGCCGGAAAGATTGTTTCGAATCTCGATGTGTACGGACTTTTGATTGATGGCATAGCAGTTAATGATATACCACTAAAGGATAATGATATAATAAGAATTGAACCTTATAAGCTAAGGATAAATGTAAATGGGGAGGCAAAACGAACTGGAATTTTTGAATTGCAGACGGGCGAATCGCTCAAAAAAGCATTAAATTTTGCTGGAGGATTTTCTGATAATGCTGAAAGAGACTTTATTCGAGTTTTTAAAAATACCAAGGACGGAAAAGCAGTTGTTGATATTAAGGAATCAGAATACGACCGTAACATACCATTTTCGGGCGATTCAATTGTTGTAACATCTATTTTTGATAAAATTGCGGGCTATACAGTATCAATAGCAGGCGCTGTTCGCAAAACGGGTAAGTTTGCATTATCCGAAAACAGTACTTTAAAGGATTTGTTAATCACTGCGCAAGGATTTACCGAAATGGCATTTACCGATTCGGTTGAAATTATTAGAGCAGTAAAAAATTTAAATGCCCTTACCAATAGTAACCGAAAATCTATTGTTTTTAAGGTAAATATTCCCAAAGATATTAATGATATTGATGAGGCAACAAATTTTAAACTTCAAAATGGCGATCAGATTGTTGTACGAACTATACCTGGATTTGAAAATATTCGTTTAGTGCGGATAGAGGGTGAAGTTACATTGCCGGGTAATTATAATATTACTAATAAATCGGAACGTATCTCGGATTTGATAGGTCGTGTAGGAGGACTTACACCTTATGCTTATTCAGCAGGAACTGTTCTTATTCGTACTCAAAGTAAAGATCAAACGGAAGAAAAAGTAAATAGCTTAATAAGTTCAAACCTGTTAAACTCTTTCGAAAAAAAACAGAATAATAGCATCGACATGAACTTATTGAAATCGGCTGGTCTTAATCCGGCTGCTGATTTATCGAAGGTGGATTCGTTGCAAAATAAATTGTCAGGGAATTTAGGAATAGATAAAATCTTTAACAGTGAGGAAATTGTAGGCTTAGATATCGAACAAATATTAAATAATAAAGGTGGTAAATCCGATTTGATTTTAGAGCAGGGTGATGTTATTTTTATACCTCGTAAGCAGCAAACTGTACGAGTTGTGGGTAAAGTATTGTTTCCTACTATGGTGAGCTACGATGCAAGCTATAAACTCAACGATTACATCTATAGTTCGGGTGGTTTTGCCGAAAATGCAAATAAAAATAATATCTTTGTACTTTATGCCAATGGAAGTGTGAAAGGTACAAAACGATTTTTGTTTTTTAAATCGTATCCGGAAGTATTGCCCGGTTCTCGTATCATTGTTTCCGAAAAGCCAATAAAATTGATTAACAGAATGTCTGTCGGTGAAACTATTGGTATTTTTTCATCTACGGCTTCAATGGCTATACTTATATATTCAGTAATAAAAAAATAAAGATATTAAGTAAGTTTTATGGTTATCAAGTTTCGAATTTTCAACTTAAAAAAGTATGATTAATATTACCAAAATTAAAGTATTCGGTTTTGTATGCTTATTATCGGTTTCGCTTTTCTCGCAGGATTTAAGTAAAGTTGATATGAGTAAGCTAACTCCCGAACAAATGGAAATGTATAAAAAATACATGGCTACAAAAGGTGGTGTTGCTACAACTGCCACACCCGGTGTCGAATCCAAAGTTCCCGAAAATCGTAAAGCAGAAGTAGCAACAGCAGCATCAACAGCTCCTACTTCTACAGCTCTCAATTATTTTGGTTCGTATCTTTTTTCGAACCAGCAACTTAGTTTCGAACCCAAATTAAATATTCCTACTCCTGCTAACTATGTGTTAGGTGCTTACGATGAGCTAATTGTTGATGTTTCGGGTCTTTACGAAGCCTATTACAAACTCAAAGTTTCGCCCGAAGGTACTATTCGTATACCTAATGTTGGTCCTGTAAAAGTGGCGGGTAAAACTGTTGAAGATGCCACAAAAAGTATTCGAGCCGAAGTTTCTAAAGTTTATCAGGGGGTATCGAGTGGCGAAACAAAAATCAATATTAACCTCGGCGATATTCGCAGTATTCGTGTGACGATTATTGGCGATGCCGTTCGTCCGGGAACCTATACTTTACCTTCGTTGGCTACAGCATTTAATGCCCTTTATGCATGTGGAGGTCCTTCTGAATCGGGTAGCATGCGCCAAGTGAATGTTATCAGAGCGGGTAAACAAATTGCATCTATCGATGTCTACAAATTCCTTACTGATGGTGTTATCCCGAATAATGTATTGCTACACGATGAGGATGTAATTCGAATTGAACCTTACAAAATGCGCGTTATTGTACAAGGTTCTACCAAAATAAATAGTATTTTCGAAGGAGTTCAGGGCGAAACTCTTAACGATATTTTACGCTATGCAGGTGGTTTTAAGGATGATGCTTTTACAAAAATTGCAACCATGGTACGTATTTCCGATAATCAAAAAAAGGTTATTGATGTGCCTGAGGCTGATTATAAAAAATTCATAATTCAATCCGGCGACGAATATACTTTTTCGACCAACCCCGATAAATTCAAAAATCGTATTGAGATTGTAGGAAGTGTTAATCGGCCGGGTGTATATTCACTCGAAACTGCTCCTACGGTAAAGCAATTAATTGAAAACGCAGCGGGTCTAAAAGAAGATGCATTTCTAAATGTGGCTTTAATAACTCGCAAACGTGAAAATTTAGTTCCCGAAATGATTAATTTTAATTTGGGTGATTTAGTTACCGGTAAAATTTCTGATATTAGCTTGCAACGCGATGATAGGGTTGAAATTAGTAATTTATTTGATTACCGCGAAGGATTTAAAGTTTCTATTTCGGGCGAAGTAAAAGCACCTGGTACTTTTCCGCTTGTTGAAAATTTAACTTTAATGGATTTGATAGTTAAAGCGAAAGGTTTTACTGAAGCTGCTGCGACTGATTCGATTGAAGTAATTCGGATTATTAAGGACAAAAACACCTTGTTAAATTCGAGTGTGAAATCAATAGTTCGAAAATTTAAAATTGATAAGGAGTTAAATTTGAGCAACTCGGATGGTGGTTTTGTATTGGAAGATGGCGATCAGGTGGTGGTACGCTCTATACCTGGATATGAAAATATCCGTATGGTACGTCTCGATGGTGAAGTGCTTCGTCCGGGAG